>NZ_JABBYO010000009.1 GCF_012958305.1 Tautonia rosea | reverse complement strand
AAACCGGACGCGACCTGATCACCGCCCTGCACCTGCTCGGCCACCCGGCCACCTCCCCGGCCGACCCGACCGGCGAACCCGCCCTCGTCTGGTCCCTCGCCGCCTCCGCCTTCCCGAAAACGGTCCAACCCGCCACCGACACCCCCGGCGACCCCGCCGCCGTCGATCGCCTCCGATCCTTCGTCGACCACCAGATCGCCCGCCTCGAAACCCTCCGCCCGATCGTCTGGGACGACGTCGACCGCCCCGAGGCCGACGCCATCGAGGTCGCCGCCCTGATCGACACCTCCAAGGCCGGCCAACTCCGCCACCGCTACCGCCGCGACGCCTTCCGCGACTTCCATAAATCCCTCAACGCCCTGACCCGCCTCCGCTCCGAACGCTCGAAAACCTTCGCCCGCGAGGCGAAGCTCATGAACGCCTCCCGCTCCCAGCACTCCGACCGCCCCGCCTACGTCCCGCCTCCTCCCCCCGATTCCCGAAACGAACCCCCGTTCAACCCGGCGACCTCGCCCGACGATCGCCATAACCCAAAGTCACAAAGCGAGATCCGAAACGAAGCCCCCGGAGCCTTCTCCTCCCCCGACCAGCGCACCGAAGGGCGCACCGACGAGCGCACCGAGGCCTCGTTCCCCGCTCCCGAGGCCCCGCTCGACCACCCTCAGGACGTCTCCCGAGGTTCGCTCGACGGCCCAAGTCGGTCATGACCCCGCGGCTCTCCCTTCCGATCGTGCCGGTCCTGGAGCTTGCTCGCCCCGGTCCGACCCCTCCGCGCGCGCCTCGATCCGGCCCCGCTCCTCGCTTCGGCGATTGCTCGGTCCCAATCGGCGAAGGGACACGCGCCCCGAGGCCCGTCGTGTCGTCGACGGCGCTCCGTCGGGGTTCGAGGGAACAGGGAACCTCATCGACGACGCCTCCCCCCCTCATCGAGAACGGCCAACCGCAGGACGTTGCCCTCGTCCGGTCGGGGCGGGGTCGGTCGTTGAGCCGGGCCTCCCGACGGGTATGATAGAGAGGGTCAGTGCCGGCCGAGCGTTTCTCGGCCCTGCGTTTCTTCCCGCCTGGAGGGCCGGTGTCCATGTCCGGTCCGGAGTCGGTACGAACCCGGGTGCAGCGTGTCCGAGCCCACGGCGTCGAGTCGGAGATCCTCTGGGATCGCCTCGCGGCCGAGGAGCCGATGGAGATCCGCCTCGGCTTCGGCCCGACGGATCGACGGACGGTCCGGACGATCGGCATCACCATGCGGACCCCCGGCCACGACCCCGAGCTGGCCGTCGGCTTCTTGCTCAACGAGCGGGTCATCCCCTCGCCCGAGGCCATCGACGAGGTCGCCCGCGAGGAACCCGAAGACGCCGGCCGATCGCTCGACCGGATCATCCGGGTCGACCTGAAACCAGGGGTCGAGGTCGATCTGGAACGCTTCGCCCGGAACGTCCTGACCAACTCCAGTTGCGGCGTCTGCGGGACCGCCACCCTCCGTGCCCTGAACCTCGACGGCTGCCGGCCGAACCCAGGCCACGGGCCGGTCGTCGAGGCCGAGACGATCCACCGTCTGCCGGTCTTGCTCCGTCACCACCAGCGCGTCTTTGTCGAGACCGGCGGCCTGCACGCCGCGGCCCTGCTCGATCCCTTCGGTTCCCTGATCGCCGCCCGAGAGGACATCGGCCGTCACAACACCGTCGACAAGCTCATCGGCGCCCGAGCCCTGGGAACCCTCGACGGTCCCCACCCCGACGCCGAGCCGGCCATCCTGCTCGTCAGCGGTCGGGCCGGCTTCGAGATCGTCCAGAAGGCCGTCACCGCCGCCTTGCCGATCGTCGCCGCCGTTGGGGCCCCGTCGAGCCTGGCGGTCGAGGTGGCCGAGACCTTCGGCCTGACGCTCTGCGGCTTCGTCGGTCCCGATCGATTCAACGTCTATAGCGCCCCGTGGCGGGTCCGGGTCCGGGTCGAGGCCGCCTCGACCGCCGACCCCGCCCCTTGACCCCGCTCCTTCCTGGTTGGTTTGCGATCCGCGGAGGCTCTCCTCATGGCGCCCGACTCTCGCGACACCTCGCCGAAGCCCCCCCCCACGACCCCGGAGTCTCCGTCGCTGCCGCCGAACCCGTTCGACGACGAGCACGGCCACCCCAGCGACGAGCCACCGGCCGAGTTCTCCGCCCTGCACCTGAAGAAGCCCGAGCACAAGGCCGCCGGTCCCGAGGCCGTCTTCCACGCCATGAAGAAGGTCACCCGAGAGGCGGGACTCGTCCGAGGGTTGAACATCCTCACCCACGTCAACCAGGACGGCGGCTTCGACTGCCCGAGCTGCGCCTGGCCCGACCCCGAGCCTGGCGAGCGGACCAGCTTCGAGTTTTGCGAGAACGGCGCGAAGGCCGTCGCCGCCGAAACCACCACGAAGCGCGTCGACCGGGCCTTCTTCGCCCAGCACTCCGTCGCCGATCTGGCCCGGCATGGCGACGACTGGCTCGACGCCCAGGGACGCCTTGCCGAGCCGATGATCCTCCGTCCCGGCGCGACCCACTACGAGCCGATCGCCTGGGACGACGCGTTCCGCCTCGTCGCCGACGAGCTGAACGCCCTGACCTCTCCCGACGAGGCCGTCTTCTACACCTCGGGTCGAACCAGCAACGAAGCGGCATTCCTCTATCAGTTGTTCGTTCGGCAGTACGGTACGAACAACCTGCCGGATTGCTCGAACCTCTGCCACGAGTCGAGCGGCGCGGCCCTCGGCCTGACCCTCGGTGTGGGCAAGGGGTCGGTCCACCTCGACGACTTCGCCAAGGCGGACATCATCCTCCTCGTCGGCCAGAATCCCGGCACGAACCACCCGAGGATGCTCACGACCCTGCAAAACGCGGTCGAGCACGGGGCGAAGCTCGTGGCCATCAACCCGTTGAAGGAAGCGGGCCTGCTCGCCTTTGCCCACCCGCAGCAGGTCCGCGGGATGCTCGGCTTCGCCACGACCCTGGCCGATACGTATCTGCAAGTTAAGATTAATGGCGATCAAGCCCTGTTCCGCGGGCTGGCCAAGGCCCTGTTCGACGCGATGCTGCATGAGCGAGGCGACGCCATCGACCGCCTGTTCATCAATGAGCATACGTCCGGATTCGACGCCTACCGCGAGGTCGTCGAGCAGACGACCTGGGTCGAGATCACCCGCCTGAGCGGGATCGATCGCGAGCAGATCGAGGCGTTAGCCCGCCGCCTGGCCGAGACCGACCGCATCATCTGTTGCTGGGCGATGGGCCTGACCCAGCACAAGAACTCGGTCGCAACGATTCAAGAAGTCATCAACCTCTTACTTCTTCGAGGGGCGCTTGGTAAGCCCGGCTCGGGAGTTTGTCCGGTCCGGGGGCACAGCAACGTGCAGGGGGACCGGACGATGGGCATCTGGGAACGGATGCCCGACCGCTGGCTCGACCGCCTCGGCGCGGCCTTCAATTTCGACCCTCCCCGGCATCACGGCTTCGACGTAGTGCAGTCAATCCAGGCGATGCACGAGGGGAAGGCCCACGTCTTCTTCGGCCTCGGCGGCAATTTCCTTTCGGCCAGCCCCGACACCCACTTCACGGCCGAGGCCCTCCGCCGCTGCCGCCTGACGGCACAGGTCTCGACGAAGCTCAACCGCTCGCATCTCGTGACCGGCCGCACGGCCTTGATTCTGCCTTGCCTCGGCCGCAGCGAGCGAGACATTCAGGGCGGGGTCGAGCAGTTCGTGACGGTCGAGAACTCGATGGGGATCGTCCACCAGTCGCACGGCGGCTTCTCGCCCGCCTCGCCCCACCTGCTCAGCGAGCCCGTCATGATCGCCCGGTTGGCGGTGGAGACCCTCAAGGAGCGATCGACCGTTCCCTGGCAATGGCTCGTCGAGGATTACGACCGCATCCGAGACGCCATCGAGCGCGTCGTCCCCGGCTTCGACGACTACAACGAAAAGGTCCGCCACCCCGGCGGCTTCGCCCTGGAGCACCCGGTCCGCGAGCGACGTTTCCCGACCTGGGACGGCAAGGCCCATTTCACCCCCGCGCCGTTGAGCGCGATCGAGCCCGAGCCGGGGCAGTTGCTACTCATGACTATTCGCAGTCATGATCAATTCAACACAACAATTTATAGTCGAGACGACCGCTACCGAGGCATTCGCAACGAGCGTCGGATCGTTTTCCTGAATCAGGAAGATATGCATGACCGTGGCCTTGAACCGCAGCAGAGCGTCGACCTGACCGGGATCGATCCGCAGGGCCGCACCCGGATCGCTCGCCATTTCCGGGCCATCCCGTACGATATCCCCCGCGGTTGCGCAGCCGCCTACTTCCCCGAAGCCAACGTCCTGGTTCCCATCGACAGCACGGCCGAGATCAGCAACACGCCGACCTCAAAATCGATCGTCATCACCGTCGCACCATCAGTGGATTAAACTCAAAACGGTTTTCAATCATCAAATGTTCTGAACTGTCCACGGACCCGCTGTCGGGTCCGTGGACATTCATCATGGATACGACTTCCTGTTCTCATGCGTCGAAAATATGGTTGAATATCATCATGCATCTATTGATTGACGTTGCGTTGGCGCGTCACGGGGTCGATGGCTCGGCTTCGTCGTCGGACGGGTTCGACGGAGCGGGAGTGCGTCGAACGGCTCCGGGGGGGGTGGCGTCGTCCTCACGCTGTTCGTTCGGGCGACGCGTCTCGAAGGTCAGCGCGGCGGGGTCGAAGGGGGGGCCGAGGAGTTTGTCGAAACGCTGGCGTTGGTTGCGGTTGAGGATCTTCATGATTTCCTGAACGGTCCGGTCCTGGATCTGGTCGGAGCCGGAGCGGAGTTGTTCAAACTGCTCGCGGAAGCGGGCCTCACGCTCGGCTCGGGCGGCGGGATTGTCGTCGCCGTCTTCGTCGCTGCGGGACGACGGGCGGTTGGCGGGGGGAGCCGCCGCGGGATCGGGGGGGGCGGGCCGTCCTCGGCCGCGAGGCCGGGCGGTCGGGCCGGGATCGGTGCCGGCTCGGTTGGCGTCGGCGCCGGGAGGTCGGCCGCGGTTGCCCCACATCGAGGTACTTTGCTGGATCCAGTAGAAAACCTGCTGCGTTCGGGACTGGGCGAGCACCTGTTGAATCGCCTCGACCTGCACCGGCAGGAGGCCGACGGCCTGGGCCACCTCGGGACGGGCGAGGGCGGTCGCGCCTTCCATCTGAAGGGCGATCTGGTCGAGTCGGCGCCGCTGGCCCTTGTCGAGAATCTGGGCGATCCCGGTCTCGTTTTCCTTGAGGATCTGGGTCATCATGCCCATCATCCCCATCACGTTGCCGACCGAGGGGAAGCCGCGGCCAGGGGCGTCGTCCTCGTCCCGGTTGGGCCGCATCGCCTCGGCCATTTCGCGGCCTCGGTCGCGCATTTCGAGCGACCACTCGCGGAGCAGGAGCTTCTGGTCGTCGGTCAGGGCCAGCTCTTGCTGCACCTGCGGCATCATGATGAGCATCGAGCGGTTCATGCCCCACTGGCCCATCGTGCCGCCAATGCCTCCCCAGCCGGAGAAGCGGTTGAAGCGGTTGGTTTCCCCGAACAGGTTGAACGAGCGGTCGGCCTGGGCCTGGGCCGGCTCGGTCGAAGGAGCCTCGGTCGTTGTGGGGGAGGCAGAGGACGTGGTCTCAGCCTCGGCGGTAGGAGGGGTGTCGGTCGATTCGGCGCGGGGAGGGGGTTGGCGACGGACCTGGGCGAAGGTCTCGGAGACGGTACCAACCAGCAAGACCACGACACCCGTCAGGCAGACGCGTTGAAGCGACATGGAAGGAGACCTCGGAATGTTCCGGCTCGAATCCCCAAGCGATCACATTCGGCGAATGGCCCGCGGTTCCTCCCTCGCGGCGCCGAAGGGGTTGCGAGACGTACCCTGGCGGATACCCGGATGCCGGGTCTCCGGTTTCGGGATCGTTTCCGGGATCGGGTGAGCGGCACGCCAATCAGGGCGATGGCACCGCCGATCCCTGCTGGGGGGTCTGCTCACCGGCACACGTCAGGCGGGGCGAGGAGGTTCTCCGGAAACCCCGGCCGACCGTTCGAAGGTTGCGGGACATGGGCTCGGATGATCCTGGTCATCGACCCGCGTGGGCGTATGTTCGATGGGCCGCGAGGGAACGCGCGTCCAGCGGTCTTTCAGGCGGAGGAACGGACGTTCGAAGGCGTAATACGACAGACTCGCCAGGCCGACTGTGAGGGCGGGAGAGGCCAGAACCATCACAGTGCCCATGTCGGGAATCGACCGCAGCGCAAATCCGAGCCAGCCGGCAATGCCCAGCGCAATCTCGTGGAAGAGGTAAAGGCCGAAGCTGATCTTGCCAAGCCAGACGAGGGTTGGCCGGCGGAGGACAGCCGTCCAGGGATCGCGCGCGGAAGCGGCCCAGGCGACCAGTGCGATCCCCCATCCCCAGATCAAGACGTAATCAATTGCCTGGCGCCACGGGCCTCCTCGGGCCAGGGGAACCGTCAGCACGACGACGACCCCGAGCAAGACAACCCCCCGAGCAATCCAGGGGCCTGCCCGTCCCAGGTTCGGCAGGCGGTGGGTCACGAGCGCGAGCGTGACTCCGGCAAGCAACGTGTCGAGATGAACAATTGTATTGAATCGGAGCAACAGCGGGTTGGCCTCCGACATGGCCAGCGCGTATCGGGCGGCGATCGCCACGGCCATCATCAGGATCACCAGTGCGACCCGGCTCTTCGGACCGACCCAGGCGATGAGCAGGGGGACGAACAGATAGAACTGCTCCTCGACGCAGATACTCCAAAGCACCCCGGCCGAGTCGGACGGCACCGGACCCTGGAAGCCCATCGACCAATTGCCGAGAAAGAGCATGAAGTAAGGGAGTTGCGCCAGGGACTCGGGGCTCCACATCCGAATGTCGAGTCCAAGTGCCCCTCGAATCAAGGGCATCAGACCCCAGCAGATGAGGATCAGCAGATAGTACAGGGGCCAGATGCGAAGGAGCCTTCGGATCCAAAAGGCGCGGAGATCGACCCGGCCATATCGGGATCGCTCGCGGAGCAAGAGGGTGGCGATCAGGTAGCCGCTGAGGACGAAGAAGATCTGGACACCGATCCAGCCATTGTCACGCAGGGTGCCGACGAGCGATGGAAGGCGGAAGCCGATCGTACCCAGGCCGAGGAGTTCCAGCAGTGGGTCGAGCGTGATCGAGACGATCAGGCCGAGGGTCCGCATGATGAGGCCGAGCAGATCGAGGTTGCGGTCGTGAAAGATGTAAACCAGAGCGATGGCCACGGCGCGCAAGCCGTCCAGCTCGGGAAAATAGACCCGACGGGCAGCCCAGCCGGCCTCGGACCCGGGAGGGGTGGCCTCCCGAGCCTGAGGCCCCGGGCGGTCGGGGCTCGTCGGCATCGCCATCGCGACTCCTTCCGGCCGGTCCTGGGCGGGGTGGGATCGATGTGCGAGCCTAGCGGATCTGAGGCGTTGGGGGAACGGTCTGTCGGGGGAGACTCCCGGCGACGGGGACGTGCGCGCGGCTCCCCGTCGCCCGATCGGGCCGATTCGCATCGCATCGCAATCGGATCGAAACCGCCCGAAGGTGGGCTGAGTGTGCCGACCGCGGGCCGGCACGTGAGTTCCCCTGGGAATCAGGGGGTGAGGATTGAACGGGATGTGAACATTGGCCAATCGTTACTGGTCGCTCAGCGGATCGGGCACATATCCTTCGGTTTCGGTGTTGGTCGCACCTTCCTTGATCTCAACCTCGCGCTGGATCTGGACCTCTTGTTCGACCGTCACATCGGTGGTGCTGACTTCCTCGCCCACAACCTCGCCGGTTTCGGCATCTCGGATGCGCTTGACTTCCTCGACGGTGTACGTCGTTTCGTCGACATCGGCGGTGCGGGTGGCCGTTCCTTCCTCGACGCCGGCGACATCTTCGACGGCGCGTTCCGCATCAGAACCGCCACAACCAGCGATTGCCAGCGGAATGAGTGCGGCGGTGAAGGCGGCCAGGGTCACGTATTTCGCGTTCGAACGAGTCAACATGCTTGCTCTCCTTGAGAGATGGTCTCGGGCCGCTCGCATCTCGCGGAGCGGCCCGAGCGGGCCAATCAATCGCTGGAGAGAGCAGATGTGCAATTGCTGTGCCGAGTGAGGTTCGGTTCGCGGGTGTCGTGCTCAGAACGGGCCGAGGCCGGAGGCCCCGCCGATGGGAGGGCCGGGGGGCCGGACGGCGCCGGGCTGGGGGGCGACCGGGTTGAGGGGAGACTGCATGCCGAGCAGCTCGGCCCGAGAAATCGGGCGGCCGACCCCCATCGCCGTCTGGACGACCAGGGCGTAATCGTTGGTCATGACCGGGACGGGACGGTTCGATCCGGAGGCCGTTTGGGCCAGGGCAGTCAATCCATCGGTAATGACCGTGATCGCCTCGTCTGAGGCACCGGCCGAGGCGAGCAGCCGGTTGGTGGCGAAGTTCATCGATGTGACCGTTTGCGGGTTGACCGAGCTTTGCGCAATCGCGTTGCGGAGCTGGTCGATGAACCCCTCGGCGATCGGTTCGGCAGGAGGGCTGAGCTGGCCGACGAGGCCGACCAGCTGGACCTGGATCGCGGTCACGGCCTCGGTGGGCAGGGCTCGGTTCGGGTCGAGCATTTGCAGGAACGCGGGAAGGCGTTCGATGCGTTGCAGACGCATCTGAATCACTTCTTCGCGTGCTTCCTGCATGGCCTGTTCCTGAGCCATTGCTTGCGCGGCGGCTCGGGCTCGAAGGCCCTGGGGGCGATTTGCGGCACCCTGGCTCGCCTCGGCGGTCGAGACGATCGGCGCGGCAGCGGCGTTGAGCCCCTCGACCGTGCTGAGCAACTGGCGGCGTTCCAGGCCCTCGGAACCGGGGACGAAGCGGCGTCGGCGGCGGTCCATCGCTCGGGCCTCCTTTGGGGGGCGAGTCGTCGGCAAAGGGCGATCGGGCGTGATCACCTTGGGCCGATTGCGTCGGGAATCGATTGCGACCGGCTCAGCCGCGTTCTCGAAGGGGAACGGCGGTGAGGCCAGAGCGGATCGAGGATCATCCGTCACATCAAATGTCGGCCGAAGGGCAGCCGACGAGCGTCAACAGCGAGATGAAGCAGGATTCCTACCAAAGTCTTTCCGATCCGACTAGGTCGAATTTCCCGTTCTCGACGGTGTGCTCCGAACGATCACGGCTCGTGCCATCGGAAGGCGAGCAGGGCCCATCCGGCAAACCCGAGGCCGAAGAAACCGAGCGCGGAGATCATCGGCATGGTTTCGGCGAACGAGAACCCGCGGGTGAAGACGCCGTCGAAGCCGTCGATCGCCCATCGGGTGGGGATGGCGGGGGTGAACGACTGGATCCACTCGGGGAACAGGAAGCTCGGAATCCAGCAGCCGCCGAGCATGACCATTACCAGCACGCCGAGCAGAGCGACCGATCGCGCCCCTTGAGGCGTTCGGCCGAGCGTGGCGACCGTCAGGCCGAAGGCCGAGGCCATGATCGCAAAGGAGACGGCCAGGCCGACGAAGCCGAGCAGGTCTCCCTCCAGCCGGTAGCCGAACAGAAAGGCTCCGGCGGTGAAGACGACCAGCGTGATGATGAGCGAGACGATGGCACAACTGAGCACCTTGCTCAGCATCAAGGTCGATCGGGAGATGGGGGCGGCCCGCAGGCGTTTCCACATGCCGCGCTGGCGTTCCTGGAGCAGGACGACGCCCCACTCGACAGCCGAAAAGAGAACGAACTGCACGACCATCCCTGCGAAGGCATGCGCGGCCAGGGCGGCCCGTTCGCCGGCGGCGCCGCGGGGGGCGATCGACGTTTCCTCGGTTTTGAAGGGGAGGGTCAGGCCCACTCGTTCCTCGACGACCGGCTCGAAGGCGATCGGCTCGGCGACCGGCTCGGCCTCGAACCAATCGGCCAGGGCGGGGAAGGCGTCGACCAGTTCGAGGCGGGCGGCCTCGGACTCGGGATCGGGCGATCGCCACCAGTCGTCCTGGCCGGGAAAGAGAGAGAGGAACTCGGCCCGTTCGATGGCCTCGTCGGTGGCCGGGGCGTTCGATTCGACGAGTTCGTCGTCCAGAAGGTCGAGCAGGTCGTCGTTGCCGCCGTCGGGCATGGCCTCGGCGGTGACGGCTTCGAGGATGACCCGCGTCAAGAGACCCCGAGCGAGACTGATCTCGGACTGACTCATCGGGTCGTGCAGGAAGATCAGGGCGGGGGGCTCGGCGTCTCCATAGAGGGCGTCGGCCGAGGCCTCGCCGAAGCCTTCGGGGATGACGATCGAGAGGACCGCGTCCCCCTTGCGGACGGCGTCTCGGGAGGCGTCGAGGGAGGCTTCGATCGCGTCGAGGGTCGTCTCTTCCTGGGCGCCCAGGACGATGCGGCGGGAGATGGGAGAGTCGTCCTCGTCGGTCAATCGGATCGAGATTTTGCTCGGTGGCGATGTCCCCACGCCGCCGAAGATCAGCGCCATGAAGCTGGCCAGGGCGATGGGGGCGACGAACGAGAGCGTGAGCGCGTATCGATCGGCCACGAAGACGCGGAGATCCTTCACCACCAGGGCCATGAGCGGTCGAGCGTTCATGAGTCGCGGAGCGCCCTCCCGGTCAGGTTCAGGAAGATGGTCGAGAGGTCGGCCCGATCGCTTTCCAGGTGTGTGACGGCCAGGCCGAGGTCGTCGAGCGCTTGCAGAATCGAGCTCGAAACCTTCAGGTCGTTCACGTCGAGAATCAACTCGTGGTCGACCAGACGAGCCTGAACGACTCCGGGCACGAGGGAGAGGTGATCGAGCCAGCCGCCCGAGCCGGGGTTGCTCAGCTCGATGCGGAGCCGGGCGTGGCGGTCGAGCAGGGCGGAGAGATCCTTGACGCGGCCGTCGGCGATCACCTGGCCGCGATCGACGATGACAATGCGGTCGCAGAGCCGCTCGGCCTCTTCCATGTAGTGCGTCGTGTAAATGAGCGCCTTGCCGAGGGCCTTGAGCCGTTCGAGTCCTTCGAAGATGGCGTTGCGGCTCTGGGGATCGACGCCGACCGTCGGCTCGTCGAGGAGGATGACCTGGGGATCGTGCAGCAGGGCGATGGCGAGATTGAGCCGGCGCTTCATGCCTCCGCTGTAGGTTCGCACGATCGAATCGGCCCGATCGGTCAGGCCGACCAGATCAAGCCCATCGGTCATCGCCTTGCGGAGCCGGGAACCGCCAAGCCCCTGTAATGCTCCGAAGAAGTGGAGGTTCTCCCGAGCCGAAAGTTCCTCGACCAGCGCCAACTCCTGGGGAACGAGGCCGAGGGTGCGTTTGATTGGGTCGGTTTCGCTGCGAATCGGCTGACCGTTGAAGCGGACGCAACCCTCGTCAGGCCGGAGCAGGCCGGAGATCATCGAGATGGTCGTGGTCTTCCCCGCGCCGTTCGGACCGAGCAGGGCCACCGCCTCGCCCTTGCCGACCTGAAAGGAGACGCCGTTGACGGCGGTGATCGCGCCGAATCGCTTGATCAACGCGCAGGCTTCGAGCACCGGCCGGGCCGCTCGGCGAGCGACGTCCGGAGTGCCGCGGTTGGTGTCGGTCGCGGACGGAACCGGCCGAGGCGATCGGTTCTCGGGCCGACGACGGAGGATGTCGCTCAGGTCGAGTGCGGGGCTGGCCGTCGATCCTGCCATCGTTGGGATTCCATTCCTTCTTCGGGCCTGGCCAGGGTTCGTTTCGAACCCCAAGGCACGAGGGCGAGGGACTCCGTTCCCTCGGACGAGGTCTGGTTGACCCCGCCACCCCTTCCGTCCACCGAGATCCGCTCCAGGGGCTACCGGGCCATCGCCCGTCGGGCCTGCGCGAGGTCGGATTGAATCGGGAACCGTGTCCGCAAGTGATTCAGGTAGGAGTCGATGTTCTGATCCAACCGTCCCTCCCGGCGCATCAATTCGCGGGCGAGTGCGCGGGTGGTGTAGGCGGATCGCAGATCATCGAGGCTCTGGCCGTCTTTCCTCAGACGGGCGTCGAAGGCGTCGGCACTGGCGAAGCCCTCGCGTTGAAGGATGCGGGGGAGCTCGGCATCGGACCACGAGCGGGCGATGGTGGCGCGGAGGTCCTCCAGTTCGCTCGGAGAATCGAGGATGACGCGGGCCTGTTGCAGGACGAGCGATTCGAGGATCCGAGCTTCCATCTCGGCCTGAACCATGCTGATGACCAGGCGGCGGGTCGGTCGCTGTCGGCCGGGGAGCCGGGCGATCCGATCCTTGATGGCCTGGGTCAGCTCGGGAAGGGTGATCGCCTGCGGGCCGACGGTGGCGATGACCGTCCCTTGCGGTGGGGCCGGCTCGACGGGTTGGACGAAGTTCCTCGGCGCTTCAGCCTGAGCGATCTGCTCCACCTCTCCGGCGATCTGATCGAACATGGCCAGCTCGCGAGGTTCGGCCGGCTCGACCGGGGTGGTCTGAGAGGCCAGAATCGTGGTCGGCGGCTGGGGAACGGGTTCGGTCGCCTCGGGAATGGACGGCGGTTCGATGGTGGGGGCCGGGGCAAGCGACGCAGCGTCAAGGGGTTCAACAGGGGCTGCAGGCTGGTCGGTCTCACGAGGCTCGACGGGGTCGGGGGGCGTCAGCGATTCGACCGGCTCCGGAACCTGGGGTGGTTCAACCGGCTCGGGAGTCGTGAGCGGTCGGGGCGTGGCGACCGGCCCGGAGGCATCCCTTGGAGCATTGGGTGTCGAAGGCTCGGGGATGCTGGGTGTGGTGGGGGTCGAAGGCTGGGGGACTCTGATTGGACTGAACGTTTGGGGAGGGGCGAGCGGCTCGACCGGTTCGGGGGGGGGCAGGGGCTGGTAAAGCTCGGGAGAGGCATCGATCGGGACGGGAGAATGAGGACGAGTTCCTGTCGGGTCCGAGGCGGCGGGTTCGATGGGAGAAGAGGAGTTCGCGGCAATCCAGGCCAGTTGTTCGTCGTCGAACCCGGACAGATCCAGCCCCGCGCAACCTGTTGCGGTCAGAGTCAGCGCGGCGATCAAGGGCCAAACACGCATGAGTTCGCTCCAGACCTTCGAACGACGCATGCCGCCACAGATTGGGGGCGACCGTGGCCCGGTTCCTCAACCTCGAACCGGTCGGGCTGCGGACGACCTCGGAACCGAGGCCGAGCGTCCCGGGGGCGGAAGACAGGGCACTCTAGCCTTGTTGGGAAAAAGCCACAACACGAGTTCTCGATGGGGCGAAGGACGGTTGCGCGGGTTCGCTCGGATCAAGGTGCGTCCTGCGTTTTCGAGGGTTCACCGGGATGCGTTGCCCAGGGCTCGGGCCGTCTGGACGCTTGACAAGGATTGAACACCGTGCGACGGTGGACAGTTCCAGCGGATCGATCGCCCAAGGCCGACGGAGGCGGCGATCGGGACGCTCCCGCCGATTTGACCCGCCTCTCCTGAACGACTCCCCGCGACGACCCCCCAAGGAGGCCCGCCATGATCCGCCCCTCGATGGCCCTCGTCCCGCCGATTCTGGCGACGCTTGCGATCGGGCTGGTGACATCCCCGGCCTCCGCCGATGCGCCGTCGATTACCGATATTGCTCCTGCGGGGTTGCAACGCGGGGTCGCCACCCTGGTGACGATCACGGGGGGGAACCTGCAAGGAAACCCCCAACTGGTTGCACCGTTCGAGACGGAGGTGGTGGCCGCTCCGGAGGGGCAGGCGTCTGACGCGGCCAACTGGCGGCTTCGGCTGACCGTGCCGGCCGACCTGGCGGTTGGAGCCTACCCGATCCGGGTTCGGACGGACGACGGCATCTCAAACCCGTTCTTGATTTCCGTCGGTCAATTGCCTCAGGTCGCGGAGCAAGAGCCGAACAACGCGGTTGATCAGGCGCAGGCGGTAGCCCTGCCGACGGTTGTGGACGGCAAGGCCGACGGGAACGACGTGGATATTTTCCGGTTCCCCGGTCGCAAGGGAGATCGGATTGTGGTCGACGCCCGCGCCGCCCGGATCGGATCGGGGCTCGACCCGACGGTTCGCTTGACGACCGCCTCGGGCCGCTATGTGGCCTCAGACGACGACTCGCCCGGCCTGCTGACCGATGCCCGCCTGGTGGTCGAACTGCCCGAGGATGGGGATTACCTCGTCGAGCTGTCTGACTCGCAGTACCGAGGGGCGAACCGGCCGTCGTATCGCCTGGTGATTGGCGCGGTGCCGGTGGCCGACGAGCTGTTCCCGCTCGGTGGTCGGCTGGGTGAGACGGTCGGCCTGGAGCTTCGCGGGGGGACCCTGTCGGAGCCCGTGATCACCGCGGTTTCGCTCGATCGGGCGGAAGGAGTCGAGCACTTCCGGCCCCGAATCTCGGCCACAACGGTTGGGCTCGACGGGCCGTTCGACGTCGAGCTGCCGGCCCCGCTGGTGGTCGGTCGCTTGCCCGAGCTGCGCGAGCCGAGCAATCCGGAGGCTGCTCCCATGCGAGTGGCCCCTCCCGTCGCAATCAACGGCCGGCTGGAGTTGGAGGGGGATGAAGACCGATACGTCGCCGTCGTTCGCCCGGGGACCAAGTACCGGGCCAGGGTCGAGGCGGCCTTGCTTGGGTCGGCCATTGACGGCGTGCTCCGAATCCTCGGGCCGGACGGGAATCAGATTGCCCAGGGAGACGACACCAAGATCGAGTTGACCGGCAAGGGGCAGCCGAACGCCCCCTCGATGAACTCGCCCGACCCCTCGGCCGAGTTCGACGTGCCGGAAGGAGTGACCGAGGTCACACTTGTCGTGCGAGACTTGAGCAGCCGAGGGGGAATTGGCCATCCGTATCGGTTGGTTGTCGAGCCGGTCGAGCCGAAGTTCGAGGTCGAGCTGCGCGTCGCCCAGGTGAGTGTTCCCCGAGGAGGAGCGGCCAACGTGCCGGTCAATGTCGTGCGGCAAGGATTCGACGGACCGGTGACGCTGGCGATCTCGAACGTCCCGGAAGGGTTGACCGTGCGATCGGGGACCGTGCCGGCCGGGCAGTCGAATGGAGTGATTTCGCTGTTGGCCGGTGCCGAAGCGGACATCCCGGCCGTTTCGCTGCGGGTGGTCGGCACGGCCGAAGGGCCGAACGGCCCGGTCGAGGTGCCGGCCGACTCGATGGTGACGTTCGCCTCGCTCGGAGGGTTCCCGACCAATGTCCAGCCGCAGCAAGGGCTGGCCGTCGCCCACGCCTTGCCGACGCCGATCACGATTGAATCTCCGACCGATCCGATCGAGATTGCCCGAGGCTTCGGGGCCGAGGTCCCCTTGACCCTCGCCCGCAACGAGGGAGCAAACGCGGCCCTGGAGGTCGAGGCTCTGCCCGGCCCGACCGGGATCACCGCGCCGAAGGCGACGCTGGCCGAGGGGGCGACCTCGGGAACCGTGGCCGTGACCGCCGCTCCTGACGCTCCGATCGGCCCGGCGATGATCACCTTCACCGCCAAGGGGAAGGTGGCCGACGTGGATCGGACCTTTGCCGTCCCGGCCGTGACCGTGACGGTGGTGCCCCCGGGAGACCTGAGCCTGGCCGCGCCGGCCGTCGAGATCAAGGCGGGAGAGTCGGTCGAGGTGACGGGGACCCTGACCCGCAAGGCCCCCTTCACCCAGGAGGTGACCCTCTCGCTGGCCGACCTGCCCGCCGGAGTGACCGCCGAGCCGGTGACCATTGCCGGCGACGCGACCGCGTTTACCCTGAAACTCTCGGCCGCCGCAGACGCGGCCGCCGGCATGGGGAACGCGCGGGCCTCGGCCGCCTTCAAAGTGGGAGACGCGGATGCTCCCCCGTTGACCGCTCCCCTGGCCGTGACCGTGGTGGCGGCGGGAGAGGGGGGGTGAGCATCCTGAGCCGTGGCCGTTTCCTTGCGAACCATTGGACCATCCGCCCGGAGGACGACGCCTTGATGATCCGAGTGTTTATGATCGGCGCACTGGCCCTCGCCTCGGCGATGGTCGGGCTTTCCCCGGCCCGAGCCCAGGACGAGGCCCAGGAGCCTGAGGCTCCCGCCGCCGAGGCGGCCGAGAGTCCCCGCGTCAGCTTCCTGAAGGACGTGGCTCCGATTCTGGTCGAGAGCTGCGTTGGTTGCCACAACCCGAAGAAGGCCGAAAGCCGGTACGATCTGACGACCTTCGCCTCGCTGGCCAAAGGCGGAGCGATGGGTGAAGGGATCATGCTCGAACCAGGGGACCCGGACCTGAGCTACTTCGTCGAGCTGATCCGCCCCGACGGCGTTCCCTTGATGCCGTGGGAAGGAGAGCCGATCGCCGAAGAAAAGCGGATGATCATCGAACGATGGGTCGCCGAAGGGGCCGAGTACGACGGCGAGGACCCGGAGGCCGACTGGGTTGCCCTGGTCAGCAAGGCCCGAGAGGTCGTCATTCCCGACGCCTACCCGTACCCGATGCCGATCACCGCCCTGACGTTCACCCCCGCGGGTGATGCCGTGATGACCTCCGGTTATCACGAACTGAATACCTATGCCATCGCCGATGCCTCGTTGTCCGAACGCAGTCGAGGCGTGGCCGAGCGAGTGTACGATGTCGCTTTCAGCCCCGACGGGAAACACCTGGCCGCTGCTTCGGGAAGCCCCGGGCAGGCGGGTCAGGCGACGCTCTGGACCGTGGGCGACGATGGCACGCTGAGCGATCCGAAGCGGCTGGTCGAGTCGGAGGATGCGGTCTTCTGCGTCGTCTTCAGCCCCGACGGCACACGGGTGGCCTTTGGCGGGGCCGACCGGGCCATCCGGGTCTTCAACGTGGAGTCGGGCGAGCGCCTGGCCGAGGTCGAGGATCATGCCGACTGGGTGCTCGACATCGCCTTCAGTCCCGACGGCAAACGTCTGGCCACCGCCAGCCGAGACAAGACAAGCAAGCTATTCGACGCGGAGGCCTTCGAGTCGCTCGTGACCTTCCCCGGACACGGAGAGCCGGTCTACACGGTAAGCTTCGCGGCGGATGGGAAGATGGTGATGAGCGGCGGTGGCGACAAGCGGATCCGAATGTGGAACCCTGACGAAGATGCCAAACAGGTCCGCGAGTTTGCCGGATTCGGCGGCCCGGTCTTCGACCTGGTTCTGTTTGCCGACGGGCAAAAGCTTGCGGCGTCAGGCTCCGATGCGGTCGTCCGCGTCTTTAACCCCGCGGACGGGGCGGTCTTGCAGACCTTGCAAGGGCACGAGGACTGGGTCTATCGCCTTGCCGTTTCACCCGATGGCGCCTCGCTTGCCTCGGGAAGCTGGGATGGTGAGGTGAAGGTCTGGAACACGGAGGATGGCAGTCTTCGGACGACCATCATCGCCGTTCCCGGCCAGCAAGCGGAGGCGGTCACCGCGCAGGCCGACGCCGACTGACCACCTTGGTCTTGATCTGCCTCACACCCTCGAAACGCCCCGAACTGGACTCGGCAATCGCCGATCGCTCCGGTTCGGGGTGTTGTTCGTTCCTCGGGGTGAGGCGAAAATTGCTCGACGGGGCAGTGTGCGATCAAGATTGACTTAGCGATCCTGCTCCACGCTGCCTGCTCCCAGCCGACCGAGCAGGCGTTGCCAGCGTCCCTGCCGCTCTTGCTGCAACGCGGTCATCCGGGCGATGATGCGGGCCTGAGCCTCCCGATAGTCTTCGGAAGGTCCCGGTGCCTCGGCAGGTCGTCCGGGGTCGATCGGTTTGGAATCGACGGTCTGCTTGATCCCGAGTTGAGCAGGGGTAGCCGTGGCCGCGGCCTTGCGTTGCTGGTCAAGTTCCCGACGCAAGGCGCGTACCTCGCGGGTCAGACGCCGGATCTTCCGCATCTCGCGATCGACGAGCCCTTGCTGTTCGTGATGAAGCCTGGCGAAGACGGCCATCATTTCCATCATGGACTGATGATATTGATCGAACAGATGCTGCTGCATCGCGTTGAACTGGTCGATCAAGGGAGCAATCATCGACTCGGCCAGGCGGGTCAGCTCGGCGTGCTCGGGGCGTTCGACGGAGACGGGAAGCGAGACGTTTGTCGGTACGGGCAGCGCAGGCCGCTCGATCAGAGCGGGAAGCTCGGCCAGAGGCTCAGGGGGATGCGACGGAGGGGACGATCCGTTGGATCGAGGAGGAGTGAACGGCAGGCAACTCGCCTCGGGGATCGGTCGTGAGTTTGAAGAGACGAGGCGAACGGTGAAGCGATCGCGGCCGATGCGGAGCAAGGATGCATCATCCAGCCGCGTCCAGGGGACGGGACGATCGTCGACTTCCACCCCCCCGCGGCCCAGGAGATCAACGACCCAAAGTTCGTGTCCGAGGCGGATCAGGAGACAGTGATAGCGAGAGACGCTCAAATCGCTCAGCCTGAGGTCGCACTCGGGGGCGCGCCCGACGAGGGTAAAGAGGCGATTGATCTCGTAATCGCGTTGTGCTGGCCTGCCCTGACCATTCGGTTCGAGCAGGACGCGCAGATCGGTTGCAAGAGCCGGGCTCGACGTGTCGGACGGGTTGTGAGTCGCGAAGGTGGGGGCGAGCGCGGGCAAGCCGATGCGGTAGGGGCCGATCTCGACGAACTGTCCCGGTTCGATCCATCCCGAACGGCGCGATCGGCCATTCCATGCAAGCGCGGAGCGGCTGCCCAGGTCGAGACAATACGCTCGACTGCCGATGACTTGCACAAAGGCATGTCTGCGACTGATCTGGGGATGATCGAGGATCAGATCGGCCGGGGACGTGCGGCCAATGAGGGCAAACGGGCGGGGCAGACAATGCTCGATCGGTCCGTGCCGGCTCCGATGCCAGACCAGGAGTCGAAGAGGAGGGGCCGAGCCGATTGCGTGCCAGAAGCGATCAAGACCTCGTTGCGTCACGGTGCAGCGCCTCGGATCAACGGACGACCGGAGGAAACCCACACCATTCTCTCATATCGGTCTGGTTTGCGTCTTGAGCAATGGCCCGAGAAACGACGGATTTTCCGAATTGTGAGGCGAAGGAAGGAACGTCGCCTCGATCGAGCAGATCGTGGGTCGAGATGAGATCGGCCGAGACAGGTCAGCAGAGAAGCGAGGAGGGGGCGGGGTCGACTCGAACAGGGTGTCCGGCTCGGAGGCCGCGAGGACCTCCGGCCGGACGAGATCGGAATCAGATCAGATCAGCCCTTTGACGACAGCGGCGAGGGATTCGCCGGTCTCGGTGAGGCTATAGAAGTTGTTCTTTCCCTGGCGACGCGGAGCAATGATGCCGCCGTGGCGAAGCAGGGCGAGGTGGTGGCTGACGGCGGGCTGACTCTGGCTGAGCTGCTCGCAGAGTGCACCGACGTGGCGCTCACCTTCGGAAAGGATCAGAATGACCTGAAGTCGGGTCGGATCGCTAACGTGCTTGAGCAGCACCGATGCGCGGCGGGCCTGCTGCGCCCGCAGATCGGCTTCCTTCTGGCTCTTCTTCGAAGCCGTTGCGGACCGGGATGCGGACCGGGTCGCCGTCTTTGTCGCGGCCATGGTGAGGATCCTCCAGGAGGGGTGGACTCTGCCGTTGCCGGAAAACGCATGCAGAGCCGAGTGATAGTGAAAGGAGAGGCGTTTCTCACGAACGAGGTACGTACATTGACGATTATATCACCGGTTCGTCAAGAAACAACATCAGATCACACTTCGAACAAGTTGTTGGTGATACCTGAAGTCCTGAGAGATGATTTTCTCAGGACTCGTGATGAAATCGGACTACGTCGAAAGTGTGAGAGCAGAGCGTTTTTGGCGGCCATCGCCATGCGCTTCTGGGAGGAGTATATCGACTCGTGCTTGTTTTGCAAGACGTTATCCAAAACGATTTAAGATTTGCGGGTTTGCGACCCCGTCGAGCATGCTCACAGGTCGGCGTCTTCGATTCTCGGGTTCGTCGAACGCTTTATATGTGTTGGGTAATGGAATCAGCGACCCTCAGCGCATTCTGTTCGTTTGTTCGTCAAGGGTACTTCGTCATGTTCCCATTCGCATCCCAAAATCACGAGAGGCCGCACGATGGCGATTCACGAATACTCAGGCAAGAAAAGGCGAGTGTTCGAGCGATTGACGCATGTCTGTTTCGTACCCGGTCGGGGTAGAACGGGTGCTCAGTGGCGTTGATCGGTTGGGAAGGCGACGATGGATGCCCGCCATGCTCACGGGCCGGTGGTGTCAAGCAGTTGTCGGACCTGGCCGTACAGCTCCTCGGGAGTCCAGGTGTTGCCGAGTTCGAGGCGGGCCAGGGTGCCGTCGGGAGCGATGACCGAGGTGCTGAGGCTATGCACGATCTGGTCGGTCATCGGGGCGTACGTCAGCCCAAGAGGCGCGGCCACCTCGCGAAGCGCCTCGTGATCAGCCACGGCGAAAGTCCAGAGAGGGGGTTGAGCACCGACCCGCTGGGCGTGTTCGGCCAGGACTTCGGGCGTATCGTATTCCGGGTCGAAGCTGACGGAAAGCAACCGAACCTGGTCGGCGCGATCGGGGGATCGGGCGATTCGTTTTGCCAGCTCGCCAAACTTGCGATCCATCAACGGGCAGTATTCCGGTTGAGGGCATCGTGTAAAAATAAACGTCAATACGACCACATGTCCCTGTAATTCCGAGAGCCGTAAGACTTCTCCATTTTGCGAGGTCATCACAAGGTCGGGCACAGCCTCACCGGGTTCGAGCGTGGGGGGGGGCGACGGCGTGGCGATGGGGTCGGCTCCGGGAGGCCGGGGGGGGGCGGGACGGGTGACGACCAGATCGACGAGTTCGAGCCGGGTGATCTGGCTCTGGTCGTCGTAATCGACTTCGAGCAGGCCGCTCACCTCGTCGTCAACGATCACATCCTCCAGGAGGGTCAGGTCTTCCAGGCGGAAGTCCATGAGCATCGGCGGCATCAGGTCGGGAATGTCTTCATGGGCGATGCTCACGACGCCCTTCTCGGTATCGACGGCTCGGACCACTCCATCAAGCTCAAACGTTTTTGTGCGGGGAGCGACTTCAGGAGCGCTTGTCCCACAGCCAACGGCCAAGAACAGGGAGTTGAGGATCAGCAGACTCGACGCTCGGCTGGGGAAGAGGAGACGGGGCATCATCAGGGCGAGGCTCGTCGAGGCGTGGATTCGCGTGGATTCCAAACGGACACATCCTTAGTGTAATCGCTCCGCGACCTGATGATCAAGATTCGAGAGGATCCTAAACTGTGTTCATCTCTCATGATTCAAACACGCGGGAGCGATGGCCAGGCGGGATCGCTCGCCGCGCAAACATCCATGCGTATGCCCCGTCGTGGACGTGGTGATCTCAACCGCTGGCACGGGCGGTTCCTTCAACCCTGATGGGCGTTCCGGGGAACCATTGGATGAGGCCGGTGCTGGGTTCGGAGACGGCGGCTGAGAACATCCATCAGTAGGGAAATTGCTCGGAGAGTGGCGTTGCCGAAAGCTCGGAGAGGAATCCGGCGAGGCGATCGACGACGATCTCGGTGATGGCCTTGCCTTTCTCGGCGGTGGCAGGGTGAGGATTGCCGGCGCCGGAGTTGGTGGTGAGCAGGTGCCAGGGGCGGGTGATGCCGACCCACCCTCGGTTGATGGCCTCGAAGCGGGTCGCGGCCGTCGCGCCGTCGTCGGCCTGGTCCATGTGGACGAGGTCGGGAAAGTGGGCCAGGCCCATGCTGGTTTCCAGTTCTCCGGCGTGATCGCCGGCATCTTCGAAGATCTGGCCGTAATGATCGGCGGCGACCTGATACCAGTTGCAAAGAAACAGGTGAACCGGCGATTTTCCGAACGATTCGCGCAAATACCACTTCAAGTCGTTGCCGCCGTGGCCGTTGAGCAAGACGCACTTGTGCACGCCATGCGTCGCCAGGGAGTCGACCAGATCACCCACAACTCGGGCCAGGGTTGACGGGTTGAGGTTCATAGCCATCGGGAAGCGCATCTGGTTGGTTTCGGTGCCGTAGGGCAGGGCGGGGAGCAGGACGACCCGCGCCCCTCGATCGGCAGCCCGCTGGCAGGCGAGGCGGCCGATGACCTCAACCTGAAACGTATCGGTGCCGTAGGGCAGGTGCAGGTTGTGCGGTTCGGTCGCGCCGAGCGGCAAGACGGCGACCTCAAACGGGGGCGAGTCCTTGATCTCGTTGTAATTCAGGTCGGCCAGGTTCCAGCGAGTCATGAGCGCGATGATCTCCTGAAGCGGGGGCAACGACCGATCGAGGGAAAGGTGATCGGCCTTGGGCAGGGTGCGACTGGCGACTCATTGTAAGTCGGTTTGGGTCCTGATGCAGGATGGCGGACTCAAGGGACGCGAAGGCGTAACGATCGTTCGGCGTGACTGTCCCAATTTCCGCGCCGAGTTTCTACAATCAGAGATCGTGACGACGAAACACGCTTCAGGAGACCGCTTGAAGCGATCCCGGGCCGTGGGGCACCGGAGCGCCAACGGAGTCGGTACCGATCGAGGTATTTTCATGACCCGAAAAATCCGCTTACAAAAGCCGGGAAGTGATCGTCTCCGGGCGAGCCTCGAACGGGAACTGAACGATCAGCAGCGGGCCGCGGCCACGGCTCCAGACGGTTATAACCTGATTCTGGCAGGGCCGGGATCGGGCAAGACGCGTGTGATTACGTATCGAGTGGCGTATTTAATCGCCCGGGGGGTTCCTGCGGAGTCGATTCTGCTCGTGACGTTTACGCGTCGGGCGGCCCGGGAGATGGTGGCTCGGCTGGAAGGCTTGATTGGTCCGAAAGCGGTGAAGGTCTGGGCGGGGACGTTTCATCACATCGGCAACCGCATTCTCAGAAAAGCGGCGCGGGTGGTCGGTTACGATCCGAACTTCACGATTCTCGACGGAGAGGATCAGCGCGATCTGATCAAGCTGGCGATGGAGGATGCCGGGCTGGTCGGCTCGGGCCGATACGCGCCGAAACCGGCATCGGTGCAGCACCTCATCAGCTTCGCCTTCAATACCCGACGCCCACTGGCCGATCTGGTGGCCGAGCGATTTCCCGACTGGTTCCAGCTCACCGAGCAGGTCGAGGCCGCCGCTCAGGCCTACGCGAGCCGGAAGCGGGCGACCAATTGCATGGATTATGACGATTTGCTCGGGCTCTGGGCGAGCTTGCTGAACGATCACGAGGAGCAGCGGGCTGCCCTGGGTCGAACCTTCCGTCACCTGCTGGTTGATGAGATGCAGGATACGAACCTCGTGCAGGTCGAGTTGGTCGAGGCGATCGCCCGGGCCGGGGCCGGGAACCTGACGGCCGTCGGAGACGATGCGCAGTCAATCTACAAGTTTCGGGGCGCTCACTACGACAACATCCTCAAGTTCGCCGATCGCAACCCCGAGGCCCGCGTCTTCCGCCTGGAGACGAATTACCGATCGACGCCCGAGATCGTCGCCTTCACCAATGCCTCGATCGCACAGAACCGCTCGGGCTTTCCGAAGACCCTCGTGTCGCATCGGCCGGGAGGGCCGAAACCGCTGGTCGTGGGTACGGCCGATGCCTACGAGGAGGCCGAGCTGATCTGTCAGCAGGTCCTCGAATGGCGGGAGCAGGGGATCGAGCTGTCTCGGATCGCGATCCTGTACCGGAACCATCACGACTCGATCCTGGTCCAGGGGGAACTGTCTCAGCGAGGGATTCCTTACACGGTGCGGAGTGGGGTCCGGTTCTTCGAGCAGGCACACATCAAGGACGTGCTAGCTTACCTGCGCGTCCAGGCGAACCCGAAGGATGAGCCGGCCTGGGCAAGGTTGCTGCCGCTCTTACCGGGGATCGGTCCGGCGAAGTCGGCGGCGATTCGGGCTCGCTTGATGGCGTCGGAGAATCCTCTGGCGGCGCTGGAGACTCCCGAGGCGATGGCCCTGGTGCCGACCAAGACGCGAGGGGAATTCGCGGCGTTCGTGGCCGACCTGCGGGCGATCCGCAAGGCCGAGCCCGAGGCGAACCCGTCGGCGGCGATCCTCGCGGTGCTCCAGGGGGGCTATCCGGCGGTGGCGAAGGCGCGGTACGAGAATCACGACCAGCGGCTGGCCGACGTCGAGCAGCTCTCGGTGCTGGCGGCGCGGTACGATCATCTGGATAAGTTCATCGCCGATATGTTGCTTGCAGGGGACGTCTACGGGATGGACTCACTGGGAGAGGACCACGACGACCCGAGCGAGCAACTGGTGCTCAGCACGATCCACCAGGCGAAGGGGCTGGAGTGGTCCCGGGTGATCGTCCCCCGGCTGGTCGAACACGGCTTCCCCGGCGACCGGAGCCTGGCCGAGTCGGGGGGCGAGGACGAGGAGCGCCGGGTCTTCTATGTCGCCGTGACCCGGGCGATGGACGAGCTCTGGCTGGTTTACCCGCTGATGGTTTCGAGGCCGGGGCAGGGGAGCATCATCACCACGCCGAGCCGCTTCATCACCGAGGTTGATCCCGATCTTTACGAGGTGGCCGACATCGAGAGTGAGAACGACCTGGCCTGGACTGAAGGCCCCCGGATGTAGGGTCGGAGCGTTCGGAACGAGCCAGGATGGGGGCAGCTCATGAAGCTGGGACTAATTGCGGACATTCACGAGGATGTGGATCGCTTGCGGCAGGCCCTCGACCGGCTCCGCGAGGCCGGAGCCGACCGCTTGGTCATGCTGGGCGACGTTGTCGAGATGGGGCATCGGCTTTCGGAGACCGTGACATTGCTCCGGGAGGCGAGGGTGCCCGGGGTCTGGGGCAATCACGATTATGGGCTGTGTGTCGACCCTGGCGAGGAGATGAGGACCCGCTATGGTCCCGAGGTCCTGGCGTACATGGCGACCTTGACACCGCGTTGGATCGAGGGCGAGGTGCTCGTCCAGCACGTCGAACCGCGCGGGAATCCGGAAGAAGTGTTCGACCTCTGGATGTTCGACGAGTGGCCGCCGACTGCGGAACAGCTTGCGGCCGACTTTGCCGGCTTTTCCCAGCGTCGAGCCTTCGCGGGTCATCGGCATTGCTGGAGGGCCGTGACTCCCGAAGGGCCGTTGCCGTGGGAGGGACACGAACCGCTTGCCTTGCCGGCCGATCGGCGATGCGTGGTGATTGTTCACGCTGTCGCCGATGGCTGGTGCGGGCTCTACGATGCGGGTGAGGACGTGATCATTCCCCTCCGGCTCGATTGAGGTCGAGCGCCCGGTTCATTCAGGAGGTTGGTGGCTCGGGAGGATCGGGGCGGCTCTGGCTCCGCTGATAGGATCGGTGCTTGGCGCGTTTCGTCATCCGAGCGTAATCGCGGGCCTCGAGTGCTTCGATCGTGCCTTTGAGATTCGCCATCTCCTCCTGGGTGAGCGGGGTGACCGGCGAGCTCGCGATCAACTGCTCGGTGCGCAGTAGGGCATATCTCGTGAAGCCGTAATCGCCCCGATCTGCCGCGGCCGCGGCCTCTTTCTGGGCTCGGGCGGACATGAGGAGCACTTCCTGCTCGACGACCGAGGCGTCTTCGGGCATCGCGCTCCACCATTCGATCGGCATGACCTCGGGGGCGGCGTAGTGCGTCTGAGACTCGCGCCGGGTCTCTCCTTCGGGAGACTCCCAGGAGAGCCGGAGCGAGCAAAGCGGCCCCGCCTCGGATCGGGGGGGGACGGAGAGCCGGAGGAAGACAAGGATCGGAATGCCGGCGATGAGGTTCGGCAAGGCCAGTTCGCCCTCGGGCAGGCGTTCCAGGTCGTTGAGCACGTCGGACAGCACCACCCCCTCGGCCGGCTCGACGGCGAGACGGACTCCTCGGCCGAGGGTGGCCATCAGGCCTTGCAGCTCCGTCTGGAACATCGCGGAGAGCTGCACCGGTGATTCGACATAAAAATAATTGCCGTCACCGAATCGGGCCATCGCCTCGAGCAGGTCCTCGTTGTAGTCATTCCCGAGTCCGAGCGTTGTGGTGCTCACGCCTCGCAGGCTGGCGCGTTTGGCCTCCAGGGCGATCGTGTTCGGGTCGGTCAGGCCCTGGTTCGCCAGTCCATCGGAGAGGAGCAGGACCCGATTCAGGCCCTCCTTGATCCGATTCGATTCGACCTGTGCCACCCCCTCGGCCCATCCGCCGTGCAGCGCCGTCGAGCCGCGGGGGACGATCTCGGCGATTGCCTGGAGGAGGGCCGGCTTGCGAGTCGCCGGGGCGTTTGGGGCGATGGTCACGACTTCATGGTCGAAGATGGTGATGCTGACGCGGTCTTCAGGCAAGAGCTGTTCGACCAGCAGATGGGCCGCCTGACGAGCGTAGTCGATCTTGCGAGCCTCTCCCATCGAGCCGGAGCGGTCGATCACCAGCCCGAGGTTGAGCGGGGGACGCCTGGGCGATCCTTCCGGTTTCGGGGGCGTGATCCGCACCAAGAGGTCGAGCGTCACGGTTGCATCGTGACAGACGGCAGGCCGGCGCGGGGTAAGCTCGATCTGGGGGGTGAGCATGGCGATCCTCCATCCTTGCAGAGGGTCCAGGGACCAAACATTCCGGACGACAGCGCATTGCGAGAGGTCGGGACGGACTCCGAGTCAGAGACGATGCTCGCATCGGAAATCGGGAAGAGATCGGGGAAAATCGCACGATGATGGGATTGATGCCGGGCTCGTGTGGCGAGGCATGATGCGGCCGCCGCAGCTCGGCTGATTCCATTGCAGTCGGGTTGACGTGTCGGCACAAGTGTCTGGGTGTTCCGTGTTGATCTCGGAGGACGAGCGAGGGGAGATCGGCTGCGATGGAAAGATGCGGTCTCGATCCGTAAAATAGCTGCCAAGTCATGAGCGGGTGCGCGATGTCGTTCGTGCGTTCGCGTTCGTTGACGGATGAGGAGCCACCAGATGCCCCCGTCTCCGATCGGCCCCGAATCCGTCGGCCCTGGATCATCGTCAGACGCCGATCGGTTGCTCGATCTCCTGGCCGGCCTGGCCAATGAAGTCAGCATCGAGGATCTGCTCGATCACCCGGCGCTCGACGCGGTGTCGGACGAGCAACTCGACCGGGCGGTGCGATTCGGAATTGCCAATCTGGCCAGCCCCCGGGGTGCGGCGGCCCTTCGGCTTGTTGAAGCGCTGGGCGACCCCGACCTGTACGATGCACTGGCCGATGCCTTGCTCGATCAGCCGGACCTGGCGGTCGATCACCTGTACCAAGCGATCGAGGTCCTGGAAGGGACCGGCCGGATCGAGGCCAGGCCCGAGCTCTTTACCCTGCGCGAAGAACTGATCGAGGCCCTCGACCACGACGATGCGAGCCTGGAAGGACTGATTGACCAGATCGAGGAGGAGCCCGAGGACGTCTGGTTCGCGTTGCAGGGGCTGGCTGAGATCGAGCCGGAGGTTCGGGCCGAGATCGTGACCGAGCTGGGCCACGGAGGCGCGATTGGTCCGGGCACGGCCGAGGTTTTGCGATTGCTCTCCTACGCCCATGATCCGAGCCTTCGGCGATCGGCGATCGAGGCGCTTGAAGCCTCCGGCCGTCTGGCCGAGGAATCGGACGGAGAGGACGTTCCGCATCAGCATATCTGGGTCGATCTGGCCGCGCACCATCCCGATCCGGAGGTCGCCGCGAGAGCCAGGCGATGGCTCGGCGGTCGGGGAAGCTCGGGACGCGGCCTGCCTGCGCTGCGGTCGAGGCCGACGATCGTGGCCAGCCTGGTTTCGGGGCTCGACGGCCGGGGTCGAGGCCAGATTGCTTTGGTGGCCGAGGAGCCGGATCGGGACCGTCGGGTGGGGGTTGCCTTCGCCTGCGACGTGATCGGCGGGGTTCGTGAGGTTGTGGGCCGGATCGCGACGATCGCCGACCCGGAACCGGCCGAGTCGCTGCTGGCCGATCTGCGTGCCCGGCCCGATTGCGACGTGGTGGAGGGGCATCACGAGCTGGCGCTTGGCTTGCTCGCCGGGGCCTTGCTGCTGTGCGGTCCCGAGACGACCCCGGCGCTGCGCTACTGGCTGGAGCGGACGATTGGGCCCGAGGTGCGTCCGAGGCCCTTCGCCGGACTGCCGATCGCCGAGGACGACCCGATCGTCGACGTGCCGCCGCCACCGTTTGAAGAAATGCCCGACCGCGTGGCCGAGGTCTTCAATGCCTGCCCGGGCTGGATCGACACCTCTGCGTTGACCTTCGAGCTGGCCGAGGAACTGTTGCTCCGCTGGGATGGAGCCCCGCCCGACCCCGATCGAGACGCCGGAGCCTATCGCTTTCTGTTCGAGCATCGCCTCCGAGAACAGCTCGAACTGTACCGGAGGATGCTCTTCTGGATGGCGTGGTTCTGGCGATCTGCCGGGGCGACCGAGCTGGCCCGATCAGCCCTGACCCTGGCCGATCAGCTTTCCGACCCGCAACATGTGGTGCCCGCCCACCCGTTCACGACGGCCCTGACCTCGCGAAGCCTTGCCGCCGCTCAGCAGGCACTTCGACTCGGGTTCGACCCTCGACCTTCTGCGACCCGAGCCCGGCTCGATCAGTCGTGATCCGAAGCAACCGCGAGGACGTTCCGGCGCGATCACTCGCCTGATGCCCGGACGCGCCGGAGCCGTTCGTAGCGATGAGGAAACGCGTGCCGCTCGTCGCTCGGCCAGGATTCGCGGTGTTCGACGATCCAATCGTCGGGGTGGATGGCCTCGATCGGGAACCGGGCATCGCCGTCGAAGGCCCCTTCGACAATGGTCAGATGCAGGACGTCGCAATCGGGGAGAAACGCTCGGTAAAGCTGTTCACCCCCAACGATCATGACCTCGTCGGCTCCCGATGCCCGAGCGATGGCCAACGCTTCGCCCGGAGATCGGGCCACGACGCAACCGTTGGCGAGCGGCCCGAGGGTTCGGGAAATGATGATGTTCAGTCGACCCGGCAGCGGCTGGCCGATTGATTCATGAGTGCGCCGACCCATGAGGATCGGATGGCCCCAGGTGATCGCCCGAAACCGCTTCAGGTCCATCGGCAGGTGCCAGGGAATCGAGCCATCACGGCCGATGATCCCCTCGGGGCTGGTGGCGACGACGAGAGCGCATCTCATACGGCCACCTCTCCCCGAAGCGTCGGATGGTGGCGGTAGTCGACCAGTGTGATCTGATCGCGCCGGAGGTCGTCGAGGCTCGTCACCGACGGGTCAATGGCGAGCTGAGGGGGCGGGAAGGGGGGCCGAGAGAGTTGCTCGTCCACCTGATCGAGATGGTTCGTGTAAATGTGAGCATCGCCGATCGTGTGGACAAATTCGCCTGGCTCGACGTGCGTGACATGGGCGACCAGGACGGTGAGCAGGGCATAGCTGGCGATGTTGAACGGGACGCCGAGGAACAGGTCGGCCGATCGCTGGTAGAGCTGGCAGGAGAGCCGCCCCTCGGTCAGCCAGAACTGAAAGAGGGTGTGGCAAGGGGGCAGAGCCATGTCGTCGATGTCGCTCGGGTTCCAGGCGGAGACGATCAGGCGGCGGCCGATGGAATCGGTGGGGTCGACTTTGAGGCGCTCGATCCCCTGCACGAGTCCGGCGATCTGGTCGATCGTGCGGCCGTCGGGGGCCTGCCACGAGCGCCACTGGCGGCCGTAGACCGGCCCAAGCTCGCCGTCGGCATCAGCCCACTCGTCCCAGATGGTGACGCCATGCTCCTTGAGATATGCGATGTTCGAGGACCCTTTGAGGAACCAGATCAGCTCGTGCACGACCGGCCCGAAGGCCAGCCGCTTGGTGGTGACGGCGGGGAAGCCCTCGCGGAGGTCGTACCGCGACTGCCGGCCGAAGACGCTCAGCGCGTCGATCTTCTGGCCGGTTGAGGGCAAGACCGCCCGGGTCGGTTTCCGAACGCCGTTGCGCCGAACGTCGCGGAGCAATTCCAGGTAGGCCTCTTCCATCGCCGACTCCGAGGGGCTCCGGGGACTCTGACCGATCGCGATGATCGAGATCTCCCCGTGATCCCCAATCGGCCGGATCGGCCGAGAGGTTTTGGCGGAATGACGTTCATCGGACTCCACGTCATTGTGATCGATAAGACCGGAGTGGATCGACACTGAAGTTGCAGATTCCGAGGACTTTGCGGATCTTCGCCGCGAGGCCCGGCACCCGTCTCTTGACGGATCGGGGCGAGGAAATCAGCCTAGGATCAGGTTTCGGGAAAATAGCCCCATCGAGAAACCCTTGGCCCCCTCTCCATCACCATCAAGACGCGGGACGGTCCATCGTGGCTCACTCCAACCTCAACCAACTCGACGCGGTTCGGGACGTCGATCACCTTGATGAGCTGCTTTCGGAGCCGACCCCGGCGGTGGTTGAGGCATTGGGGCGGCTGGAGGGAGACCTGATCGTCCTCGGTGCCTCGGGGAAAATGGGGCCGACCCTGACCTGGATGGCCCGGCGGGCCTCGGACGAGGCGGGGGTCAACCGTCGGGTCATCGGTGTGGCTCGCTTCTCCGACCCCTCGCGCGAGGCCTGGCTGAAGGACCGAGGAATCGAGACCATTCGCTGCGACCTGCTCGATCCCGACCAGCTCGAACGCCTGCCCGACGTGCCGAATGTGGTTCACATGCCTGCATTCAAATTCGGCGCGAGCGGTGATCAGGCGACGGCCTGGGCGGTCAACTGTTTCTTGCCAGGCCTGGTCTCCCGAAACTTCCGGGATAGTCGGATCGTGGCTTTCTCAACCGGCAACGTCTACCCGCTCGTGCCGGTCGAGAGCGGCGGATCGCTCGAATCGGACCCGCTCCGCCCGGTGGGGGACTACGGAATGAGTTGCGTCGGCCGAGAGCGGGTCATGGAGTATTTCAGCCGGACGAACACCATTCCGATGGCCCTGATCCGCCTGAACTACGCGGTCGAACCGCGCTACGGCGTCCTGGTCGATATCGGACGTAAGGTGCTCGCCGGAGAGCCAATTGATGTGTCGATGGGACACTTCAACACGATCTGGCAAGGCGACGCCAACGCCATGACGCTTGCGGCGTTTGGACGAGTGTCCACTCCCCCTTTCCTGTTGAACGTGACGGGGCTGGAAACGCTTCGCGTGCGCGACGTGGCCGAGCAGTTTGCCGCGCGGTTCGGTCGCTCGGCAACAATCACCGGCACCGAGGCGCCGGATGCCTTGTTGAGCAATGCCCAGTTGTCCGCCTCGTTGTTCGGCCCGCCTCGCATTTCCACCGATCACTTGATCTCGCTCATTGCCGACTGGCTGCTCCGCGGGAATCCGTTACTCGACAAGCCGACACGCTTCGAGGTTCGAGACGGTCGGTTCTGATCGGAAACCTCACTCATTGAAGAACCACGCGGATAACATGGATGTTTTTTATGGATGCGTTTAATCGAATCTCGACGTTCGGAGCGTGAACATGCCCCCCTCGCTTCCTCCTGAGGTTCGCGATCGCTTACGATCGGGGGCGGTGATCCCGGCCATGCCGCTCGCCCTGACGGCGGGTCGTCGACTCGATGAGCGTCGGCAACGGGCGCTGTGCCGCTATTATGCCGCGGCGGGTTCCGGCGGCCTGGCGGTTGGTGTTCATACCACCCAGTTTGCCATTCGGGAATCGAAGTACGGCCTGTTCCAACCTGTGCTGGCCCTGGCGGCGGAAGAAATGGATCGCGCCGATGCTCGGAGTCGGCAGCCCTTGATCCGCGTCGGTGGCGTGTGCGGGCCAACCAATCAGGCCGTGACCGAGGCGACAATCCTCCGCGACCTGGGCTATCATGCCGGTTTGCTCAGCCTTTCGGCCGTGGCCGGAGACGATGACCAGGCGAAACTGGCCCACTGCCGAGCCGTGGCCGAGGTGCTGCCACTGGTCGGGTTTTACCTCCAGCGAGCGGTGGGAGGGCCGGACCATTCATTTCACTTCTGGCGGTCGTTTGCCGAGATCGAGAACGTGGTGGCGATCAAGGTCGCACCGTTTGACCGCTACCGGACGCTTGACGTGGTCCGGGCCGTGGTCGAGTCGGGTCGAGACGATCTTGCGCTTTACACAGGGAACGACGATGCGATTGTGCACGATCTGATCTCGCCCTATCGCTTCCCGGTCGGCTCCGAATGGGTTGAGCGCCGGTTCGTGGGAGGCTTGCTCGGTCACTGGGCCGTCTGGACGAAGAAGGCCGTGGAGCTGCTCGAAGCCTGTCATGCCGCGACCTCGGGCGATCGGCCGTCGACCGACCTCACAATCGCATTGCTTCGCCAGTCGGCTCACGTGACCGACGCCAATGCCGCCTTCTTCGATGCCGCCAACGGCTTTGCCGGGTGCATTGCCGGGTTGCACGAGATTCTCCGCCGCCAGGGGTTGCTGGAAGGGATCTGGTGTCTCGACCCTGACGAAGGGCTCAGCCCCGGACAGCGTGAGGAAATCGATCGAGTGACGCGTAGCTATCCCGACCTGAATGACGACGCCTTCGTCGCCGAACACCGAGACGACTGGCTCAGTGGATGAGCAAGGACGCCCATATCCTTGGATCCGATCACGTTGGAAGCCGATACCGCATGAGCAAACGACGAGCCGTTTTCCTTGACAAGGACGGCACTGTCATTGAAAACGTTCCGTATAACGTTGATCCGTCATTGATCCGGCTTTGCGAGGGAGCGGCCGAGGGACTCCGGTTGCTTGCCAGGTCGGGCTATCTGCTGGTGGTCGTGTCCAACCAGTCAGGAGTGGCCCGAGGTTTTTTTCCCGAGTCCGCGATCGGCCCGGTTGAGGAGCGATTAAGGACGCTGCTGACGGAGCAGGGGGTGAGGCTCGACGGATTCCGTTACTGCCCTCATCACCCCGACGGACGCGTTGCGGCGTATGCGATCGCATGTGACTGCCGAAAACCGGCGCCGGGAATGTTGCGCGATGCTGCTCGATCAATGGACATTGATCTGTCTCGATCGTGGATGGTCGGCGACATTCCCGACGATGTCGAGGCCGGCCGACGCGCCGGATGCCGGACAGTCCTGATCACTGGGAATGGGCGTGACCTGTCGTCTTCTGCGCCCGATCTCATCGCCTCCGATCTGACCGAGGCGGCCCGACAGATCCTGCGAGTCGACGCGTCGCTCGACCTCACGCATCGGCGGTGAACAGGTCGTCGGGATGGGTGATGTGCCCGCTCTTTGCGGCGTCGAGGAAGGCGGGAAGCGACCGGAGGATGGTGGTTGCACTGTCCCTCAAGACACGATCGGGATGATCGATCTCGCGGGTGCTGGTCCGAATAATTAGCGAACCTTCATGCTTTGGCAGGCGGTCGAGATTGGCCACATAGGCGTCCAGTTTCCCGGCGCGAAGCAGGAAAAACTCGACATCGGAAACGTAAACCACCGAAACCTTCAGTCCTCGACGATCGAGCCAGTCGGCCAGGCGGGGCAGGGCACCAGAGCCGGCCAGATCGGCCACCAGGGGAACGACCCGATCGTTTCGCTGGGCGTCTCGGACGACGCGGTACGAGGATTCCTGTGCGAGCAGATGCGCAGGACGGCCCTTCCGGTCGGTCGTTTGGATGAGCTTGCCAAAGGTGGGATAGATGGGCATTGCCAGAAACCTGGCATTCATCCCCGGCCCGGCGAGCCGCGACTGAATACGTGAGAGGTCGTCCCAATCGGACTTATTCAAGATCCCAAATGCTCGGATCAGGCCGAAGACCTCGACGCGGGTCCGTTCCAGCAACCTGTCGTCGAACGGGGCCGCCGTAAATGCCTCGACGAGCTGGGTAGCAGTCGGATCGTCGGGCAAGTCTGCGGGTTGCCGGGCGGTCAGCCGGGTCAGGTAGGCAACCCGGGATTCCGAAAGCATAAACAAAGCTTTGTGAAGCAGATGCAGAATCAGGTTTCGTCTTCGGTAATCAAGCACGAAAGCATGCGATGGGGCGCATCGGGCAAGATACGAGAAGTTCTGATCGGGGCCAACGCCGAGGTAAACACCGTCTGGACGTGCCCGTTGCTCCAGAACACCAACGATGCGCGTAAAGGAGTCTTCATTCGTGATCAGATTGTCGGCGTGGGGGCCGGATTGAGGCTCCGAGAGCGATTGGATCAATGAGCGAAAGGACTCGTCTGGTTCCGAAGAACGGTTGGCTTGTTCGGCTTGGGAAAAGATCATCGAATGATCGCTCGCTCGCGGGTCTCCTCGGTCGAGGAGTTCGACGGGGGCAAGGCCATCTCGGATTGAGAAATGTTCTGAGGCGATTCAGGCAAGTCGGAGACGCCATATTCGCAAAGAAGTGTGCTGATGTGATCGAAAGCTTTATGAATTCCAGCTTCGGCAAGGGGAGAGAGGGAATCGCCCAAGTTTACGTCGGAGGCGGGAACTCGGATCAGGTAGGCTGGTGGACAGCGGCAGAAAACATCTCGAGCCAGTGCGAGCAGCTGCTCGGGGTCGCTCACGTGACCGAGCGGAGAGGCGGTCGCGCGAGGATGAAGTGGGATCGTGCTCACGGATTCGGACTCACTGTTGCTGGAACGAACCGCATCGACAAAGATCACCACGCGAGCTTTGTGGATCGGCTCGGCAAACTCAGGGACCAACTGGTGAGCCGCAAGGGCGACCACCCCGCACAGGTCCCAGCCGGCCACCGTTTCCGCAACACGAGGGCCAATGCCGTCATCTCCTCGAAGGACGTTTCCAAAACCGAGAATGAGAACCTTCCCACCACGGGTGGGGTCGATGAGGTGTTCTGCCATCACGATCGTCTCACCTCGTCGAGAACCGATCCATCCGGAGCAATCAACTGGACGAGAATCGGCATCTGACCGATTGCGTGGGTCGAGCAGCTCAAGCACGGGTCGAAGGCCCGGATTCCGGCCTCAAGGCGGTTCAACACGCCTTCGGGAATCTGCGGACCCTTGATCCAGTGACGCGCAATCTGAAGCACGGCGGCGTTCATGGCAAGGTTATTCTGCCCGGTGGCAATGATCAAATTCACCGATCGAATCAAGCCATTTTCATCCACCGTGTAATGATGAAACAGTGTCCCTCGGGGGGCTTCACTCACCCCAATACCTTCCTGGCTGTTGACGCCGGCCTGGGCTCGAAGGTGATTCGATCCGAGCGCCGGGTCGTCGATCAGTTCTTCGATCCGTTCAAGACACGCGAGAATTTCCACAAGTCTTGCATAATGATACCAGAAGGAAGAGGAAACGATTCTGCTTCCCCGCTGGCGGTATTCGATCAGTTCGTCATCAGCGAGGGGACTGCCCATGCGATCGCAAAGGTTCAGGCGAGCGAGGGGGCCAACCCGATACATTCCTTCGGCAAGTCCGAGGGGCCGGTAATAAGGTGACTTCAGATACGAATCCGACTGAACAGCTTCGCTGAGGAGGTCACGATAACCGCTGGCGTCTGGGGTCTCGGCCAGAATCGTACCCTCGGAACTCATGATGCGAAGTAAACCATCATAGTGCTCCCACGATCCATCGGGAGCGACCAGGCCGAGGTACAGAGTCGGGAAATTTCCAAACGCGGCTACCTCGTCCGGATAGCGGTCGAGCAAGCGTTTGATCAGGTCGAGCGCATATCGAGCCGTCTCGAAGGCTTCTGGGAGTCGATGTTTGAGGTGGTCTCGTGCAGAATCCGTGAGCAATCCCCGAACGCCCCCCGGAACGCACCAGTCCGGATGGATTTTTTTTCCGCCGAGCAGTTCGATGATCTCCTGACCGAATTGCCGCAAGCGGATACCGTGTCGAGCCGTCTCTCGATCGGCCTGGGCCAGCCCAAACACGTTGCGCTTGGTGGGATCGCTGTCAAAGCCAAGCAGCAAGTCAGGCCCGCTGAGGTGGAAGAAACTCAGCGCATGCGACTGGACAATCTGACCAAGATTCATAAGCCGCCGCAGTTTTTCCGCGGCAGGAGGGATGCGGACGCTCAGGATTGCGTCGCCTGCCTTGGCCGAAGCGATGAGATGGCTCACCGGACAGATCCCGCAAATCCGGGCGGTCAAGCCAGGCATTTCCCAGAGGGGACGGCCTTCGCAGAATCGCTCGAAGCCGCGAAACTCGGTGACGTGGAAGCGAGCATCGGCAACGGTATAGTCATCATTTAACTGAATGGTTATCTTGGCATGCCCTTCAATCCGGGTCACCGGATCAATCACAATGCGCTGTCCCATGATCTTCGACCCCTTCATTCACGAGGGTGCTGTTGAGGATGACGAAGCGGTCGAAGATCCCTCCGAGTTCCTCGGACGACCATAACCTCCAAATGAGAGGTGATGCTCCATCAGGTCGATCGTCTCCCCGGCGAGGACCTTCTCGAGGGCCGTGCGGATCATGGGACCTGAGGGCGGACAGCCCGGGAGAAACAGATCGACCTTGACCACCGCATGAACCGGCACAACTCGGTCAAGGAGTTGAGGAACAATGTCGTTCGGAGAGGGAATCATTCCGGCCGGGTCCGATCGTTCCTCGTACGAACATTTGAGCACCGGCAAGGCTCCACCAAGCACATTTCGGATGGCCGAGACATTACCGGTGACGGCGCAGTCTCCAAAGGAAATGAGCACGCGCGAGTTCGATCGGACGCGATGAATCATCTCCATGTGCTCGACGTTACAAATCGCTCCTTCCACCAGGACAACATCGACTCCTTCGGGATAGGTCTTGGAATCGACCAAAGGAGAGAACACGACATCGACGATTTCTGCGAGTTCAAGCAAATATTCATCCATGTCAAGAAATGACATGTGGCATCCTGAGCATCCCCCCAGCCAGACCGTCGCCAGCCTTAAACGAGCCATTGCTTTTCCTCCCGGGCGAGAATGAGCGCATGCAATGTCTCGCGATCGTGAACGTTCTCCGAAACCGACGCGCCGCGATGAAAAAGTGCCCCAGTCGGGCAGGCCATCACGCATTTTCCGCACGAGGTGCACGTGCTTGCGCTTCCCCAGGGTTGGTGCAGATCGGTAATGACACGGCAATTGGTTCCTCGTCCGGCCACGTCCCAGGTGTGGGCCCCTTCGATCTCATCACAGACACGAACACATCGGGTGCAGAGCACGCATCGATTATGGTCGAGACCGTATCGCTCGTGAGAAAGGTCGACCTCGCATTGAGGTTCCTGGGGAGCGTAGCGGAGATGATCCACTCCGAGTCGCATCGCCAGATCTTGAAGTTCGCAATTCCCGTTGGCGACACAAACCGAGCAGATGTGGTTTCGCTCTGCGAATAACAGTTCGACGATCTGTTTCCGATAGCGTTGCAGTCGCTCCGTCTGAGTCCAGACCTCCATCTCCTCGGCAACTCGGGTCAGGCACGAGGGCATCAAGCGACCGTTAACCTCGACCAGACAAAGCCGACAGGCCCCAACAGGGTCGAGGCCGTCGAGGTGGCAGAGCGTCGGGATGGAAACCCCCGATTCTCGGGCCGCTTCCAGCAGTGTCTGCCCGTCTCGGGCGCTGATGAGCTGACCGTCGAGGGAAAGCGTTTTGACGGCCATGAGTTCACCTCGCTTCAGAGGAAACGGAGGACGATCGTGGGCCGGTGGGTTCCACGAATCGCGACTCATATTCGTGTCGGAAGAATCGCAGGGTACTCAGGACCGGATTCGGAGCCGATTGTCCCAAACCGCAGAGGCTCGCGTGCTGCACCAGATCACAGAGTTCTTCCAGCAAGACGAGATCGTCGTTCGTCGCGTCTCCGCATTCAATCCGATCAAGCAAGCGATACATTTGAACGGTGCCGGCGCGACACGGAACGCACTTGCCGCACGACTCATCCATGCAAAACTTCATGAAATACCGTGCGACGCCCACCATATCGTCATCCTGATCCATGACGACCATACCGCCGGAACCCATGATTGATCCCAGTGCCTTGAGCGATTCGTAATCCACCGGAGTGTCGAGCAATTCCGCAGGGATGCAACCTCCGGACGGCCCACCCGTCTGAACAGCCTTGACGGTGGAACCCTCGGGAGGTCCCCCCCCGATTTGGTCGACGATGTCACGGAGGGGAACTCCCATGGGAACTTCGACAATCCCCGCGCGGCGGATCTTCCCGGCCAGGGCGAACACCTTTGTTCCTTTACTATGCTCGGTTCCGATTTGAGTGAACCAATCCGCTCCTTCACGAAGAATGACCGGGATATTGGCATAGGTCTCGACGTTATTGATCAGGGTCGGATGCCCCCAAAGTCCTGACTCGGCAGGATAAGGGGGCCGAGGTCTTGGCGTGCCGCGTAATCCCTCGATCGAGTGGATGAGCGCCGTCTCCTCGCCACAGACGAAGGCACCGGCCCCAATGCGGAGATCGACCCGGAAGTTAAAGGTCGAGTCGAAGATCGCACTCCCAAGCAAACCCAGTCGCTTGGACTGCCTTATGGCCGTATCAAGCCGTGAGATTGCGATGGGATATTCTCCCCGAACATAAATATAACCCTGATCGGCCCCAATCGCATGGGCGGCGATGGCCATTCCTTCCAGGACTCGGTGGGGGTCGCTCTCTAGAATGCTCCGGTCCATGAACGCGCCCGGATCACCTTCATCGGCGTTGCAGACCACGTATTTTTGGCCGGGAGGCATCTTGGCCACGGTGGCCCATTTCAAGCCGGTCGGGTAGCCGGCACCGCCTCGGCCTCGCAGACCGCTTCGCGTGACTAGCTCCACAACCTCGGCGGGATTCAGATCATGGAGTGCTCGATGAAGCGAGCGATAGGCTCCCAGCGCGATGGACGACTCGATGCGCTCCGGTTCGACGAGGCCACAGTGCTCGAGAACGACCGAGCGTTGACGGGAGAAAAAAGGACCATTCGAATCAATCGGTTGGAGCCCCTCCGTCGTTGCCTGTTTGTTGTCGATGACGTCGACCAGGACAGACGCTTGGCCCGCAGTGACCTTGCCATAAAGCGAAGGTTCCGGGGACGAAACGGTCTCCAAAACGTCCATCGCAACAAGGGGTCCCTCGCAGCAGAGTCGCATGCATCCGACCTCTCGCAGTCGCACGCGAGGGGTCAGCCCCCGATCCGCAAGGGCGCGTTCAAGTGCCGAGACCACCGGTCGAGAGCCCGAGGAGAGGCAACCTGCGGCCGTGCACACGCGAACCTCGATTTCTGCTCGGTCGCGCTGCTCTGCTTCGGCCAGGGCAATGAGATCCTCAAGATCCATGATCGAGCCATCCCTTCACGCGATCTACGATTTCCTCAGGGGTGATTTGGCCGACGACCTTGCCATCGAACACCACGATCGGGGCCAGTCCGCAGGCTCCCAGGCATCGGGCCGTTTCGAGCGAGATGCGGCCATCGGCGGTGGTTGTGCCCGGAGGCGTCCCCGTCAGTTGTTCGACCACGCCAAGCAAGGTATCAGCTCCCTTGACATAGCAGGCGGTTCCGGTGCAAACCGTGCAGGTATGTTCTCCTTTGGGATGAAAGGTAAAGAGATGGTAGAACGTGGCGACTCCATAAACGCGACTGGGAGGTAGTCGCAAGCCGCGGGCGACGTAACGGAGCAAATCCGGCTCCAGATAGCCGAACAATTCCTGAGCCGTGTGCAAGACTTCGATCAAGGCATCAGGTCGGTAGCGTTGCCGTTTCATCGCGGCATCAAGATACCGGAATCGATCATCGCCACTTGGGTGAGTGCCGGGGCTTGTGGGTCGGGGACGACCTTTTGTGACGGGATTGCCCATGGTGACGCGCTCCCAGGCGTTGAGTCTTCGGGACGAGGCGACTCAGGCTCCGTCCCGCAGCCGATCCGCTGGGCCAAGAACGGCTCAGCGCGTCGATTCGGAACTTGTGAAATCAACAAGCGTTCGGATGTAGTTTGCTCGTTCGAAGGCTTCCGGGTCAGGAGCATTGACCTGGCTGACGCTTCCCTTCATTTGTGCGACCGAAGTGTACTCGTGCTCTTCCAGCCAGGAGCGAACGCCGTCAACGAGCACGCGCAGATGGTCGATTCCTCTCGTGTAGAGTACGGATGCGACCATCGTCACATCAGCGCCGGCGAGCAAGAGTTTCAAGACGTCCTCCGGCGTATGCACCCCGGTCGTCGCGGCTAGAGAGGCCTTCACACGACCGGAGAGAATCGCGATCCATCGCATCGGCAAACGGACCTCATCACTGGTGCTCAGTACCAGTCGAGACACAACGCGGAGCGTTTCCAGATCAATATCCGGCTGGTAGAACCGATTGAACAGCACAAGCCCATCGGCCCCGGCATCGACCAGTCTGGTCGCCATGTGAGGCAAGGCGCTGAAGAAGGGTCCAAGCTTGATCGCGAGCGGAATAGAAACCGCCTTCCGGACCTCGGCCACCAGTTCGAGGTAGCGAGCCTCGGCGGCCTGGGCATCGAAGCCGGGGTCGGTGACGAGATGATAAATGTTTAATTCGAGCGCATCGGCCCCAGCGTCCTGAATCAGGTGAGCATAGCGTGTCCAACCGCCCGCAGAGGTACCGTTGAGGCTTCCAATGATGGGAATGGACAGGGACCGCTTGGCCTGCTCGACCAGCCGAAGGTAGGCTTCCGGGCCAGTGTTGTAGTCGTCCATCTCGGGGAAGAAGCTGAGCGCTTCGGGGAATTTCTCCGAGGTGAACTCGTAAAACTCATGCACGGCCATTTGATCATGCACAATCTGTTCTTCGAACAGCGAAGGCAAGACGATGGCCGACGCTCCGGCGTTTTCCATCCGTTTCAGGTTGGCCGGATCAAAGCCAAGTGAACAGGCCGATACCACGACCGGATGGGACAGCTCCAATCCAAGATACGAGGTTCGCAGGTCGACGCTCATGACACCACCCCTTTCACGCGATCCGGCACGGAGCGCTCGACCCCCGCCATCTGTTCGTAGAAATGCCAGCGCTCGTCGATGTCTCGCTGGGCCAGTTTCATCAACTCCGCGGCTCGGGTCGGATTGGTCCGTGCGAGCATGGCGTAGCGGGCTTCCTTCATGGCGAACTCCCGGAAGGGGAGCGTCGGCTTTCGGCTGTCAAGGTGGAACGGGGTCGCTCCTTCACCCGCCTGTCTCGGGTCGTGTCGGAAGAGGGGCCAGTAGCCGCTGGCGGTCGCTTCCTTCTGATGCGACATCGAGGTCGACATCTGAATGCCGTGCGCAATGCAGTGGCTGTAGGCCAGAATCAAAGACACGCCGGGGTACGATTCGGCCTCATGGAATGCCTTGAGCGTTTGCAAGGGGTTGGCCCCGATGGCCACCTGGGCGACATACACATTGCCGTAGTCCACGGCAATCATGCCGAGGTCCTTCTTGGCGATCCCTTTACCCTGGGCTGCGAACTTTGCAACAGCGGCGCGGGGGGTTGATTTCGATGCCTGTCCACCCGTGTTGGAATAAACCTCCGTATCGAGAACCAGGATGTTCACATCGCGACCAGAAGCCATCACATGGTCGAGCCCACCGAAGCCGATGTCGTAGGCCCAGCCGTCGCCTCCCACAATCCAGATGCTCCGGCGAACGAGCACCTCCGCGACATTGCGAAGCGAGGCCGCCTCAAGCGATTCAAGTGATTCAAGTCGTTGCAGCAGGGTCGAGACGCGCGAGCGTTGCTCGTGGATCGCATCTTCAGTCCGTTGATCGGCATCGAGAATCGCATGAACGAGTTCGTCTCCGATCGATCCGGCCATCCCTTTCAGCAGCGTCCTGGCGTATTCTTCGAGTTGATCCACGGCGAGGCGGAATCCCAGGCCGAACTCGGCATTGTCTTCGAACAGGGAGTTCGCCCAGGCGGGACCTCGGCCGTCGGCGTTCGTCGACCAGGGGGTCGTTGGCAGGTTCCCCCCATAGATCGAGGAGCAGCCGGTGGCGTTGGCGATCAGAGCACGATCACCGAACAGTTGGCTCATGAGCCGAAGGTACGGCGTCTCGCCGCATCCGGCACAGGCTCCCGAGAACTCGAAGAGCGGAAGCAAAACCTGCGATCCCTTGACCGTCTCGGATTTGACGGTTGCCCGGTCAGGTTCGGGCAGGCGTTCGAAGACATCGAGCCGGGCACGTTCCTGGAGGAGGACCTCGTCAGTCTTCTCCTCCATGTTAATCGCCTTATGCTTGGACACTTCCTTGCTGACGGCCGGGCAGACATCGACACAAACTCCGCATCCTGTACAGTCATCAGGATACACCTGAATCGTCATATGCTGGCCCGGAAACTCCTTTCCTTTCCAGGGACGATTGGGCAAGACCTCCGCGTCGCCGTTCAAGGACGCCGGATCGAAGACCTTCATCCGAATGGTCGCGTGCGGGCAGACGTAGGAACACAGGCCGCACTGAATGCAAAGCTCCGGATCCCAGATCGGAATTTCCTGGGCAATGCTTCGCTTCTCGAAGCGGGCGGTATCGGTCGGGAACGTACCGTCGACCGGCAGCGCGCTGACGGGAAGAAGGTCTCCCTTGCCGGCCATCATCAGGGCCGTGACCCGTTCCACGAAACTGGGTACCGTACCCGAAACCGCCGGCAATCGTCGTCGATTCCCCGCAACCGTTGTCGGGACTTCTACCCTGTGCAGGGCCACAAGAGAACCATCGACTGCCGCATTGTTCCGCTCCAGGACGACCTGGCCGCGCTTGCCATAAGTCTTCTTGATCGCGTCCTTGATATGGGCGATGGCCTCGTCGCGGGGTAAGATGTCGGCCAGCGCAAAAAAGCATGTCTGCATCACGGTATTGATGCGCTGGCCCAGCCCGGCATCGTCGGCAACGCGAAACGCATCAACCACGTAAAATCGAATCTTTTTCTCAAGAATCGTTTCCTGAATCTCGACCGGCAGTTTTTCCCAGACCTCCTCCGGGCTGTGCGGGCAGTTGAGCAGGAAGGTCGCTCCGGGCTCGGCCAGTTCCAGCACGTCCATGCGGTCGAGGAAATTGTACTGGTGACACGCAATAAAGTTCGCCCGGGTGATTAAATACGGCGAGTTGATCGGTCGAGGACCGAATCGCAGGTGAGAAACGGTAATCGCCCCTGACTTTTTCGAGTCGTAAACAAAGTAGCCCTGAGCATGAAGCGGTGTGTTCTCGCCAATAATCTTGACCGAGTTCTTGTTCGCGCCGACGGTCCCGTCGCTGCCGAGTCCGTAAAAGACGGCTCGGGTCACATCGTCCGGTTCGGTCGAAAACTCGGGGTCGTATTTCAGGCTCAGGTGGGTCACGTCATCGACGATGCCGATGGTGAATCGACGTTTCGTTTGCTCGGCGTTCAGTTCATCAAAGATCGCCTTGACCATGCTCGGCGTGAATTCTTTCGACGACAGTCCGTAGCGGCCCCCAATCACCTTCGGCATTGCGCCGTTGATGCCATCAGACTCGATCAACGCCGTGAGAACGTCCTGATACAAGGGTTCTCCAATGGCCCCGGGCTCCTTGGTCCGATCGAGCACGGCGATTGCTTGCGTACTGGCCGGAAGTGCCTGAGCAAACGCAGCGACCGAGAAGGGGCGGAACAGATGCACTTCGAGCATCCCAACCTTCTCACCGCGAGCGATCAGGGCCTCGACCGTCTCGGCCACCGTGGCGGCCCCCGATCCCATCACGATGATCACGCGATCTGCATCGGGAGCGCCCGAGTATTCAAACAATCGGTACGGTCGCCCTGTCAGTGCGGCGAATCGGTCCATAGCTCGCTGGACGATCCCCGGCATCTCCGCATAAAAAGGATTACACGCTTCTCGGGCCTGGAAGAACACGTCGGGGTTCTGAGCCGATCCGCGCAGCACCGGCCGATCGGGCGAGAGGGCCCGATCGCGGTGCGCCTGGATCAGCTTCGGGTCGATCAGCGATCGGACGTCGTCGGGCGAGAGCTGTTCGATCTTGTTGACTTCGTGCGAGGTCCGAAACCCATCAAAGAAGTGCAACACGGGAATACGGCCTTCCAGCGTGGCCATCTGGCCGATCATGGCCAGGTCTTGCGCTTGCTGGACCGAGCTGGAAGCCAGCATGGCCCAGCCGGTCGATCGGCAAGCCATCACGTCGCTGTGATCGCCGAAGATCGACAGGGCGTGCGTGGCCAGCGATCGGGCCGCAATGTGGAAGACGGTCGGCGTCAGCTCGCCGGCAATCTTGAACATGTTGGGGATCATCAGCAGCAAGCCCTGCGAGGCCGTGAAGGTCGTCGTCAGGGCTCCGGCTTGCAAGGCGCCGTGAACGGCACCGGCGGCGCCGGCCTCGCTCTGCATTTCGATGACGTCGGGCACCACGCCGAAGATATTTTCCTGGCCTGCTGCTGACCAGGCATCGGCCAGCTCTCCCATGGGAGAGGCGGGCGTGATGGGATAAATCGCGACCACCTCATTCGTGAGATGAGCGACGTAGGCAGCAGCCTCATTCCCGTCGACCGTCACCGATCTTCTGTCCACGTTCGGACCTCCTCCGTGCGAGCGGCAAGAAATCGGTGTTGCCTCAATCCTTGCGGGGGCGACGGTGCCACCGGCGGCCCCACCGTCGATGGTGAGGGGAACGGTTTCACATGGCAACAAAAAAGCCCCGATCGGGCGCAAAAGAGCGCTCGTCGGGGCTATCTTAGCCGATTTCAGGCCGCCTCTCGCAAGCGGCTTCGATACAAATCGTAGTCTAACTGCTCCTCTGGATGGAGGCAAGCGAAGCCTCCGATTCCAGGTCGAAACTCCGCTCCGTTCTTCAAGTCGAGCTGGCTGCCCCCTTTGGGCAGTACGAGACGGCGTGGTGCAGCTCCTTTCCCCGACCCTCGGTTCGCCCGATCCTCTGGCGGCCAAGGCCAGCAGGACCGGGCGCGTCCGCTCAAACCGAGGCGAGCATTGCCTTCTTCTTGCGATCGCCGATTTGCATTTCCGGATCGTGGACCGTTTCCCAGACTCCCTCGGGGAGTCGTTGCGCGATCTCCGAGCCGGCAGGATCGAGGGCGAACAGACGCACCCAGCCGTTTTCGACCAACGATCGCACGGTCGGTTGCTGGTCAAGCACCGTGTCGATCCGATCCTTCGGAGCCTCGACCACAACCTGAAGCCGCAGCGGTTCGTGGAACCAGTGGCCGTTCCGGTCGTGGACCGATTGAATCGCCAGGCCGGTGCGAAGGTCGCCGCCGTTGCCCAGAACCACCCCGAGCGATCCGACCCGGTTGTGCAAGGTCTTCGTCCCGCAGCCGAAGACGTTGTTGTCGACCGTCGAGGCGAAGTATTGCAGGTTGATCCACGAGGCCACAACCATCGGTGCGGAAAGGATCAGGGTGAGAATCGATCCATCCTCGTCGAGATCCGAGTCATAATCGTGCAGGAAGGTCCTGCCTTCGAGATTTACACCCCGGGTTCGGGTCCGTCGCGCGGCGATGAAGGCGGCGTTGCGGGCCAGGCCCCACTCGGGACGGACCTCCGACCAGTCCCGCGCCCGTCGCCGAAGCCATCGAGCCAGCAGGCCAGGAGGCCGTTCCGGCATGCCGAGCGCCCCGGCCCGTTCGGCCCGGGTAAGGGTTCCAGCCTGGTCGAGCCAGCCGCGAAGTTGGTCCAGATCCCCCTGGTGCGAGGACGGCACACGATCGAGGTCGAGCAACGTGACCTCATCGACCGACGTGTCGTGCACACCCGGCAGGAAGTGGGTGTCACTTGGCAATTCCCAGCCGAGGCCCGCCAGCGCCTTCCGAACGGCCGGATCATTCAGCAACGCCGCGGCCACCCGGGCGTTGATCGCCCCGCCGTGACCCCCACATGCGCCGCAGTCCAGTCCGGCGGCGTGTGGGTTATTGCTGCTATGGCTCTCGTGGCCGCACAAGAGAATGAGTCGGGCGAACCGATCGCGTAGGCCCATGTTCTTGAGAATGCCCGCCGCCAACTCGACCCGCGCCGGAGGGGCGATGCCAACCCCCTCGGTGTCGGCATCGAGTCCGAACGGGGCCTTCCCTTCGGTCGAGTGCTTCGGCGATCGCATGGCCATCGCGTCGACGGCCAGGCCGAGGCTATAGGCAGGCCCCAGAATCTCCACGAATTCGAAGGCGGAGGCCGGCGCCCCAATCAGGTGCTTGGCGGTTCCGTTGACCACCGCGGACTTCGGCGCCGTGTCGCTGGCAACCGTCACGGCCGGCTTCAGCAAGACCGGGCACCGGGCACTTGCGCCCGATCCGTCCCCCTTCCAGGCCAGCGGGACGCCGAAGAATCCGGCAAAGCCTTTCGTCTCGATCGCCTCAGATTGCGCCTCCAGGTGTCTTCGCAAGACCTCCGATCGCACGTCGATGCAGAAGACCGCCTGCACTGACGGTCGATCGCTGACGGCTTGCTCGCTCGGAGCGTGGAAGCGCGCGAACAATCGCCGAGCGTAGCCGTTCTCCAGGGCATCCTGGAAGACGGCCCGGATCGATTCGTCCTCGGGATTGAGGGTGCGATCGACGGATCGTGGCGATTCGGCCGATTCGGATGCTCCCAGAATCGACGCGACCGCCCAGTCGGCGCTACAGCGAATGGCGAGCAACTCTGCCACGGTCGCCGGGTATTCGTCTCCCCGTTCCCAACTCTCGCGACGGAAGAAGCCGGCCCAGCCGAAGACCCCGCCGAGCAATCGAGCGAGATACGCGTCTCGCGATTCCTCTGCGATGCCCAGCCGATCCAGCACGGTTGCAATCGCCGCCGTGGCATCTTCCGGAAGCGAGGCGATCTGTGCTCTCCACCCCTTCAGGCCGAGCACTTCCAGGCTTCGGTCGTAGCGGGCGGCCTCGCGCCACGAGGCAAAGAGCCCAAGCGGGTTGCCCGGCAATCGCCAGTACGTCCCCCCTCCCGAGGCATGCACCGCACACCAACGGGTGATCTGCCGAACGACGGCATCGTCCCAGGTGGTTCCTCGCTCTCGGTCAAGCCGTTCGGTGAAGGTCTGGACCGAGCTGGCGGGTCGGGTGGGAATCGGATCGTTCCCGCGCAGGATCGCCGTGAGGGAATCGGCCGCATGCCCCGATCGGCGAGCGGCCGACTCCAGGTCGCCCCGGTTGAAGGCCCCAGACGCGAATCGCTCTCGGTAAGCGGAAAGCTCGGGCAGGACGCGAGCACCGAGGGCATCACGCACCGATCGGGCGGCGTCGTCGATCGGCCGCTCAATGAACCCGAGGAAGGGGTTCACCGCCACGTAATTTTCCAGATCCCAGAGCGGAGGAATGCGTCGGCAGACCCGATCGACGATGCCTCGAACCGAGGCAATCTGTTGGCCGTCAATCTCTTCCGTCGTGATCAAGGTCTCAGGCACCTTCAACCCCCCTCCGCGATCGAGCGAGGCGGCTCCAGACCCGGTCAACCAGACCGTCGGCAATCGCCCCGAAATAGAAACCGTTCAAGGCATGGACGTAAAACGCTCGGCCGATCGATCGGTTGACGAGCACCGGCATGAGGCTCTGCGAGACGATCAAGGCCACCATCGCCGCTACCGGAAGCGCGGCCGAGACCCAGGCGATCGGCCCCGTCGGCAGCACCAACGGCCCCAGCACCGGAGCCAGGAAGAGACCGGCCAGGTGGTACAACTCGAACGAGAGCAGGGCCACCGCAATCGTTCCTCCGATCGCTCCCACCACTCGCCCCGGCGTGACGCCGGGATTCCTCAGCAGTGCGACCCAAAGTTGACCGATCGCCAGCGCGACGATCGCCGCCAGGGCCAGTTCCCCGGGAGAGTGCATCGGATCGAAGGTCGTCACCGCATTCGCCAGCATCAAGGCCGGAATCGCCGCGAGCGTTCCCAGCGTGGCCAGGATCAGGACCCGACCCGGAGAGGAGGAGCCCATCGGGCGCATTGGTCCGGGAAGTTCGCCCGATCGCAAAAAGCTCCACGCCTTGTACAACCCGTGCCCGAGAATGTGAAGCCAGGCCGCCGGAAACGCCGCCAAGCCGCACTGCACCATCATGAAGCCCATCTGAGCCACCGTGGACCAGGCCAGCGTTCGCTTGATCTTCACCTGCGACCACATCGCCAAGAGCCCCAGCACGACGGTCAGAGTCCCCACCCCGGTTAGCATTACCAGGGCCGCCGGCGCCTGAACGATCACCGGGGCAAACCGCAAGAGCAGGGCCCCCCCCGCGTTGATGATCCCTGCGTGCATCAAAGCCGAGACAGGCGTGGGGGCCTCCATCGTCTCGGGCAGCCAGCTATGAAACGGAAACTGGGCGGATTTGGTCAGGGCCGCGACCGCCACCAGAATCGCCACCACCCCGACCGCCAGATCGTTCCCGCCGCTCGACGCCCGTTCCAGGAAGGTCGACAGCTCCAGAGTGCCCCAGACCAGGCCGATCACCCCCATCGCCCCAATCAGAGCCACGTCGCCGAGCCGGCTAATGAGGAATTTCTTGCGGGCCGGTCGAAGCGCCTCGGCTCGCCCTCGCTCGTGGGTCAACAAGGCGTGCAGTCCCAGGCTCGTGCACGTCCAGGCTCCCACCAGCACGACCAGATGATCTGCCAGCATCAAGAGATATGCCGCCACAACCGTCGCCGCCAGACGAATCAGGAATGCCCGACGCCCCGGATCACCGTCCAGGTATCGCTGCGAGAACCGAAAGGTAATCGCCCCGACCGACGCCACGAGCAAGCTCAACGAGGCGCTGAGGCGGTCAATCACCAGCCCAGCCCCTCGCATCGGAATCGGCGAGACCCCCTGGGCCACCACCAGAGCCGCTGAAAGGGCTGTCAGTCCCCCAATCGCCCCGAGGAGCACAAATTCCCATCGCTCGGACCTGCGGTCGATCACATCGGACCCCCTTCTCCTGAAGAAAAAGAACCTCGAAGCCACGCGCCGAGGAAACGCCTCATCGGCAAAGGCCCTTGCGACGGGTTACACTGGGGCAACCCTTCGGACGGGGTCCGACGTACGCTCTTTGAAACGCGACACTGATTTCGCGTATTATCTATCGCATATTCCATCGGGAGTCAAGCGATGGGAGATGAGCCAATTTCGAAAACCACCGGAGGGAGCGACTGGACATTCCTCAGTAACCATGCCCACGTCTTGCTTTGCATCGCGCGAGAGCCGGAAAGTCTTTTACGCGAGGTGGCCGAACGGGTCGGCATTACCGAGCGAGCGGTGCAGCGGATCGTGGCCGATCTGGAGCAGGGGGGGTATCTCTCTCGGGTGCGGGAAGGGCGTCGCAATCGGTACGAGGTCCACGCCGAACTGCCGTTGCGCCATCCGGTCGAGGCCCATCGCGAGGTCCGCGTGCTTCTGGATCTCATCCTTGGCCCTGGGGGCCGAACGGAGTCGCCAACCTCCGACCGCTGATCGTTGGGCATCCTCCGTCGGCTGGACGCTTTTCGACAGGGTGCCTAGGGTATCGGGAGACATCTCCCGCCCGGGACCCGATGCCGCTGTTGTTGAGAAATCGTCGATGGCCGACGCCTCTGCTTCGTCCCCCTGGACCCCGACCCGCGCCGAGGGCCTCCGCCGCCTCAACGCCTTTCTGCCCCGCGCCGGCAGGGCGTATGCCGATTCCCGCAATTTCGACGAAGGCCCGGGCAAGCATTCTCACGTTTCCACCCTCTCCCCGTACCTCCGTCATCGCCTCGTTCGGGAAGAGGAAGTCATCGGCGAGGTGCTGGAGCGGTATTCTCTCGCTCAGGCCGAGAAATTCGTCCAGGAGGTCTGCTGGCGGACCTACTGGAAAGGTTGGCTCGAACTCCGGCCGGGAGTCTGGCGATCCTACCGGTCCGACGTCGTTGACCTTCTCGCGGAGCTGGAGCGCGACCGCCGCCTCCGCGATCGCTGGGAGGCCGCCATCTCCGGCCGATCCGGCATCGAATGCCTCGATCACTGGGCCGACGAATTGATCTCGACCGGCTATCTGCACAACCATGCCCGCATGTGGTTCGCGAGCCTCTGGATCTTCACCCTGCGTCTTCCCTGGGCCCTTGGGGCCGACTTCTTCCTCCGCCACCTCCTCGACGGCGACCCGGCCTCGAACACCCTCTCCTGGCGATGGGTGGCCGGGCTTCAGACGCAGGGGAAAACCTATCTGGCCAGCGCCGGGAATATTGCCCGCTTCACGTCCGGTCGGTTCCGTCCCACCGAGCGATTTACGACGACCGCCGAGCCGATCCCCGGCCCTCCTCCCCCTCGCCCCCGACCGTTGCCTCCGGCCGATCGCCCCGGCCAGGGCCCGGTCGGTCTGCTCGTGACCGAGGACGACCTCGATCCCACCACCCTCGGCCTCGACCCCGATCAGGTCGTGGCCCTTGCCGGAATCGTCAACCTCGACGACCGCTCGCCGATGCCCGTCGGCCCCTTGCCGCGTGCCTTTACCCACGGAGCGATGGACGACGCCCTCGATCGCGCCGCTCGGGTCTTCGACGCCCCGACCGATCGCCTCGACCCGATCGGCGACTGGCTCGAACCGGTCCTCAACTGGGCGAAGCGGCACGGCATCGACCGGATCGTCACCGCCGAGTCTCCCCAGGGGCCCGCCCGAGAGCGGGTCGATGCACTCCGCGAGCCGCTTCGAGAGGCTGGCATCACGCTCGCCGTGCTCCGCAAGGAGTGGGATGACGCCTTCTGGCCCTTTGCCACCGCCGGCTTCTTCCGCTTCAAGTCCGAGATTCCAGAGGTCCTCGACCGCCTCGGATTGATGACGCTCCGTTGATCCGAGAGAAATCGACTCATGCCCAAGCGTTTCGGGATCATCGGGGCTGGGATTGCCGGGCTGACCGCCGCCCGTCGGTTGCGTGAGTGCGGGCACTCCGTCGTCGTTCTCGACAAAGGGCGGCGCCCCGGAGGCCGCGCCTCGACCCGGTCGATGGACGGGCTCTCCTTTGATCACGGCCCCCCCTGGTTTTCGATCACCGACCCCACCTTCCAGACGTTTCTGGAAGCTTCGGGCGCATCGTCCTGCCTTGATGTCTGGCAAGGCCGCTTCGCTCGCTTCGAATCGGGCCTTTTGATCCCGGAGCTTCCCGAATCTCCCCGGTTCGTCGGCGTCCCCGGCATGGGGACGATCGGCCAGAGGCTGGCCGAAGGGATCGACGTCCGGATGAGCGTTCATGTCGATCGAATCGAACAATCGGCGGACTCCTGGACGATCATCGCTCGTGACGGCTCCTCATTCGGGACGTTCGACGCAGTCATCGTGACGGCTCCCCCCGCGCAGGCCGCCGCCTTGCTTCGCGAGCATTCGTCACTGGCAGCGACCCTCGAATCGATTCCGATGGCTGTCTGCTTCGCCTGGATGACCACCCCCGAGGACGGAACCGTCTTGCCGTTCGACGGCATCCGATGCGATCATCCCGTCCTGCGGTGGGCGTCAAACGAGCAGAGCAAGCCGGGCCGACCGGAGTCGCCCGCCCTGGTTCTCCAGGCGAATCACGCCTGGTCCGAGGCCCACCGCGATCGCGATCCCTCGGAGGTCGCCCGGTTTCTGCGAGCCGCCGCCGAGGAGACCTTTGCGATCCTCCTCGGCCCGCCTCGCGTCGAGTCGCTCCACCGATGGCTCTTTGCCCAGCCGGTTGACCCCCTGGGAACACCTTGCCTGATCGACCCCGAAGCCCACCTGGCCGCCTGTGGCGATTGGGCCTTGCTCGGGTCGATCGAGGGGGCCTTTCAGAGCGGATTCGCCTGTGCTCAGGCGTTGATCGAATCCTTCCCGTGACGAATGTCGATGCTCCACGATCCTCGCCAGCGACAGGCCGGGTTCAACACCTCAACCCGCAGTCAGTGGGACACCTTCGCCGATCACCGTCGCCAGGTCTCGACCCTGCTCACCTCGGCTCCGGGAGGACGGCTCTGTATCCTCGGTGCGGGAAATACCAACGACCTCGACCTACCGACCCTTCTGGAAGGCTACCGCGAGGTCCATCTCGTCGACCTCGACCCGACGGCCCTCGGCGAAGGGGTCGCCCGACAAGGGGTGGCCGACCATCCGGGAATCCACCTCCACGGCGGGCTTGACCTGACCGCGATGGTCGAGACGATTGCCTCCTGGTCCCCCCGCGCCGAGGTCCGCCCGGCCGACCTCGACGCCCTGGCGAACTGGCCCGGCAACCGGGTTCCGCTGGTCCTACCGGGGCCGTTCGACCACGTCGCCTCCACCTGCCTGCTGAGCCAGTTGACCGACACCACCGCCCACGCCCTCGGCGACCACCATCCGCGAGGAACAGCCGTGATGGAGGCGATCCGCCGGGGCCATCTCCGCCTGCTCGCCCGCCTGGCCGGTCCGGTCGGCCGGGCGACCCTCATCACCGACATCGCCTCCTCGAAGTGCTTCCCGAGTTTGCCGGACACCCCCGATGAGCGGCTGGCCGATCTCCTCCCCTGGCTTCTCCGCTCCGGCTCCCACTACCACGGATTGCACCCGAACCAGATCCTCGCCGCCTTGCGGCACGACCCGAGCATCGCCCCCCACCTGACCGGGCTCCAGACCTCCTCCCCCTGGCGCTGGCGACTCCACTCGCGGGTCTTCCTGGTCTGGGCCGTCTCGATGCACATGGGAATCGTTCAATGGAACTAGAAATGATTAAGTGTTCGGATTTCAATCATTTGAAGCAGGCCGACGCTCCTCAAGCTGCACCGGAAGCCCTCCTTCGGGCCGCAGGGTCATGGTCGGAATGGGCCGGGGAGTGAATCCTTCGGGAACGATCAGACGGAATCGCCGGGCGATCGTCGCCAGCAGCAAGACGGCCTCCATCTGAGCGAAGTGATTGCCGATGCAAATCCTCGGCCCGCCTCCGAACGGAAAATACGCATAGCGGGGCAATCGGCGGGCCAGGCCATCGGCCCAGCGATCGGGGAGGAAGGTTTCCGGCTCGTCGAACCATCGCGGGTCCCGATGGATCACCCATTGGCTCATCCACATGGTTGTGCCAGTGGGTGCTTTATATCCCCCGATCTCAACCTCCTCGGTCGCCTCGCGGCCCAGGAGCCAAACGGTCGGCAAGACCCGGAGCGTCTCGGTGATGACCATGTCGGTGTAACGGAGCCTCGGCAGGTCGGCGACCGTTGGCGGCCGGCCGTCGTCGAGTACCTCGTCCAGCTCGTCGTGTAAGCGCGCTTCGATCTCCGGATGCTTCGCCAGCAAGAGCCAGGCCCACGCCAGGGTGTTGGCCGTCGTCTCGTGACCGGCCATGAACAGGGTGACGACCTCATCGCGAAGCTGCCGGTCAGACATCCCCGAGCCGTCCCCCTCGGGATCGCTCGCCAGCAGGAGCATCGAGAGCAGGTCGCCCCGATCGCGCTCCTCGCGCCGACGGCCGGAGATGATGGCGTCGAGCGTCTGGTTGACCACGCCCATCGCCCTCCAGAACCGGAAGTTCTCCGGCACCGGCAGCCAGCCCGGCAAGGGGACGAGTCGGTTCACCTTGCGGGTGAAGTTGACCATGAGGACTTCCATCGCCTCGGCGATATCGGCCGCCCCCTTCACGATATCGGCATCAAAGAGTGTTTTGGCGACGATCTCCAGGGTCAACTGCATCATGTCGGCCTGAGCGTCTCTCTGCTGGCCGTCGGCCCACGATCGGAGCATCCGATCGGTGTACGCGACCATCACGTCGCCGTAGCCGGCGATCCGGTCGCGGTGAAATGCCGGTTGCGAGAGCCTTCGCTGGCGGCGCCAGAACTCCCCTTCGCTGGTCAAAAGGCCCTCGCCGAGGGTCGGCTTGGCGGCCCTGAGGGCGAAGTGTTTCGTGAAGATGCGATTGTGGCGGACGAGCACGTCCTCGACCAGATCCGGGTGATTCAGGGCCCAGATCCTCCTCGGGCCGAGCCGCAGGGCGACCACGTCTCCGAATCGCTGGGCACAGTCGGTCAGGAACGCGAGCCGGTCGTTCCGGAAGGGCTGGATGTTCCCGGAAAGCCATCGCCCGGTCGGGCCGGGAGGACGCTGGCCCCGGATCAGTTCGCTAGTGGGGGAGGGACTCATGGCGAAGGGTTCCGACAGATCGAGACATGCTGGGCCCCTGACTCGGGTCAATCCTCGATCAGGATGGTTCCGGATCAAGGGCCATTCCGGCATCGACCTTACCGCGAGAACCGTTTCGGCGTCGAGCGGGCAATCCGATGGGTTCCCCCGGCCCTTCGGACGCATTACCATGACCAAGGTCTCGGGGGAACGTCCCCGACCACCGTTGGCCGGCCACCTCGCCCTGATCCGTACCGAGCCTCTCCCATCATGACTAAGCCTTCCGTTTCTCGCCGGTCGTTCCTCGTCGACTCCGCCGCGGCGACTGCGGCCCTCTCGGCCCTGCCGCGATCCGGACGCGCCGAGGACGCCCCGACATCCGAGTTCCGGAGCCGTTGGGACCTCGTCCCTGATCGCGTCTGGCCCGGCGCCGCCTTCTGGTCCAACCCGCTTCAGGACTGGCGCATTCGGGGTGGCCGGCTGGAATGCTTTCGGCCCGCCACCGGCCGATCGCTGCATCTCTTGACGCATGACCTGGCCAATCGCTCGGGAACGCTTCGGATGAGCGTCCAGCTCGGCTCGATCGACGGCGGCCCGCTGGCCGAGGCGAGCGGATCGGCCGGCTTCGAAGTTGGCGTCCGGGGGCCGCTGGGAGACTACCGCAACAACCTCGTGCACGGTTCGGGATTCCCGGCCGGTCTGCGAACCAACGGCCGGCTGTTCCTCGGTGACGGCCCCGAGGCCGTCTCGGCACCGGTCGACCTGAATGCCGAAGCGGTCGAACTTCGCCTCGCGATCGACCCTGAGGGGAACGGATTCCACCTGACGCTCTCCGCCCTCGATCCGACCGACGGTCGAGTGCTGGGCTCCGTCGAGCGTTCGGGAGTGCCGGGAGCATCGCTGGTCGGCAACCTCGCCCTCATGAGCAATTTCGGCCCTCCTCGTCCCGCGGCGCAGCAGGCAAACAACGCGAACCTTCCCCCGGCCGGAACCTGGTGGTTTGCCGACTGGACCGTCTCCGGCTCGAAGGTCGACGCCCACGACGACCGTCGCTTCGGCCCGATCCTCTTTAACCAGTACACTCTGCACGGCGGTACGATGAAGATGTCGGTGCAGATGCCCCCCCTTGGCCCGGAGGATGAGCATTCGATCCGCCTGCTCGTCGATCGAGACGGCTCCTGGACGCAGGTCGCCGAGGCGACCATCGACCCCCGGTCGTTCCTTGCCACCTTCAGGGTTGAGGGTTGGGATGATCAGATCAATATTCCTTACAGAATCTCGTATGTTGAGAAATTCACAGACGGTTCGGGCCGAGAGGATACCTTCGAGGGCCTCATCCGCCGTGACCCGGTCGAGGCGGATGTCCTGACCGTGGCCGACATCTCCTGTAACGCCCACTACGCCTTCCCGAACGAGGCGTGCGTGGCGAGTGTGGCGAAGCTCGACCCCGACCTGATCGTCTTCACCGGCGACCAGTTCTACGAGTCGACCGGCGGCTTTGGTGTCGAGCGGAACGACGTGGACATCGCCCTGCTCGACCTGATGCGCAAGTGGTATCAGCATGGCTGGACCTGGCGCGACGTGACCCGAGACCGCCCGAGCATTGCCATCCCCGACGATCACGACGTCTACCATGGCAACCTCTGGGGCGAAGGCGGCAAGAAGGCCCCCGGCAACACCTCCGAGGCTGAGTCCAAGGGGGGGTACAAGCAGATGGCCGAGTTCGTCAACGTGGTGCATGCGATCGAGACGGCCCACCATCCTGATTCCCCTGCCGAGCCGGGCCTTCAGGGGATCACCGGCTATTACGGCCCGCTGACCTACGGCGGCATTGGCTTCGCCATCCTGGCCGATCGCCAGTACAAGAGCGGCCCGGACGGCAAGGTGCCCCCCACCACCAGCGGCCGAGCCGACCACGTGGTCGACCCCGACTTCGACCCGGAGACCGCCGACCGTCCCGGCCTGGAATTGCTGGGCGATCCGCAACTCCGGTTCCTCGAAGCCTGGGCCGACGACTGGCAGGGGGTTGAGATGAAGGCCGCCATCTCCCAGACGATCTTTACGGCGATGGCCACGCATCATGGTCAGCCGGACAACCGCCTCATCGCCGACTACGATACCAACGCCTGGCCGCAGACCCCCCGCGATGAGGCCGTCCGGGCCTTGCGGCGTGCCTTTGCCTTCCACCTGGCCGGCGACCAGCACCTGCCGGCCGTCGTCCATTATGGAATCGACGAGCACCGAGACGCCGGGGTCGCCTTTGCCAGCCCGGCGGTGAACAACCTGTATCCTCGGTGGTTCTGGCCCGAGTCGCCGGGGGAGAACCGCCCGAGCGGCGCTCCCAAGGAGCTGGGCGACTTCCGGGACAGCTTCGACCATCCCTTGACCGTCCTGGCCTGTGCCAATCCGAAGCCGGACCGCAGGCCAGGCGTCGGCGTGCTGGAGGCCGAGACGGACAAGTCGGCCGGCTTCGGCGTCGTCCGGTTTCACAAGGCCGACCGGACAATCACGGTCGAATGCTGGCCCCTCTTGGCCGACCCGACCGAGCCGGGCACCCAGTTCCCCGGCTGGCCGGTCACGGTATCGCAGCTCGACAACGGCGGGGCCCGAGTGGCTCAGGCCGACTTGCCCGAGGTCGTCGTCCGAGGGGTTGATCGACCCGTCGTGCGTGTGATCGACGAATCCATAAATGAGCCAGTCTATGGAATTCGCCTGACCGGATCGCGCTGGCGGCCCTTCACGTTTGCCGAAGGGGTGTACACGATTCGGGTCGTTGATCCCGAGTCGGGCCGATCGGCCGAGCAGCGCGGTGTAGAGGCCCGGAAGGGGAACGACGCCACGATCGAGATCACGCTTTGAGTCGTTTCGGTTTCGGTTTCGCCCTGGGTTCGTGATGGTCGCATCGAGTCGAACACCGTTTGAGGAAAGGGTCAGTCATGTCTTATGGGTTCGCCTTGCGGTTGGGTGTGCTGGTGGGGGTGATCGCCCTGGTCCCGTTCCCCTCGGCTGGTGCGGCTGATCGGCCGAACGTCCTGTTTCTCATCTCCGATGACCTGAACAATGCGTTGAACACGTATGGTCATCCGCAGATGAAAACACCCAATCTCGACCGCCTCGCCGCGAGAGGGGTGCGGTTCGACCGGGCCTATTGCCAGTTCCCGCTCTGCGGGCCGAGCCGGAACTCGATGCTCACGGGGCTTTATCCCAACAGTACCGGCATTCATGCGAATGCCCAGATCTTCCGGCAGTCGATTCCGTCGCAGGTCAGCCTGCCGCAGGCGTTCCGGCTCGACGGCTACTTCGCCGCGAGGATTGGGAAGCTGTATCACTACGGGGTGCCTCGGTCGGTGGGAACGAACGGGCATGATGACCCGGGTTCCTGGGAGCTGGAACTGAACCCGGCCGGGGTCGATCGGCTGGAGGAGGAGCCGAAGATCTTCACCCTCACCCCCGGCCAGTTCGGCGGCACGTTGAGCTGGTATGCCTCTCCCAAGAGCGACGAGTACCACACCGACGGCATCATGGCGAGTGATGCCGAGTGGGTCCTTGAACGGTGCGCCCGGCAAGCCGATCGGCCCTTCTTCCTGGCGGTGGGGTTCTACCGGCCTCATACGCCGTATGTGGCGCCGGAGGGATACTTCAAGCAGTATCCCGTGGATCAAATCCCTCTGGTGGAAGGAGTGGAGGAGGATCAGAAGGACATCCCGCCCCCCGGCCTGATGAGCTACAAACGCGAGCAGGACAAGCTGACCGACGCACTGCGCCGCGAGGCGATTCAGGCGTACTACGCCAGCATCAGCTTCATGGATGCCCAGGTGGGCCGGGTGCTCGATGCGCTTGACCGGCTCGGCCTGGCCGAGAATACGATCGTCGTCATGACCAGTGACCACGGCTATCACCTGGGCGAGCATGGCCTCTGGCAGAAGATGAGCCTGTTCGAGGAGAGTGCCCGGGTCCCTTTGATCATCGCGGCTCCGGGAGTCTCGAAGGGGGGGACGGTCGCTCCCGCCCCGGTTGGGCTGATCGACCTGTACCCGACGCTGGCCGAACTGTGCGGGGTCGAGGCGCCGGAGAACTTGCAGGGTCAGAGCCTCGTCCCGATCCTGAAGGACCCCAACGAGCCCGGCCGCGGCTGGTCGCTCAGCCAGGTGACCCGGGGCGGCGGCGGGCAGGGGAGGTTCTTCGGCTACTCGATCCGGACCCCCCGATGGCGCTACACCGAGTGGGACGAGGGGAACCGCGGGATCGAACTCTACGACCACGAGGCCGACCCCCGCGAGCAGACCAACCTGGCCGACTGCCCGAACCATGTGGAGACGATCACCGAGCTTTCCCGGTTGCTCCGTGAGGCGGTTCAATCGACCTATCCCCCCTCGGGAGAAATTCCGGAAGTCCAGGGGACCCTCTGGATGCCGAACCTGACCAACCCCTGATTCTGGTCCTCGTTCGGGGCTTGTCCCGGCGGCTCGATCCCGATCCCCTTGGCTCGGGGGCGCCGCCGGGTGCGGCTCTCAGTGCGCCGTTGGGCGCGCCTTCCGGCGAGGCGAGCGAGACGGGCCGGTGTGCCCTGGTTTCGGGCTTGGTACGCCGCGGTGCGCGGTTTGGTGCGCTTCGGTGCCGTGCTGGAAGTCATTTGCTGGACGAATTTTGGGCGGATTAAAGACTTTCGTTTCGTCACGAGGCTCTGGGAACAACGGGTGCGTTTCGCACGAGTTGGAGCCGGAACGATCGGGTTTGTTTCGCCGCAGTTGGTGAGGGAGCTACCGGTTCGTTTCGAGAACGACGGCGGAGGCGATGGGTTCGTTGCGCGCGGGCAGAGTGAACGCAACTGGGTTCGTTGCGCGCGGGGAGGACTGGCATCGTGGGCCGGATGCCCTGGGAGGCGTTTCGGGCGCCGAGGCGTTGGGGTCTTCCGGAAGGAAGGTGGTTGCGTGATTGAGGTGGACGCGGTGCGGATTGTCAAAGAGCCTCGGTGACACGACGGACCGAGCCAGGTAGCGAGGGTCAATCGTGCGGTGATCGGGTGAGCCCGGTGAATGCCCCACGCTGATAGGATCGTGGAATTGGGCAGAGACAGTCACAAAATCCCCTGAGAAGGGAAGCAATCCGCTCGCACGGCCGGCAGAAAGGAATTCGAGGAGTGAGAAAACTCAATGTCCCGAATGCGAGCCAGGTGGCTTCGGGGCAAGACGGCCTCGTCCTATGACCGCTATGCAGAATGGCCCTGTTTCCGTGTTTGGCCCTGTTTTCGTGTTTTGGCCCAGTCGGGCTTGTGATTGAGGTCGCTGAGGCCGGGTTCGGCAATGAAGATTACTTAACCTGCAAAAAACCTGTACAAAGCCCAGGCAATTTAAAATTCTCAGATTTTCTATTTTGCCTTTACTGCCCACTTGGGATAGTTTGAACTTGGCTCTAAAATCTCCAGATGCTCGGCGCTCTTTCCGTGTTGGCTTATGACTGAATTTTCATCGTGAAAATGTCAACACGTTATTTTATTTCATTGGTGTTCTGATCGTTCAGGGCACAAACCTCATCTCGCCATTGGTGAAGCTTGAGTCTGTGGTGAGGTGGTGGAGACCTGCGAGATGAATTCCAACTCTCCAGGGGAGAACTCACCGATGAGCGGTCAGCGGGGCAGCGAACGAGTGAGACGAGCGGGGCTGCGCGGGTCGGCTCGCCGACGTCCGGCGGAGGAGGGGCGAAGAAAGCGGTTCTTCACAAGCCTGGAGCGGCTTGAAGACCGAGTGACCCCGGTCATCGGCGCGATCGGTGTGCCACCGCAGGTCCTGCCTGGGTCGGGGTTCGACGGAATTGCCAATCTGGGCGGTTGCACGGGATCATTGCTGCCGACGGGCCGCCACATCTTAACGGCTGCGCATTGTGTCGATGACGACGGCGACGGCGTGGCTGATAGCACGAACTACACGGTTACCTTCAACATGCCGGGTGATCGCGTCATTCGGATGAACGTTCCGCAGGCGAACGTGATTGTTCATCCCATGTGGGGAGGCGGCGACAACATCTCCGATGGCTTCGACGTCGCCGTGATGATTCTGCCCAACTATGCGCCCGTGGGTGCCGAGCGATTCTCGATCGCCGATCCCAAGGATGGCACCGTAGGGGCTAATCCCGCGGCAAACTCGTTCGTTGACAGCAGTGGAATGATCACCGCCAACGATGTCCGGAACACGAACGACATTCTCATTCGATTTCTTGACGGGCCCAACGCGGGCCTCGCCCGGACGGTCAGCAATCTTGACGACACGACCCAGGTGATCACCGTCAATAGTGCCTTCCCCAACGTGCCGAACGTGGGTGACACCTTCGAGTACATCTTCCGAGGCTCGCAGCTCATCGGTTATGGCAACACGGGCACGGGGACCGAGGGGCAGCAAACCGGCACCGCGGGCATTAAGCGCGTCGGGTATAACCAGCTTGAATCCACGGACGATCTGAGTGGCGGTGACGGCGGCTCGATGTTCCAGAACGGCATCATCGGTGCACTGTTCCAGGAGCCGCCGGACGGTTTTGATACGTCGGAAGCGGCACTGGGGCAGGGTGACTCGGGGGGCCCGCTGCTGGTGGGCCGGTCGATCATCGGCATCGCGTCGTACGGGCGAGGCGGGGCCGACTTCGATTCCTCTGACTTCTGGGCGTATGCACCGCAGTTCACAACGGGCTTCATTGACCCGATCCTGACACAGGCCGGCCCGTTGACCCTGGATATGGACGACCAGGACGACGGCCAGAACGGTGTGCCCGACCTAATTAGCGTGGTTGTCGACAATACGGATAATGATATCACGATCTTCGTGAATGGTCGATCTCTGGGTTCGGTCGACCTTGCCGAGGTCACCGAGCTCAGGCTGATCGGTTCCAATGATGATGATGCCTTCATCATTGAGGGTGACCTCGATCTGCCGGTGTTCGTCGACGGACGCCGCGGCAATGACGAACTCCGAATCCGAAGGAGCGGTCGGGACGATGATCTGGTTTATCGCCCTGGATCCAACACGGGCGATGGTGAGATCGACGTCGACACTGGATCGATTGTCAGCACGATCACGTTTGAGGACCTTGAGCCACTGCTGGTCAGCAATGTGGCCTCGTTCATGCTGAAGACGACAGATCGAACCGTGTTGACCGTCTCACACGCGGGTCCCGACCGGAACATCGTCACGGGGACGCATGACGGGGGGGTGGCGTTTGAATCGGTGACGTTCTTCGATGTGGACGAGTTCATCATCGAAACCGATGACGTTTTCTCCGAGAATGACGAGTTCACCGTCCTGACTCCGCTGGTGGCCGAAGACCTGGACACCTTCACGATTCGATCCTTCGGTGGGAACGACACGCTGACCATCGGCACCAATTTTCGCCTGCCGTTCTCGGGCGGTTCGTTCACGTTCGACGCTGGAACGGGGTCGGGAGACCTGATCAAGGCGACCGGCGATTCGGATCTGATTCTTTCCGACACATCGTTGGTCAGTGTTGACTCAGCGACGGGTGACTCGCAGGGAACGCTCCTGCTGAGCGGTGTCGAAGAGGCGATTCTCACGGGTGGGATGCTGGCGAACGTGATCAACGCCGCGGGCTTCAGCGGCTCGCTCGTGCTCAACGGTGGCGACGGCAATGATGTGCTGACTGGCGGTTCTGGCCAGAACTCGGTTTACGGCAATGCCGGATCGGACACGCTGATCAGCGTCAGCGGCAGCGGTCTGTACGAGGGGGGCGAGGGGAACGACCATCTGGACTTCTTCGGCTCCGCGGTCATCGGGAACAATCTCGCCGTTCTCGCGAACGGAGTCGGGGTTGTGATCACCTCGTCGGTGGGGTCGAGGAATCTGGGGATTCATACGGTCGAGTCAATCTTCCTTGGCGCGTCGACAAGTTCCGACGACATTCAGATCGGCAATCTCCGCGATACGGACGTGCGACTCGTCACGCTTGATCTGGGCCTCGATGCCGTTCGCGATACGGTCTCGATTGAGAATCCGAACATCGCCGACGAGGTCAGCATTACGACCCCGGGCCTGGGCATGGTCAATGTGGAGCAGACGCAGAACGCCAACGTCATGATCCTCAACGCGATGGCGAGCTGCCCGGTCGGGCCAAACGACGATGTGCTGACCCTGAACACGAATGCCGGCAACGACACGGTGATGGCCTCTCCCGAGGCGTCGGAGGAGATCGGCCTGATCATCAATGCCGGTGACGGCAACGACTTCGTCATGGCCAACGGCACGATCAATGGCGGCCGTGGAAATGATAACCTGTCCGGCGCGGGCGGGTTGTGCCCGCTCACTATCGACGGTGGCGATGGCGATGACCAGATCTGCGGCAACGACGGCAACGATCTGCTCAACGGTGGTGCCGGCAACGACTCGATCTACGGGGCCGGTGGCGACGACACCATCAACGGCGGCGATGGCAACGACCTCCTCGCTGGGAACGACGGCAACGACACCATCAATGGCGACGCGGGGAACGACACCATCGGCGGTGGTGCGGGGGTCGACACCATCGCGGGGGGCCTCGGTGATGATCTGATTTATGGCGATTCCGACGCCGATTGCGGCGAATCGAGCCTGCAGCCGATCGCCAGCGGTCAAGGCAATGACACTCTCAACGGGAATGCGGGCAACGACACCATCTTTGGCGAAGGAGGGGAGGACGCGATCTTCGGCGATGAAGGTGACGACACCATCCACGGCGGCGATGGCAACGACGAAATTCAGGGAAACCTGGGCGATGACGTTCTCTTCGGCGACGAAGGAGACGACCTCATTTACGGTGGCCTGGGTGCCGACACCATTCACGGCGGCGACGGCCGCGATCGCCTCTGCGGCGGCCTCGCCCCCGGCGAAGCCGGCAACCCCGACCTTGACGGCAACGACATGATCAGCGGTGGCAATGACGACGATGCCATCGTCGGCGACGCCGGCGACGACACCCTCCACGGCGACGCCGGGAACGACCAGATCTGGGGTTCCGCCGGGAACGATGCCCTCGACGGCGGCGCCGGTGACGACGCCATGGTCGGCGGCGCCGGCGACGACTTCCTGTACGGCAACGACGGCAACGATCTGATGTTCGGTCTCACCGGGAACGACACCCTCTGGGGCGGCAACGGCGACGATTCGATGTACGGCGGTGATGGCGACGACGTCATGCTCGGCGGCCCCCCCGAGACCGCCAACACCGTCCACGGCCCGCGGAACGCAAGCCTGCCCAGCGACGGCAACGACGTCATGCTCGGTGGCCTCGGGTTCGATCACGTCGATGGCGGGAACGGCGACAACATTCTCGACGCCGGCGATGATGGTCTGGTTGAGACCGTCCTGGCGGGTGTCGGCAATGACATCGGATTCTCGCACCGGATTCGCGGCCATCAATCAAGCGATCGCATGGCGCTCGATGGCGGGCACAACCAGGACCGCCATCGCGGCGGCCTTGTCGAACCGGCCATCCCTGACGAGGTCTGCGACTTCGTGGTCTTCGCCCAGCCGGCACCGATCGAGACGCCAGCTCCCAGTCCGGTTCATGTTCCCGTGCACAACGGCTCCTTGCGTCCTCGCCCCTGGGCCCCACGGACCAAGCCTTCCTTGGTTGTGAGGCCGACCCCGGCGAAACGAAGGTTGCCGCTTGTCTCCACGCAACAACCGATCCACCAGCCGACCCCGGCGAGGCACTGGAGCCTTCGCTCCGCTCCGCAATCGACCCCGGCCGGTCTGGGGCCGATGGCCCGCTTGCTCGCCCGACGAGGCGGCAGGTCGGTCTGATCGAAGCGTGCCCTCGGGCGAGTCCCCAGGGTTTTGCGACATCGTGATGCATTGCGAACAGGGCGGCCGACCCTCGTTTGGGGGAAGCGGCCGCCCTGCGTTGCCGCACGGGTCACTCGTCGGGGCTTCCCGAGTTCCCTCGTACCATTCCCATCCAAGGGAGGTCGGCGCGATGTCGAGCGGCGGGTGGCTGGGTCGTGTCGCCCCCGGTTCAGCTGATCGGTCTCTGGGGTCGGCCCTGATCGGAGGCCGGCACATCGGACCCTTCGAGGCTTGATTCCGTGGAACAAGGAGGAGAGGCGGAGGTGGCGGTGTGGCTGAGGATCACGGGTGGCACACACGTGACCAGGGGCACCCGGTGCGGAGGTCTCCTGGTATGCTTGGCTTTCTCCCGAGGGGCTGGGCCGCTGGGGTCGGGCGGGAGGTGGCGCAACTCACGCGGGGGCCTTGGCTAATTTCCATGAAGACCCAGTACTACACGGCCGCGAGCCTGGACGGGTTCATCGCGACGGAAGATGACTCGCTCGACTGGCTGTTTTCGCTCGGTCATGCCGACGAGGCGGGATACCCCGCGTTCATCGCCGAGGTCGGTGCATTGGCGATGGGATCGGCGACCTATGAATGGCTGCTGCGCCATGCGCGGGAGGTCGAAGCGGAGACCGGCTCTGCCTGGCCGTATACCCAACCGACATGTGTCTTCTCGACGAGGAGTCTGCCGGCCGTCGCGGGAGCGAACCTGTCATTCGTGAGAGGCGACGTGCGGCCAATCCACTCGGCCATGCGTGCGGCCGCCGGGGAGAAGAACGTCTGGATCGTCGGCGGGGGGGATCTGGCCGGTCAATTCTACGACGCCGGACTCCTGGACGAGGTCATCGTTTCTGTGAGCGCTGTGACCCTCGGCACGGGAAAGCCGCTTTTTCCTCGTCGGGTCATCAATCCGCCATTGAGCCTGGTTTCGGTCAGGCAGGTCGGCAACGCCTTCGCGGAACTGCGCTATCAGGTCCGCAGGAGTTGAGTTGCAGGGTTCGGCTCTGACTCACGCTGCCACATGCGTCTCTTCGTGCGCCCTCAGGTGCGCCTCTCGGTGCGCCTTCCGGCGAGGCGAGGGTTTCGGGCGGGTGCGCCTTGTCTGCGGGTGAGGTGCGCGGTCCGGTGCGCTTCGGTGCGCGCTGTGGTGCGCTACGGGGTTGGGCTGAAAGTCCTTCGTTGGTTGGAGGTTGAAGCGATGGTTGCGGTTCGTTTCGTGACGAGGCTCCTGGAACAACGGGTTCGTTTCGCACGAGTAGGAGCCGGAACGATCGGGTTCGTTTCGCCACTTTTGGTGAGGCGACAACATGTTCGTTTCGAGAACGACGGCAGAGGCGATGGGTTCGTTTCGCGCGTGCGGAGTGAGTGCAACTGGGTTCGTTGCGGGCGGGACGGAGTGGCATCTTAGGCCGGATTCCCTGGGAGCGTTTCCGAGCGCCGAGGCGTTGAGGTCTTCCGGAAGGATGGCGTCGCGTGGTTGTGGTGGACGCGGTGCGGATTGTCAAAGAGCCTCGGTGACACGACGGACCGAGCAAAGGAATTGGGGGGCGCTCGCGCCCTAATCGGGCGGAGAGATGTGAATGCCCCACGCTGATAGGATCGAGGAAATGAGTAGGAATAGTCACAAAATCCTCTCGAAGGCTTCAGGGATCTGGGTGGCTTTGGTGGTGTCTTGCCACTCGTGTCTCCTTGGGGAAGGCGCTTCCGAGCTGGACACAACCCCCAGGCACGTCGATCGGTTGGAACAAAGGTGCGGGACTTGATTCCGTCGATCAAGGGACGAGAGGCCTGGGCGGCATTGAGGCTGACGATTATTGGTGGCACGCCACCAGTGTCACCCGACGAACCTTTTCTCGCTGGATTCCCAGACTCCACCCAATGTCTTGAGTACAATCAGCTAGACTTGATTTCAGGTGGGATCAGAGATCCTCGTGAATCGGCGAGGGTCTGAGGCTGACGATTCGCATAGAGGACTAAATTGATGGATCCTGCGTCTCTTGCTTCATCGGTTGCATGTTTTCTCGCTCCATTCCTGCCGGAGTTGCTCGGCAAAGGCGCTGCAGCGATCGGCAGGGGTGCGAAGCAAACTTGGGAGAAGGTCGAGATCCTCTGGCAAGTCCTCCGCGAGCGGATAGAGCAAAAGGAGGCCGCCAATGAGGCCTGCAATGACGTGGCTGACTCACCCGAAGATCGAGAGGCGATCGCGGCAATGGCATTACAGTTGAGGAAGTTACTGGAGGGCTCGGAACAGCTTCGCGGCGAGGTCACACGCCTACTTGCCGAGGCCGAGGCGGCGGCTCAGTCTGAGGGGGTGAAGCAGGTTGTCCGGGGTGATCGGAATATCCAGGTCGGTGGTAATGTCACGGGCAGCAAGCTGAGTACTGGCGATCGGAAGTAGGCTGCATTTAGTGGATGGATGACACCAATGGGTGATCGTAACATTACCGTTCAGGGGGATGCTGATGGAGCGGTGCTCAGTACTGGCGATCATCACTACAACGCCCCAGTAACCAATATTTACTGCAAATCTCCCAATTTTCAGTCTACCCCCACGCTCGGCCGTGGACCCTTTCTTCTGCCAAATTGTTATGTAGAACGGTCCGAGTCGCTGGCTTCCCTTAAAGAACGAATCCTCGGCTCGGGTGCTGGCCCGAGCGGCGTGTTGGCCATTACCGCTATCCGCGGCCTGGGCGGCGCTGGTAAATCGATTCTGGCGAATGCATTTGCCCACGACCCGGAAGTCCGCGACCGCTTCCGGGACGGTATCCTGTGGGTCGAACTCGGGCAGGACCCCGATTTACTCGAACATTTACGGCGTTGGGTCGGTCGTTTGTCCATCAATACGAACCTTCCAACAACTCTAGAGGCGGCCACTGACGACTTGCGTTGGCTTTTGGGCGACCGGGCTGTCCTGATCGTCGTCGACAATGCCTGGAAGGCCGAGCATGTCCGCCCGTTCTTGGTCGGATGCGAGGGGAGCCAAGTCCTCGTGACGACGCGGAGAGCCTCGGTTGCCGACGAGATCAGTGCTTCAGTTATTTCCCTTGAGGGGATGACACCGGAGGAAGCGATCAGGTTTCTGGCCAAGCGACTGGGCCAAGAGCACGTCGACGGAGCACGGCTGGACGGTGCCTTGCCAGTTGCGGAAGCTGTCGGCTATTTGCCGCTGGCACTCGATCTTGTGGCATCTCGGGTTTCCAAGGGGATTACCTGGGCCAATTTGCACGAGGCCCTGGAACGAGAATGTGCCCAACTAGAGGCGTTAGACCCCCTGGAACGTCGCATAGAAGCATGCATTCGTCTCGGCCTTGATGCCCTCGACGCGACTCATCCATGGGCCCGAGAAGCATTCCTCGCATTCGGCATACTCCCCGACGAAGCCACGATCACCGCACCGATGACCGCCACGTTTTGGGGGGTCGAACCCGTCGAGGCCGACCGTCGTCTGGAGTTTCTGGAGGATTTCGCCCTATTGACGACGGCGCCCAAAATCTGCGTCGGGGACGACAAATGGCGATCATACCGCTTGCACGACCTCATTCATGACTACGCAAAGAGTTTGCTGGGCCAACAGCTGGGAACACCGAAAAAAACGCCGTTCGCGATTGCACACGCCGATTTGCTTAAGCGTTACCAGAAACGATGCACTCATCAGGCTGGAGGAAGCGGGCGCTCCAAACCGTGGCATACCCTTCCAGACGACGGGTACATTCACGACCATCTCACGTGGCACTTGAAGCAAGCTGGCCGAATTGATGAAATCCACTCCCTCCTCGCTGAGGAGACGGCAGAGGGGAGGAACGGGTGGTTCGAGGCCTGTGATGTATTAGAACGCGTTGATTCATTCCTCGCGGACGTCCAGCGTGCCTGGGAACTCGCCGATTGCGCGGTTCGAGAGTCCACCTCACCGATACACTTCGAGCGTCAGTGTCGCTACGCGTTGATCCGGGCATCTATCGTAAGCCTAGCCAATAACATTCCGATCCCTCATCTGGTGGCAATTGCCGAGAATCGAACCTGGCCGGTTGCCAAGTTGCTGGCGTTCGTACGCCACATCCGAAATATCGTCCGGCGGGCCGAGGCTGCGGTGGCGTTGGTTCCACACCTGGACCGCGACGGTCGTCTCGAGGTGCTTAACGCTGCATTAACGGGAACTTATCATGTCAGCGTTGATGGCGAGGAAGTGGAGGCCTTCGCATTGCTGGCTCCGTACTTGGACAGTAGTCAGCTTGACGAGTCGTTGGAGATCGCTCGCCGTATCGTCGATTCGGGTACAAAAAACGATCTGTTCGCTGTGCTGGCGCCATACCTGAATCGAAATCAACTCAACAAGTCGCTTGCTATCGTTCAGGGTTCCGCTGGGTCCGCTTGCAGAGCTCAAACCCTAGAAACCCTAGCATCGTACATGGACGGCGACGGTCGGAATGAGGGATCCGGTGTCGCGCCAGCGGGAACCAGCAGCATCAGGAACGACGCTGAGCGGGTCGCAGTGGACAGAACATTTCCCTTGAACGCTACGGGCGATCATCCGCACGGATTTACCGGAACACTCCCGGAGATTTCGAAGCCCATCGGTGACGCAGCCAACCTACGCGAAGTCTTTTCGCTCTTGCAATCGACTCTGAGCGGTAACCAGACTCGTCATCGGCTCAGTGCAACACTCGAGCGGGCCGGAGTTATCGTCGAAGAGAGTGTTAGAGATGCTGAATACTGGGCAGCGAGGTGTCGGGAACTGGGCCGCGACCAACTCGAAGAGATGATGGGGAGCGTTTACCGCTATGGAGATGTCGGACACATTATCTCGAACGAGGCGTCGTATGCCTTGCTTTTGGAGCATGACCAGCGGCGTGAGATGCTTGCTTCGGCGCTGACGTCAACACTCGACTTTCGCCTGTGGGGGCAAGGGCGAGCAGAGGCTCTCGCGAGGCTTGCCCCACACCTAGATTATGACCAGTTCGGTACGGCGATGAGGATTGCACGATCCATCGACAACTCTGACCACCGCTCCCTGGCACTAGCGGCGCTCGCTCCAAGACTTTCTACGTTGCCACACGATCAATTGCTCCCCCTGTGGAGTGAATCGCTTCACGATCTTGCACTGAACGGTCGCGCTGAATTATGTTCCGATCTGATCATGCTTACGCCGGTCGTGAATAAATTGATGGGGCCTGAGGGTTTGCAGAAAATCGCGGTATTGATTCAAAAGGTGGGCAAATGGTGGATGTGATAAAGTTGGAAAAAAGGTGATATTCTGAATGTTCTTTGGTGTCAGAGCTTAAGCCCTCTCGCTCTGGGTTGCAGTGAGGTGGCTGGGGTGATGTCGATCTATTTTTCTTGATCGGAGCAGAAGCGAACAGGGGTCGGGATGACCCCAGCCACCCCGTCGAGAAAATGGGCAAGGTTGGGAGCGGAGGAGAGCCGGGCAGGCGATGAGGAGGCGCGGAGCGAGGTCGGGTCAGAAGCCGCCGTCGGAGGAGAGGGCGTCGCGGAGGCGTTGGGAGGTGGTGGGGTTGCCGAGGTCGGACTTGCCGAAGCCGGGGAGGGCGCCGAGGTCGAGGGCCTGTTGCTGGGCGTCGGGGTAGTTGCTGACGAGCATGACGGGGAGTTCGGCGAGGGTGGGGTCGGAGCGGAGGGTCTTGATGAGGTCGAGGCCGGACTCGCCGCCGCGGTCGAAGACGCGGTTGACGAGGACGAGGTCGTAGCGCTTCGGGTCGGCGCGGAGGGCGTCGAGGGCCTCGGTGCCGGAGTCGGCGGCGTCGACCTGGGCGTTGCAGGATTGCTGCAGGAAGCGGGAGATGGAGGAGTGGTCGTAGCCGCACTGGCCGACGTTCAGGACGCGGGGGCGAGACATGGCGGTCGTCCGGTTCGGGGTGGAGAAAATGGGTCAATAGATGGCGATGATTCGCGTCGAAGCTCGGGGAAATGGGGCAAACGTGATGCCAGGCCGTCGGCCGGGCCGGATCGGGGGATCCGCGTTGCCTGATCCGCCGCGGAGGTCCGTGGGCGGCAGTTATGGGGTGTCGGCCGGTTCGGGATCAGGATCGGGGGGGAGTTGCTCGAACCAAGGGCGGTAGGGGGTGTTGACGGCCATCCGGCGATTGTAGTCGGGGGAGCCGTCGGTCCACCAGGGGGGGCCGCGTTCGCCGAGGGCGACCTTGGCGGCGTCGATCCGGGCACGGGCGAGGCGTCGGGCGTCGTCGTCCCCGGAGCGTCGGGCGTGGCCGAGGGAGGAGCGGGCGCTCATCAGGTCGCGCTGGAGGCGGGAGCGCTCGGCGGGTTCGAGCGCGGGGTTCGCCATGCGCCAGAGGCGGCCTCGGACGACGAAGTAGCGGCCATCGGGGGTGACGGGGAACGTCATGGGGGAGGTTCGGAGGGGAGGGTTGGCTCGGATCGGCTCGGTACGGCTCAGGGGGATTGGCCGTCGCGGGCGACGTTCGGGCGATCAGGGTCGAGCACGAAGCCGAGGTCGTCGAAGTTGAGTCGGTCCTCAAGCGCGTCGATCCCCTGGTCGAGCTTTAGCGCCATCTCTTCGGGGTAGAGGGGGACCAGCCAGTAGAAGGTGATCGGTTCCCCCGAGGCCGTGTTGAGCCGGAAGATCTCGGGGTCGAAGCCGTAGGGGGGGAGCAGGACGACGCCGACAAAGCCGGTCCCCCCGATCGGCTCGGCGGGATCTCCGTTGGGGATCGAGTGGCCCCAGCCGATCCAGGTCTGATACTCGTGGGGGAGTCGGCCGACGCTCTTGAGCCACCGGATGGGCCAGTAATTGGCCTCGTCGCGGAGGGCCTCCTGGGAGAGCGGCCAGTCGGGGGCCAGGGCGATCATCAGCTCGGCCCTTCGGAATTCCTCCAGGCCCTCCGGGACCGCCATCGGTCGCTCGCTCACGCCGCTGGTCACGAGGACCTTGAACGGACGGTCGTCGGCCGGTGGGATCAGGAGGACGTCGAGGTGGACCAGGTCAGAGACGACTTCGTGGAAAACGTGCTCGACCTTGCCGACGTGGCGTTGCAGGTGGGCCTCGATCTCCTCCAGATGAAGGCCCGGCGATTCGGGAGGCGACCAGTCGCGATCGGCTTGCCGGTGGCGGTAGATCGGGCTCCCGGAGGCCGATTGACCGCCCTCGGGTTCCAGGGCGTCGGGGTCGTGCTCGGCGGGCATGGGGAGACACCTCGGGGGGCATCGGGCGGGTGGTCGCAGGGCTCGGTCCCGGTTCGGGCTGCGTCGACAATCGGGGCGAAGGGGGGCCGGCCGCCGATCAGCCGGCGGCCTCGGGCCCGACCTGGCCGTCGGCGCGGCGGAAGAGGCCGGAGAAGCGGGTGCCGGCGCCGCGGGCGGAGTCGCTGACGGTGGAAACGGTCGAGCTGACGCGCTGCTTGACGTCGGAGAGGGTCTGGGCCCCCTTGTCGCGGACGGCGCCGAAGATGGCGGCGGAGATGGTTTTGGTGCCGCTGGAGACAATGGCGCCGAGCATCTTGGCGGCCTCGGCGGAGGCGGCGCGGCGGAGGGCGGGCTTGGGCTGGACGACGATCGCGCCGCAGTAGCGCTTGGCGATGAGGCCGACGCGAAGGGTCAGGTAGGCGTTGGCGGTGCCGGACATGACGGAGTTGACCAGGACGGTGGCGGCGACCTGCATGCCGGGGATGGCTCCGGCGGCAGAGCCGAGGGTCGAGCCGAGGATCGGCTGGACCTGCTGGTTCAGGTCGATCTCGTCGATGGCTCCGGCGGCGAAGGCGGTGACGGCGACGTTGGCGTAGAGCCGGGTCATGTCGCGGACGGTCGGCCGCTGGTGGTAGAGGTGGGCGATCTGCCAGACCATCCGGGACTGCGCGGCCAGGACGATGAGGGCGTCGAACTGGCCGTTTTGCGAGACGGCGGTCGAGAGGAAGACGACCGAGGCGGTGCTCTTGACGAGGTCGTCGGCGCGCTGGTCGAGTTGCCCGATGGCACGGTGGAGGCCGTCGCGGGTGTTCAGCTCGGGTTCGGTGACGGCGGGGTTGGCAGCGAGTCGGGTGCGGAGGCGGTCGAGGTGGCCGTCGAAGTCGGGGTCGTCCTCGCTCAGAGGGGGGTCGAGCGACTTCGGCAGGCGGAAAAACATCACGACCGGCACGCCGATGAGGGCGCCATAGGAGCCGAGCAGGACGACGAGCGTCCCTTTGCCCAGCATCGGGTGGACCTCGCTCGCGAGCGAGACGACGCCGGCGGTCTGGTTCACCACGACGACGCCGAAGGACAGCAGGATGAACCCGCTGACCAGGACGGCCATGCTCTTGATCGTGCGGTTCATGGGAGGGGACCTGCGTCGAGGCTCCTTGGCCGGTAGTCGGGCGGGAAATCGGCCCGAGTCGGGAACATCAGCCCATCCTGGACCTGGGACATCATCCAACGCAAGGCAGTGGTTTGCAAGGCCATTCGGCCGATCGAGCAGGGGGGCGGCGGGCGGTTGACGGGTGCCGATCCGCCCTCATAAGATCGCTTTTCTGCCTCGACCACCGGCCGACGGGTGAGTCTCACCCCTCCCACCAAGATTGTTGCCGGGGTCAACACAGGCGCTCTCCACCTGACCCGCACTCCCGAGCTTCGGGATTGGTGTCGGGTTCCCGAAGATACCCGAGGCCCAAACGGCCCGCGGAGGCAAGACGACCATGGCATCGCAATCTGGCGGCAGCGGATCAATTCACAGTGTTCTGAACGAGAAGCGCGTCTTCCCTCCTCCTGAGTCATTCGCCAAGAACGCCCGGATCTCAAGCCTGAAGCAGTACGAAACCCTCTGGAACGAGGCGAACCAGGACCCCGAAGCCTTCTGGGCTGCTCGGGCGAAGGAGCTGCTGAGCTGGTCGAAGCCGTTCGAGACGGTGCTCGACTGGCAGGCGCCGCACGCCAAGTGGTTCGTCGGCGGGCAACTGAACGTGGCCGAGAACTGCGTCGATCGCCACGCCGAGGGCCCGAACGCCGAGAAGCCGGCGTTGGTCTGGATTGGCGAGCCGGGCGATGAGAAGACGTTGACCTACAAGGAGTTGCGCGACGAGGTCTCTCGGTTCGCCAACGTCCTGAAGGGGCTCGGCGTCAGGAAAGGGGATGTGGTCGCCATCTACCTGCCGATGGTGCCGGAGGCGGCGATCGCCATGCTCGCCTGTGCCCGGATCGGGGCGCCGCATACGGTGGTGTTCGGCGGGTTTAGCTCCGAGGCACTGGCGGGCCGGATTCAGGACTGCTCGGCCAAGGTGCTGGTCACGTCCGACGGCGGCTACCGGCGTGGCAAGGTCGTGCCGCTGAAGGCCAACGCCGACGGCGCGGTCGATCATTGCCCGACAATCGAGAAGGTGGTGGTGCTCAAGCGGACCGCCGACGACGTGCCGATGACCGAGGGGCGCGACGTCTGGTGGCACGAGCTGGCGGAGAAGGCCTCGACCGACTGCCCGGCCGAGCCGATGGAGAGCGAGCACCCGCTGTACATTCTTTATACGTCGGGGTCGACGGGCAAGCCGAAGGGAATCCTGCACACGACGGCCGGCTATCTGCTGGGGACGACCTATTCGACGCAGATCGTTTTTGACCTGAAGGACGACGACATCTACTGGTGCACGGCGGATGTCGGCTGGGTGACGGGTCATAGTTACATTGTGTACGGCCCGCTTGCCCTGGGGGCGACGGTCGTGATGTATGAAGGAGCGCCCAACTTCCCGGATGAGGCGCGGTTCTGGAAGATCATCGAGGATCACAAGGTCACGATCCTCTACACGGCACCGACGGCGATCCGGGCGTTCATGAAGTGGGGCAAGCAGTTCCCGCAGCGGCATGATCTGTCGAGTCTCCGCTTGCTTGGCTCGGTGGGAGAGCCGATCAATCCTGAGGCGTGGATGTGGTATCACGAGGTGATTGGCGGCGGGAAGTGCCCGATCGTCGATACCTGGTGGCAGACCGAGACGGGGGCGATCATGATTTCCCCGTTGCCAGGGGCGACGCCGACGACCCCTGGATCGGCCACGAGGCCCTTGCCGGGGATCGTTCCTGAGATTCTCGACCACGACGGTAACCCCGTGCCCGACGGTCACGGCGGATTGCTGGCAATTACCAAGCCCTGGCCGTCGATGCTCCGGACCCTCTGGGGGGACGACGACCGCTTCCAGCAGACCTACTGGTCGATGTTCCCCGGGCGCTACTTCACCGGAGACGGGGCGCGGAAGGACACGGACGGGAACTTCTGGATCATGGGCCGGGTGGACGACGTGCTGAACGTCTCGGGCCACCGACTGTCGACGATGGAGATCGAGTCGGCCCTGGTCAGCCACCCGAGGGTGGCCGAGGCCGCCGTGGTGGGTAAGCCGGATGACCTGAAGGGGCAGGCCGTCGCGGCGTTCGTGACGCTCGAATCGGGCCAGGAGCCGAGCGAGGACCTGAAGAAGGAACTGGCGGCGCATGTGGTCAAGGAGATCGGCGCGTTGGCCCGGCCCGATGTGATTCGGTTCGCCGAGGCGTTGCCCAAGACGCGGTCGGGCAAGATCATGCGGCGATTGCTCCGCGATGTGGCCGCCGGGGTTGAATCGACGGGCGATACGACCACGCTCGAAGACTTCACCGTGATGGCCCAGTTGCGGCAGTCGGACGAGTGATCATCTCGATCAGGACCGGCCCTGGTCGCTCAACGGCGTGAACCCCGGATCACGAGCCACTCGCGCATGGTGTTGCGAGTGGCTCGTTTGCGTTACCAGGCTGTCACTGGTTGTGGGTGGATGTGATGGTACGACATTTGCCCCAACTGGAGAGGCGTTCTGGCCCTCCGACACCTGGGCCCCAAAACGTGGGTGTAAGCTCGACGCCAGGTTCGGTCTGTTTGTTGAGGTGGAAGGAGTTCCCGACCGCTTGGCGAGCGTGAAGAAGCGGCTGGGGACGTCTCGTTGTTCTCGCGAACGCAGTGTTTCGCCACGAGAACCGCCGCGCGGCCTCGGTCTGAGTCCGAGCCGCCCGAGAGGGCCAGCGATCGCCGCTGCTCGGTGGTCGATTGAGCATCCCCGGAGCCGATCATCATGCAAGGGACCGGATCAGTTCACTGGATTGACTATTCAATTATTATTCTCTTTATTGTGTATGCGATACGCAATGGTATTAAGTCCAAGTCGGTCGCGTCAAAGAATGTGGAAGAATACTTTCTGGCCGGCCGGACCTTGCCGGGCTGGAAGGCGGGGCTGAGCATGGCGGCCACGCAGTTTGCGGCCGATACGCCGCTTCTGGTGGCGGGGATGATCGCGGTCTCGGGGATCTTCTCGCTCTGGCGGTTGTGGATTTACGGGGTCGCGTTTTTGGTTCTTGGGTTCATTCTGGCGGGAAGCTGGCAGCGGGCCGGGGTGATAACCGACGCCGAGCTCACGGAGCTGCGCTACGGGAAGAAGCCGGCCGCGGCGTTGCGGGGATTCAAGGCGATTTACTTCGGCACGGTGTTCAACTGCACCGTGCTGGCGATGGTCTTGCTGGCCTCGACGCGGATTGCCGAGCCGTTCTTGACCTGGAACGAGTGGCTTCCCGCGGTGCTGTTCGACCCGGTCGTCGGGTTCATGGAGTGGCTGCAACTGGACCTGAGCACGCTGAAACCGGGCGATCCGGACCTGTACGTGCGATCGGCGAATAATTTGCTGTCGATTCTGGCGATTCTACTGGTAACGCTCGGTTATTCGGCCACGGGAGGCTTGCGGAGCGTGGTGGCGACCGATGCGGTGCAGCTTGGGCTGGCGCTAGTGGCCACGGGAGCGTTTGCCTACATGGTGATTCGAGAGGTTGGCGGGCTGGGGGCGATTCAGTCGGGAATTCAGGAGAAATTCGGCGGCGGACTGGGGCCGGGGGGGATTTCGGCGAGCGAGATCCTGGCGTTCACGCCCTCTGGGGCTCGCGAGGCAAGCCTGGCGTTGCTGGTCGTCTATGCGACGCAGTGGTTCTTTCAGATCAATGCGGACGGTACCGGCTATCTCGCCCAGCGGACGATGGCCTGCCGATCGCCGAGGGACGCCCGCGTGGCGGCCCTGACGCTAACGACCGTGCAGATTTTCCTCCGCAGCCTGCTCTGGCTGCCGATCGGGCTTGGCCTGATGCTGATCTTGCCGACCGAGATGGAGGGGGATGGCGGCGTCGGAGCCCAGCGACCGGGGGTCGTCAAGGTGAACGCCGAGGCCGAAGACACTGAGCTTCGCCCCTTGGTCGAGCCCAAGGAGGCCGCCGCGCAACGGTTGGACGCCGAAAACGACGCCCGAGCACAGATCAAGGAAGATCGCGAATTCGCCTATGTCGAAGGCTTCAAGCAGATGCTTCCGATGGGCCTGCTCGGCCTGATGCTCACCGGGATGCTGGCTGCGCTGGCCTCGACAGTGGACACGCACCTGAACTGGGGGTCCTCGTACTGGACGAACGATCTGTACAAGCGATTCCTCAGCCGTCGTCTCTTTCAGCGCGACCCGGAGCCGAGGGAACTGGTCTGGGTGGCCCGAGGGTCGAACGTGGCGATTCTGGTGATTGCCCTGGTGATCATGACGCAGATGCCCTCAATCCGAGACGCCTGGCAGGCCAGTTTGCTGCTTGGTGCCGGGATTGGGCCGTTGCTGTTGCTGCGATGGCTGTGGTGGCGGGTCAACGCCTGGGGAGAGATCGCCGCCACGGTCGCCTCGCTCGCTCTGACCGCGCCGTTGCTGCTGCTGGTTCGCACGAACGACCCGGATCTGGAGGTCTGGATCGAGGCCGTGCGCATGCTGATCATGGCCGTTGTGGCCTCGGGGATCGGGATCGGCGTAGCGCTTTACGTCGGGCCGGAGTCTCGGGAGAGCCTGGGCGAATTTTATCGACGGACACGACCGCCGGGGTTCTGGGGGCCGATCGCAGAGGCAAACGGCGGCAGTGCGCGAGACGACCGCTTGCGATTGTACCGAGGGGTCGGCGCGGTGATTGCCGCGGCCCTGTCGATCTTCTCGATGCTCGTGGGCATCGGCTCGTTGATCTGCGGGAGTCCGCCGCCGTTCTGGTGGCCCCATCGCCCGACCTGGATCGGATTTTGCCTGGTGATGGGGTTCGGCCTGATGCCGGTCTGGTACTGGCTGGGCTTTTCGGAAGCCTCGGCCGAGCCGAAATCGCCTCCGCCCGAAGACCCTGATCGGAGCGAGGCCGCCGAGTTGCAGGTCGGCGCGAAGCTTGACGAACCGGATGGAACACGGAGGGGGGATTACGAGGCTTCGAACCAGAATGGTCCCGATCAACCGTCGGTCTCCTCCATACCGGACTCCAGCATGAAGGAGCCATCTGCACCGCCCGAGGACTCTCAGGATTCCAAATCGCCTCGGACGTCTGACTGATCCAACATCCGGCGGTTGCACGCGGAAAAAACGATGGTCGGAGTGTACCTCGGGACGACCTGGCAACAGCGAGGTCGTCCCGAGACGAAGGTCATCGGATGCGGACCTCGAACGGGAGAATCAAGACGGCCGGCTCGCGTTCGACGAGGCGGCGGAACTGCTCGGCGCGGACGGCCATGCCGCGGATCGGCTCGGGGAGGGCGGATTCGAGGCCGATCTGAGGGCTCTGGATGCCGAGGCCGTCGAGACTCTCGGAGAGGGACTCGAAGATGGATTTCGGCTCGGGCAGGGCGAGGCGTTCGACCTTCTGGTCGGGGTCAAGATTGGCCAGTTTCCTGGCGTGGGCGATGGCGTCGTCGAGGGTGCCCAGCTCATCGACGAGGCCGAGGTCCTTGGCGCGTCGACCCGAGTAGATGCGGCCGCCGGCGAGCTTGTTGAGGGCGTCGTACTCGGTGTCTCGGCCGTCGGCGGCCTTGGAGACGAACTGGCGGTAGGTGTCCTCCATCATCGCCCGGACGGCCTTTTCCTGCTCGGGGCTGAAGCGGGAGAAGGGGGAGAAGAGGCCGCCGTTCTTGCCGACGGTGACGGTGTCGGTCGAGACGCCGACCTTTTCCAAAAGGCCTCCCAGGGCGAACTTGCCGCCGACGACGCCGATGGATCCGGTCAGGGTGCCCGGCTCGGCGAAGATGGCGTCGCAGCCCATGCTGATGTAGTAGCCGCCGGAGGCGGCGGTGTCGGACATGCTGGCGACGATCGGTTTCTTGGCCTCGACGATCGCGCGCCACATCAGGTCGCTGGCCAGGGCGCTGCCGCCGGGAGAATCGACGCGGAGGACGATGGCCTTGACCGAATCATCCTCCTCGGCCTTCTGGATCTGCTCGATGATGGTGTCGGAGCCCATCACGGCCTCGCCCAGGATCGAGCCGGGGGAGGACTTCCCCGACTGGATGACCCCGGTGGCGTAGATGACGGCGATCTTCGGGTCGGAGGTTTTGGCTTTCTTCTTCCCGTCTCCTGAAAGCTCCTGCATGAGCTTCATGAAGCCGCTGAGGCCGGAGTAATCTTCCGGCTCGGGTTGGCCGTACTTGGTCAGGAGGTCGAGTTTCTCGACGCCGAGTTTCTCGGCCAGGCTCGCTTCAACCTGATCAGGGTAGGCAAGGTCGTCGATCAGGCCGACCTCACGAGCCTTGCTGGCGGTGTACGGGCCGTTGTTGATCAGGTCGCGGACGGCGTCGGGTTCGAGCCCTCGGCCCTCGGCGATGGCCTGGATGAGCAGGTCGAACTCGTCGGTGAGGACCTCGGTCAGCTCCTGGCGGAACTCGGGGCTCATCTCGGTCCGGGTGTAGGGTTCGGCGGCCCCTTTGTACTCGCCGACCTGAAGGTAATCAGGCTGAACGCCGAGCTTGTCAAAGAGCCCTTTGTAGAAGGTGACCTCGGCCGAGAGGCCGGAGATCATCAACGAGCCGCTTTCGGGCATGATGATGCGGTCGGCGGCCGAGGCGACCCAGTAGTCGGCATTGCCGGCCGATTCGAGGAAGGCGACGATCGGCTTTTCCGACTTGCGGAACTCGGCGATCGCCCGGCGCAGCTCGTGAGCCTTGCCGGGGCCGACGCCGAGGTCGCGGAAGCGGAGGATCAACCCCTTCACCTCGTCGTCGGCCGCGGCCTTGGCCATGCGGTCGAGCAGGGTCGAGAGGTTCGTTTCCAGCGGCGATCCGTCGAGCCCGAGAGGAGACGGGGCCTCGCCGAGCGACCCCTTGAGGGTGAAATCGACCACCTTGGCCGGTTTCGGGGGGGCGGCGGGCTGAGCGGCGTCTGTCTTGGTGTCCTGAGTGTCCTGGTCGGCCCGAGCGGCCTCGAAGGAAATCGGGAGCAGGACGGCGAGAATCCAGGCAAATCGCGCGAGGTTCATCAGCGCAAAGGCTCCGGGACGTGAGAATGGCAGCGGCTCAATCGGGCGGTTCAAGCAAATTGAGGGAGCCGCAACCGGGAAATTGATTCGATCCCATGCTATGGTAATAAGGTTCTTCGTTCGGGTAGATTGGAAATTCAGGAGTCGGCACGTCAGAGACGCGCAGTCAGGTCGATGGTGATGAGGACCTGATCGCTCCTTTCTGGTCGACGCGATCGGGTCGGCGTTTCGGACTGCCGGCTTTCGACGTTGGAAGACCCTACCCGCCCACTGACCTCCAGGAGTTCGCCCCATGTCGCAAGGTACTCGCCAGCGACTCCAGCTTGAGACAATCGATGACGTGGTCGTGGTCAGCTTCACCGACAACAAGATCGTCTCAGATGAGGTGATCCAGGAAGTCGGCGATCAGCTTTACAGCCTCGTCGACGATCAGGGGCATTCGCGGCTCCTGTTGAATTTCAACAATGTGATGTATCTGTCCAGCGCCGCGTTGGGCAAACTCATTCAGTTGAAGAAGAAAGTCGGTGCTGCCAAGGGGACGATGAAGCTTTGCTGCATCCACCCCGATCTGCTGGAGGTCTTCAAGATCACCCGGCTCGATCAGGTGTTCCCGATTTTCAAAGACGAGCAGTCGGCGCTCGATTCGTTCTGATTCGATCCGATTCGGCCTCTGACCGCCGGAGGGCCGCCATGAGCCCCCCGTCCACGTCTCCCTCTCCCGGAGACTCCGTCCCGCCGCTTGATGGGCCTTTGCTCACCGAGCACGATGCAGGAGGCGGAGTCGTCGTGGTTCGCTGTCGCGCCCGGTTTTTGGTGGAATCGGGGGTGATCGCGCTGTTCAAGGACGGATTGAAGGACCTGGCGGCCCGGATCACTCCCAGGGCTGGGATTGTCGTGAACCTTTCGGGGATCGAGCACCTTGCGTCCAGCGCTTTGCTTGCGTTGATTCTGTTTCGCAAGCAGGTGGTGGACGAGCGCCAGGGGGTGGTCGAGACGTGCGAGGCGGTTCCCTGGGTGGCCGAGTCGTTTCGGCTGATCGCGCGATTCTCGTGGGACCCTTATCCGAGCGAAGCGGCCGCGATTGAGGCGGTTCGATCGGCGATTGCTGGCCAGGGATCGTCAGCGACCCCGTCCCCAACGTCGATGCCCCCGTCTTCAACTTCAGCCCCTCCCTCGTCGTGAGCCTCGCCCCACACGCCCCAGGGAATCGGGGCGACGTTCGGACCCTTTTCGGAAACGGATTTCGGATCGGAGAGGATCGCCGTGAGCGGGCCCGCCTCGACCCCGATGATGCAGCAGTATCGCGAGTTGAAAGCCCGCGATCCCGACGCTCTGCTTTTGTTCCGGATGGGGGACTTCTACGAGCTGTTCGGGGAGGATGCCGAACGCGCCTCGGCCTTGCTGGGCCTTGCATTGACGAGCCGAGACAAGGGGGCCGACGCGATCCCGATGGCCGGGTTTCCACATCCGGCGTTGGAGTCGTATCTGGCGAAGATCGTCGCCGCCGGACATCGCGCGGCCGTTTGCGAGCAGGTTGAGGACGCCAGGCTCGCGAAGGGGCTGGTCAAGCGTGAGATCGTCCGGGTCGTCACCCCCGGGACGCTGACCGACGACGCCCTGCTTGATCCGAAAGCGGCGAACTATCTGGCCGCCGTGGTTGAGGTGAAGGGGAAACTTGGCCTGGCCTGGGTGGAACTGTCGACGGGTCGCTTCTTGCTTTGCGAGGTTCAGCGTAGGGAGTTGCTCGACGAGATGGCCCGGCTCGATCCGGCCGAGATACTCATCTCGGAAACCACGCTCGACGCGCCCTGGGTCCGCCTGATCCGTCAGCAAAGCCCACAGGTGCCGATCACGTGTCGCCCCTCCTGGGATTTTCAGCCGAGCGAGGCGAAGGGGCGCCTCTTCGACCATTTCGGCGTGACCACCCTCTCCGGCTTTGGTCTCGACGACGAGGCGATCGAGGTGTCGGCGGCCGGGGCGCTGCTCTCGTATTTGAAGGACACGCAGAAATCGAGCCTTGGGCACCTGACGCGGATCGTCCCCTATCGTCGGGGCAGGACCCTGCTGCTCGACGAGACGACCCGACGCAGCCTGGAGCTGACCCGGACGCTCCGCGAGGGGAAGCGAGACGGCTCGCTGCTGGCTGTCATCGACCGCTCCTGCACGCCGATGGGGGCGCGGTTACTGGCCGAGTGGATGACCTCTCCCTTGACCGACCTCGACGGCATCACCCGACGCCACTCGGCCGTGGCGGAACTGCTGGCCGACACCGCCCTGCGGGCCGACTTGCGCGCCGCGCTCGACCGCGCGCACGACCTGGAACGCCTGGCCGCTCGGGCCGCCACGTTTCGAGCCTCGCCGCGAGACCTTGCTTGCCTGGCAAGGACCTTGGGCCTTTTGCCCCGGATCAAGGCCCGCCTGAGCGAACGTGGGGCCCCCTTGCTGAATGATCTGGAGCAGTCGCTTGAACTCTGCCCCGAAATTCGGAGTGGGATCGAACAGGCACTCGTCGATGAGCCCCCGCTGGCCCTGAAGGAAGGGGGGTTGATCCGGCAAGGTTACCACCCGACCCTGGACGAGCTGCGCGAGATTGCGCGGGGTGGCAAATCGTGGATTGCCCGCTACCAGGCCGAACAGGTGCAGAAGACGGGGATCAACGGCCTGAAGGTTGGGTTCAACAAGGTCTTCGGCTATTACATCGAGATCACCCACGCCCAGGCCGCCGGCAAACAGCTTCCCGGCGAGTACGTTCGCAAGCAGACGATCAAGAACGGCGAGCGCTACATCACCCCTGAGCTGAAAGAGTATGAGGACACCGTCCTCCGGGCTGAGGAACGGGCGCGCGACCTGGAATATGAGCTCTTTCTGACGCTCCGAGACCGGGTGGCGGCCGAGGCTCCCCGGTTGGTCCAGGCGGGGGTCGTGCTGGCGACGGTCGATGTGCTGTGTGCGCTGGCCGAGCTGGCGGCTCGACAGGGGTATTGCCGCCCCGAGATGGTTTCCGAGCCGGTCCTGACGATCCTCGACGGCCGTCATCCGGTGCTCGATGCGATGATGCCGCAGGGGGCGTTCGTCCCGAACGATGCGACCCTCGGCCCGGATGATGGGATGGTCGTCATCCTCACCGGCCCGAACATGGCGGGAAAAAGCACCTATATCCGACAGGTGGCCCTGATCAGCATTCTCGCCCAGATGGGCAGCTTCGTGCCGGCGAAGCAGGCGAGGCTCGGGGTGGTTGATCGGGTCTTCGCGCGGGTTGGCGCAACCGATGAGCTGAGCCGGGGGCAGAGCACGTTCATGGTCGAGATGACCGAGACGGCCAATATTCTGAACAACGCGACTAGGCAATCGCTGGTGATTCTTGACGAGATTGGCCGGGGGACGAGTACGTTCGACGGCGTCTCGCTGGCCTGGGCCATCGCCGAGCACCTGCACGACGAGGTCGGTTGCCGAACCCTCTTTGCCACGCATTATCACGAGCTGGTTGATCTGGAGCAATCGCGTCCGAGGTTGCGGAATTGCAACGTTTCGGTCCGGGAGCGGGACGGGGAGGTGGTGTTTCTCCACCGGATCGTTCCCGGAGGAGCCGACCAGAGCTACGGCATCCACGTGGCCCGGCTGGCGGGGGTCCCGGGCTCGGTGCTCGACCGGGCTCGGACGATCCTGGCGTATCTGGAACGGCACCACGGCACCGAGCAACTTGACGGCCAGGGGGCCGCTGCCGAGGCGACGAATGGGCCTGATCCTCGGAAGGTCAAAACGGGCCGAGGGATTCAGGAGAGCCTGTTCGCGGCGTTGCCTGATCCGATGATTGACGAGCTGCGCGAGGTTGATCCTGCGGCGCTTGATCCGTCGGCCGCGGTGGCCTTGATTCAACGACTCAAGGCGCTGGCCGAATCCTCCTGAGAAGGAGACCACGAAAAGGCGAACACGAAAGGGGGGCACGTCAGTGCACTGGAATCGCAAGGAGGTTCCAGCGACTGACGGGGTTCAATCGTGGGCTGCCTGACCTTGCTGAGCAGGCAGTGGAGGGAGTTCGCCTTCCAGATGCCGTTCGATCATTTCAATCAAGCCCCGGAGATCGGGGCGAGACACGGGCGGTTCGCCCGGCGAGGGAGGGTTTGACATCGAGAGAAAGACCCGGGCGACGCGGCGGATCTGTTCCTCGGGACTGATGGCTTCGGCGTTCACGAGACTCATTCCATGTGACATGTGAAGAGCGAATGAACTTCCTCTGGAATCGTAGCCTCACGGTCCAGGATTGGCCAGTCGGAACTGTTTGGCAGGGGGTGTCGTCGTCCCGGTTCTTCCGAACAGGCCCGATGGTTGCGGTTGCAAACGGCAACCGGTTCGAGACCTCTCTTGCGGTGACCTGAACATGACTCTCGACATGCAATGGCCCTTCGCCGATCCCCCGGAAACGGCCGTGTTTACGCTCGATCGCATCCTCGACGGCGAAACCCCGGTACTGCTGGTCACGCACGACGAGGAGGACGGTTCCTGGCAGTTCCTCGATGGGGAGCACGTGTTCGAGGAGGACGCCCGGGTTGTCTCGCTGGGCGAAATCGTGCAGTTCGACTCGACTTTGATGGACCTGGCGGATCTGCCGCTCGGCGGCTTCGCCTGGCGATCCGGGCCGGCCGATCCCTGGACGCGAGGCGAGGGAGAGCCGCCCGTCGTGCTTGATCCCCAGGGGGCCTGACCGACGACCTGGCGGGTGGTCAGACGGGGGAGGGGGCCCCGCGCAGAGACGCAGAGAAGAGAAAGAGTGGGAAGGGAGGAGGACGGAGACCTCGGTTCCCCGCTCGCCTGTTCCGACGCCGGGGCGCCGCGTAGGCGTCCATGCCATTCCTCGGCGAGCTTGGCCGAAGTCGTCCCGCTGGCTCTGGACGGGTCGCGGTGCTAGACTGCCGCAATCAACCCGAATCCCGGCCTCGACGGAGCGCAATCCCCGATGTCCTCCACCTGCCTAAGTCCTGATGCCATCGAACGGCTCAAAGCCTACAACACGCCGACGATCTCCAATGCGATTGAGGTCTTCAACGTCCGCCCGAGGCACGTCGGCTACCTGCCGCACCGCATCCGGAGCCTCACGCCGAACCTCGGGGTGATGGTCGGCTATGCCGTCACCTCGCAGACGAAGGCCTCGCACGATCCGAACCCAAGCCCCGACCTGAACGCCGATTACCTCCGCTACGTCGCCGCCCAGCCGGGGCCGAAGGTGGCGGTCGGTCAGGATCTGGACTACGAGCCCGGCCTCGGCGCCCAGTTCGGCGAGGTGAACGCGACGATCCACCAGAAGCTCGGCTGCGTCGGCCACATCACCGACGGCTGCCCGAGAGACCTGGATGAGGTCGAAGGGCTCGGCTTCCAGCTTTTCGGCCTCAATCCGTGCGTCAGTCACGCCTATGTGCGGCTGGTCGATTTCGGCAAGCCGGTGACGATCGCCGGCGTCGAGATCAAGCCCGGCGACCTGATCCACGCCGACAAGCACGGCGTCTGCATCATCCCCGCCGAGGTCGCCGACCGCCTCGCCGACGCCTGCGCCCAGGTCGAGGCCCTGGAACGCCCCCTGCTCGAACACTGCCGCAGCGCCGATTTCGACCTGGAGCGTTATATTCAGCTCCGCGCCGAGATGAAGAACAAGATCCGCGAGTGATCGGACCCCGCGACTCGACCATCGGCCGGGGTCGTTTCGACCCCGGAACTCCCTTGGCGATGGGGTGATCATTCTTCGACTGGGTGGCCGGGCGACATGCACTTTGCCCCGGCCACACGTTGTTGATTCTTGGGCGGTTCCAGGGTCGCTCAGGCTGGGGGGTGATCTCGCCCCGGCCACCTGCCCGCGTTGGACCGACAATTGTGAAGTGTAAATTATGTGAAATTCTGTGGGATTCCAATTCGTTCAGCAATAGCACAAGCTGTTGTTCAATTAGGAATTGCGCCGCGATTGCACGCCGCGCCCGACTTTCATGGGACGCACAATTGACGTGTTCCTCTTGACCTGATGGTCAACAATACGATACAGGGGGATCCGTCAACAAACTACCCTAAATAGAATTCTCCAAAAGTCGAAATCGATTGAGGAGCAATTGTCGTGATGGAAGGCCGTCTAGCATCGCGACGGGCTTTGACGCTAATCGAAATCTTGGTTGTTGTTGCCATTATTGGCATCCTAGCCGGGTTGGTTTTGCCAGCAGTCCAAGCTGCCCGAGAGGCAGCTCGCCGGGCAGAATGCGCGAACAACCTAAAGCAAATTGGGATAGCACTTAATGCCTATGAATCCATCTGGCAGAAGTTTCCAACCGGAGAAGGGGTTGGGGGATATTCATATCTTGTGAAAATACTTCCGCATATGGGAAATGTAAATATCTATAATAGTATAAATTTCACGCATTATCTTGCAAATGGAATTCCTTCGAGAGGGTTCGGCTTGTCTGAAGGGCGGCAGACCACAGGTCTGATGAAAATCAACTCATATCTTTGTACGTCTGGCAATGTTATGGGCGGTTCTTGGGGATCGCTTGGTGCCCCTACTAGCTATCCCGGCAACCAAGGAAGGGGTTGGCAGAAATACGGCAACAAAGACGGTGCAATCCCGCTACAGGGGGAACATGTTGGAGCACAAGACTTCAGAGACGGACTCAGTTCTACAGTATCTGTTGCGGAATGGGCTCTCGCTAACGATCCTCATTCAAGAGATAAGATAGGTTCAGTCTTTACAACATCAGTCCCCTTCAGTGGTTCAAATCAATTAGAAAGATTTGCTCGTAAGTGCAGATCATTAAATGTAAAAGATGCGGCTTTCGATAATGACAAGGGGAGAGGTTGGATGGTTGGAGGTCTTGGGTTTACCCAGTACAATCATATTAATCGTATAAGCGGAATTTCATGTTACAATGATTGGGGCGCGGTCACTGGTGCTTGGACGGCGTCCAGTCGCCACTCCGGGGGAATCAATGCCCTGTATGCTGACGGGCATGTGCAATTCGTCCGAGATTCCCTATCTCTCACTGTATGGTGGGCATTGGGTAGTCGCTCTGGCGGTGAAATCGTTCCGGATCACTAGTCGATATAAATTCACAAAACCGCAACTCCATCGAGGGCCGCAACATGAACATGCACCGCTCAAATCTGCTACTGCTATCAGGAATTGTTTGCTTCCTGGTCTCGACTGATAAATGCTTGGCAGAGGTGACCATCGAGACACCAGCCGAAGATGCGCAAATCATTGTCGGACCCAACGACACAACGTTCGACATTGAGATCGAGTTTAAATCCGAAACGGGAGACGGGCGATTTCGTGCCTCCATTGTTTTTGAGGGCCTGACACAACATTCAACAGCGGCACTGGACCTATTTCTTACGACCCTCTGACTATGACCCACAGTGTAGAAGCCAAGAATGTGCCAATCCGTAGTGGTCCTGGGGACTATTACGTCCTGATTGAGTAGAACGACTTCTCCGGGATGGACCGTCAGAAAACTCGGGAATTCAATGTACTGATAGACCCCAATCCATAATGTCAAAGTGCATTCGTGTTTGGGGGAAATTGGGACATTCCAATCGTGTTCCGCGGACAGCAGAACGCACAATCCGGCGATGCCGCCGAGTGACCGGGTGACGATCGTTGGGAGGGATGGCTAGGGTTGTCTCTGACCCGAGTTCGAGCGGTCAGAGCATCGCGTCGCCGGTCTGCGACGGCCGGTAGCGGGAGACGATGACCGGCTCAAGCTGGCGGTGAAGGGCGACGGCTTCCTCGGGCCGGAGGTCGTCGAACCATTGGCCGTCGGTGGACCAGTTGCCGTCGCGGTATTCGAACAGGGCGGTGGCGTAGGGGGAGGGCAGGTCGGTGAAGGGGGGAGGGTCGAACCGGACGGCGACCAGGGCGTTGAGGGTCCGGGTCGATCGGTCGCGGGCCCAGACGATCTCGTCTCGCCAGTCGGCAAGCTCCCAGTATTCCTGTTCCTCGGGGTCAATCCGACCCAGCGCGGTGAGGAACCGCGCTTCGAGGCGTTCGCGCTGCTGGCGGAAGCGCTGACGAGCCTTTTCGAAGCCGATCTCCTCGCAGATCTCCCGGATCGGCCGGCGGAGGATCAGGTAGGCGATCATCATCGAAACCGGCAGCAACATCCCTGCGACAAGATACCGGGTCATGGCTGCCCTCTCCCGCGGGTCGCCAGGCGGAGTGGATGGAGGTTATTCTAGAAGAACCGACGATCGCGCGGCAAGACGCCAGTTCGATCCCCCCAAAATCCCTCCGCCGGGAGCCCGTCATCCTCCCGATCAGCACAACAACTCAAGGCTCAGCGAATTCCGAGCCGGGGACCTGCAACCGAACGAAACGATCGGGGAATGCCTCTCTGGAGCGGTTTCTGCCTGGTTGTCGCCGCTCGTCGGGAAAGGGGGACTGGCACCTTCGAAGACTCGGAGCCAGTCCCCGTTTCCCAGACTCTCACGAGGCACGCGGAAACCGCGTTCAAGCATCAGGGCGGGTCACTCGCCGTCCAGGAATCGGCCGAGGGCGTCGAAGCCGCGTTCCAGTGTTTCTATGCTCGTGGCGAACGAGACGCGGGCAAACCCTTCAGCCCCGAAGGCCGAGCCCATGACCATTGCCACGTTGACCGATCGCAACGCGGCCTGGCAGAAGCTGGTCGAGTCGGTGATGGGCTCGCCGCCGAGGGTCCGGCCGAAGTGGCGTTCGACGTTCATGAACGCATAGAAGGCCCCCTGGGGCGGGATGCAGGAGACGTTCTTCAACCCTTTGATGCGATCGATCACGTAATCGCGGCGCTTGCTGAACTCGGCGAGCATCCCTCGGATCGGGTCCTTCGGCCCGGTGATCGCCTCCAGGGCCGCCCACTGGCTGATGGAGCAGGGGTTGCTCGTCTCCTGGCTTTGCAAGGCTCCCATGAATTTCGACACTGCCGGAGGGGCCACGGCCCAGCCGATCCGCCAGCCGGTCATGGCATAGGTCTTGCTCACTCCGGAGATGGTGATGGTTCGGTCGGCCAGGCCCGGCCTCAGGCCGGCGAAGCAATGGGCCTCGGCATCACCGTACAGGAGTTCCTCGTAGATTTCGTCGGAAATGACGCCGACCTCGGTCGTGAGGACCGCGTCGGCCAGGGCCTCCAGCGCCGACCGAGGGTAGACCACTCCCGTCGGATTCGACGGGCTGTTGAGCATCAAGAGCTTCGATCGGGGCGTCACGGCCTCCAGGAACCGCTCGGGAGAGAGAATGAACCCCTCCTCCTCGGTCGTTTCCAGAATGATCGGCTCGGCGCCGGTCAGGCGGACCAGCTCGGCGTAGCTGACCCAGTAGGGGCTGGGGATGATCACCTCATCCCCCGGACCGCACAGGGCCATCAAGGCGTTATGAATGGAATGCTTCGCGCCGTTGGAGACGATGACATGCTGAGGTTCGACCGGCAAACCGACCGATGACGCATAGTGCCTTGCGACGGCGGCCCGCAGCTCGGGAATTCCGGCGGCGGGGGTGTAATGGGTTTTTCCGTCTCGGATCGCCCGCTCGGCGGCCTGACAGATGTGCTCGGGCGTTGGAAAATCGGGCTCTCCCAGCGAGAAGTCGAAGACCTCGACCCCCGTGGCCTTGAGCCTTGCCGCCTCGGCCGCCATTGCCATGGTTGCCGAAGGGGCCACCCACCGGGAACGTTCCGCCAAGCGGAGGGACATCGATCGCTCTCCCCCGAAAGTTGCAAACCGCGCCATGATCACGAAAAACGTGGGTCGCCCCGATGTCGTGACGTTCATCCGGGAGCATCGCTCCCTTCCGAGCCCTCCCGAAGCGACCCCCCATTCTAGCAAGCTCAGACCCTCGGGTCACTTCATCGGTTCGGTGGCCGGGACAATCGGTTTTGGTTCGCACAGTTCCGCTAGTTGGAATACTCGAACAGAACCACCCAGACTGGCCAAACTCACTTGCTCCCGCTGATTTCGCATTGTATGATGCGCAGTACATCAAGCATCGCCCGTGTCGACGATCGCGAACGCGATTGTTGGTTGAGGGCCTCGACGAGACGCACACCACTTGACGAGAGCCGAGAGCGAGGCAAGGGAGAGGTGTCGATGCGCCGGGTGGTGATCACGGGAATCGGAATTGTGGCTCCGAACGGCGTCGGCCGCGTCTCGTTTAGCGAGGCGATTGCTGAGGGGCGTTCCGGGGTCGGCCCGATTGAGAGCTTTGACGCAACGGGGCTGCCGGTCCGGATTGCCGGCGAGGTCAAGAACTTCGATGTGATGCCCTATCTGGGGGAGCACAAGAAGAACGCCAAGACCATGAGCCGCGCCGTCAATTTCGCTGTCGGTGCCGCGGGCCTGGCGGTTGAAGACGCGGGTCTGGAGTCCGACCGTCTTGATCCGGCTCGATTTGGTGTGTGCATGGGAACGGGCATTACGCCCATGTCGCTGGGTGAGCTGGCGGCCCCGATGCTCTCAGGGGTGAGCAACGACGGTGCGCTGGACTGGAAGCAATTCTCGATCGCTCAGGCCGAGTCGATGTTCCCGCTCTGGCTCTTGAAGCACCTGCCGAACATGGCGGCGGCGCACCTGTCGATTTTGCATCAGGCGATGGGGCCGAACAACACGATCGTCACGGCCTGCGCCGCCGGCACCCAGGCCGTTGGCGAGGCCTTCCGGCTGATTGGCCGAGGAGACGCCGACGTGATGCTCGCCGGCGGCTGCGATAGCCGGCTCGATCCGCTCTTGATCGTCGCCTACCAGGCCATGAACGCCCTGAGCCGATCGACCCGGACACCGACCGAGGTCTCTCGCCCCTTCGACGGTGAGCGAGACGGCTTCGTCCTGGGCGAAGGGGCCGCGGTGCTCGTCCTCGAAAGCCTCCAGCATGCCCGTCGCCGGCGCGCGAAGATTTTTGCCGAGGTCGTCGGCTACGGGTCCTCGTTCGACGCCTACGGGATCACCCGGCCTGAGCCGACCGGCAAGGGGGCCGCGTTGTCGATCAAGGCCGCGTTGAAAGAAGGAAAGACCAACCCTTCGGACGTGGACTACATCAACGCCCACGGCACGAGCACCCGCTTGAACGACATCATGGAGACGAACGCCGTCAAGCAGGTGTTCGGCCACCGCTCGAAGACGATTCCAATCAGCTCGCAGAAGTCGATGGTCGGCCACCTGATCGGTGCCTCCGGCGCGCTGGAAGCCGCCGCAACGGCCATTACGCTCGATCGCGGGGTCATTCCTCCGACGATCAACCAGGCGACTCCCGATCCGAACTGCGACCTTGACTACGTGCCCAATACGGCCCGAGAGACTCAGGTGCGTGTTGCCCTGTCGAACAGCTTCGGCTTCGGCGGCCAGAACGCGTCACTTGTCATGGCTCGCGTCTGATCGTCTTCGGGGACGAGCAAGGAGTCCTGACCGAGGGCTGGTGTCGTCAGGATTTGATCAGATCCCATCGCGACGCGGCGATCGTTCCGAAGACGATAAGCGGGCCCCAGGCGGCGATCATCGGCGTCAAGACGCCGTTGCTGCCGAGATACTGCGCGACGTTGATCGTGGCGTAATAGGCCGCCGACGCGCCGAGTGAGAAGCCAAGGTTGATAAAGGTATTTCGACCCTCGCCGCCGAGGATCAAGGGCAAGGAGAGAAAGAGCAGGGCCATGCCCATTAACGGACGAAGCATTCGCATGTGCAAATAAACGGCGATTTCGGTCTTTTCGGGATCGTTCACCGGGTCGGCCAGGGCGGTGATCAGCTCGGGGGTCGAGGCGTAGCGGAACCACTGGCGATGGTCTCTTGTAATCGCTCGGAACGACACGCGAGACTTCAGGAACAGCGTTCGCCCTCCCAGGTCGTCGAGGCCATCGAGCGAGGGCGGGAACGCATCGAGGTCTTCCTCTGCGTTCAGTTCGACAAGGATTTCGGGGTCGATGGGTGCTTCAGGAGGGCTGACCCGAGCCCGGCGCAGCAACCAGCCGCCGGTCAGAGGAGCGGTCGGGTGATTTTCGGGAATGTAGGTTGCTTCGGCTGCGTCGATACTGCCGAACGAGCCGATGACGGGCATTGGTAAGAAGGCGTGGAATTTGGTCACGGTTTGCGAATTCGGATCACCCTGGCCGCTTGCTCCGACGGAAATGCCATTGCGGTCTTCGCGGCTGTGGAAATGAACAATTTTTCGACCGTCGAAATCGTCGGGAGCCTTTTGCAGCTCGTCGGCGACTTCGGGCATGATCCATTCCTGGTTGACGACGGCCAAGGCATTGACCAGGCAGGCCGATACAAGAATCGGGCGGATCACCCGCTTGGTGCCGATTCCTGCGGCGAGCATGGCCAGCAGCTCGTTGTTGCGTTGCATCCAGGTGGCGGTGAAGACGGCGGCCATCATGGCGATGACCCCGCTGAGCCGGTCGAAGAAGAGGCTCGTCCGCACGAGGTAGAAGCGGCCCATCTTCTGGAACAGGCCGAGGCCGCTGGCGACCTTGGCGAACTCGTCAAGGTTCGCGAAGGCGTCGATCACAACGATCAGGCCCACGAGCGAGACGAAGCAGATGATGTAGGCCTTCACGAACGCCCAGTAGCGCTGCCTGTCCAGGATCCGCAGCATCTGGTCCCTCCGTGGACCTCAGGTCCGACCGATCGAGCATTCTTGCGTTTTCGAGCGTCCAACAGCGTGACGCGCTGCGATCAACGAGCACGTGATTGATTAATGCCGCAGCACGGGCCGCAAGACGAGGCCGCAGAGGATCGCCAGCACGAGGTTTCCCGACCAGAGGGCGAGCAGGGGATCGAGCATCCCCTCTTTCCCCAGGTTGACGCCGACGAGGGTCAGCGGATAGTAGATCAGAATGATCGGCATGAAACAGACCATGAAGGCGCTGAGGAAGTCGCCTCTGGCCCGCCAGATGCCCACCGGCACGCCGATCAAGACGAAAAACAACGGGCTGAAGGCAATCGCCACCCGCATGTGTTTCTCGGTTTCGAGTTTGTTGTAGCGCTGCTCCCAGTAGAGCGCGTCCTTGTACGTTTCCCGGATTGCTGTCCAGTTGACGAGCCTGGGCCGTCCCGAGGCGATCCAGAGGGATGCGGCGATGGACTGCCGGTTGCGTTCCTCGACGGATCGGGTCAGGCTCTCGGCCTGTTCCTCGATGATCTGCCCGGTGGTCAGTTCCTGCACCGTTCCGACGAAGTGATCGCCCCGGTTGGCCATCGGAAGTTCGAGCCGTTCCTTGTCGATGAGCATGAAGTCGCGGTGGCGGGCCGCACCGATCATGGCGGCGTCTTCAAGCACGACGACGACCTTCTCCCCCTCCTTGTCGAACTGAATCGAAGCACGTTCGGCGTAAATGTGCATATCAAAGGGAGATTCGGCGTTCGGGTCTCGGTTGCGGTGTGAGAAGCGGGCCCCGAGTAAGACCTTGTCTTCCACGTCTCGGACCTCGATCTTGAACGGCCACCCTTTGTTGTCGAACGATCGCTCCTTCTTCAAGATCCGATAGAACATCTCCTCGATGTTGCTCATCAGGGCCTTCTTGGCCTGATGCGTGGCCGAGGGGATCAGGTCGTTGCTCATGTAGATCAGGCCAAGGCTCAGGATCGTGCCGAAGAGGAACGACGGCAGCATGACCGTCATCGCCCCCTGGCCCGACGCCTTGATCGCCAGCACCTCGTTTTCCGAGGCGATTCGGCCGTAGACGACCGTCACCGCGAAGAGCAGGGCCACCGGCGCCGTGTACGGTAAGGTACTCGGAACGGCCAGGGGCAGCATCATGGCGATTTCACGAGGGCCGAGGCCCGTCTCGGCCGCCTTGGCCACGACCACCACGAGCACGAAGATGCTTGTCAGCATCAACAATGCCAGGATGAACGACTTGGCGACCTGCCCCATGACATATCGGGGCAGGATGCCGATCGCGTAGCGGCGAAGCAATCCGTTCACTTCGGGTCCCCCGCGGTTCTTCCGGGGCGTCCAGGCCCCGGACCGATCGCCTCACGCGACCCGTTCGCCGCACGCCGCCAGGGCCTCGGCCAGGCGACGCGCACCCTCGCGTAACTGTTCTTCGTTCGGCACGCCGAAGCAGAGCCGGGCGTGGTTCGTTGGCACCGGTCCCGGTTCGTCCGGAAAGGCATACGATCCCGGAACGTAAAGCACCTCATGTTCCAGCGCCTTCGAGAACAAGGGTCCATCCTTGCCCGTGTCGAGCCACTCCGGCACCGTGAGCCAGATGTAGAGGCCCCCCTTCGGCGTTGTCCACGAGACTCCCTCGACTCCGCCGAGGTGCTCCTCCAAGGCGCCGAGCAAGACTTCGCACTTCGACCGATAGACCTCGCGGAGCCAGGCCACCTGGGCATCATAACTGCCGTCGGCGATGACCTGCTCAAGCACGTTCTGCGCGAAGTTGTTCGAGCCGAAGTCGTGGTCTCCTTTGAGGTTCAGGACCGAATCCAGGAGCGCTTCGGGCAAGATACCGAAGCCCGTTTTGAGCCCTGGGCTGAAGCTCTTGCTGAAGGTTCGGGCCAGGATGACGCAGCGGCCGTCCTCGTCGTGTCGCCAGACGCTCGACGGCTCGCGGCCCGTGAAGCTCAGGCCGCGATAGGCGGCATCTTCCAGGACGTAGATTTGATGCGATTTGGACCAGCGGTTCGCCAGCTCAACCAGCGGGGCACGCCGATCACCAGCCAGGCTCAGGCCGGTTGGGTTGCCGTGCTCGCTGACCGTGTAGATCAGCTTCACGCGGGGCAGGTCGCCCGCCTCGTCGAGCTGTAGGAGGGTCTCCTCCAGGGAGGGAAGGCTCAGGCCCCCGTCATCCGTCTCGATCCCGATGACTCGGGCGCCTCGGGCCTCGATCAATCCCATGAAGACGAAGTAGGTCGGTGACTCGACGAGGACGATGTCTCCCGGATCGAGCAATGCCTCGGCCACGAGGTAGAGCAGTTGCTGCGAGCCGTTGGTCATGACCGTTCGGTCGATGACGTGGGCGAACTGGCCCGGAAGTGCGTCTTCCTCCTGCTCCAGGCGACGGACGAGCCGTTCCCGGAGCGACCGATCGCCGATCGTCGTGCCGTACTGTAACGCCTTGCGCCCTCGGGCCGGGTCGCTCAAGAGCGCATCGACGGCCCTTCGGGTCGGGTCAATCGGCAGGGAGGCGGGATCGACGAATCCGGCGGCGAGCGAAATCAAGCCCGGATTGTCCAACGCGCACTTCATCAGGTCGCTGATCGGCGACCCCCCTCGATCTCGGGCCAATCGACTCAAGGACGACGACGGATTCATGACAACCGGTGGGGTGAAAGGACAACGCCGGGCACGGGTTCATCTCCATCAAATCTAACGAGTTTCATGGATCGGTCAACCCGCCCTCCGGCCGGGGGCTCGAACGTTCAATCCCTCGGACACCCGAGCCTCGCCTGGGGGTTCGGACTTGATTGAAGAGAGACCCGGATCATTCCGGGACAGGTTACCCCGCCTTTGCCATGGGCGGTCCCGAAGGCCGGGGCCTGGCCTCGTCCTCCTCCCAGAAGAAGTAGTCGATGCTGTTTGCCGGGTCGCGCCGGACGCGATCCTCGATCAGGGTCAGACCATGCTGCACCCAGTGCGCGACCAACGCCTCATCCCGAGCCGCCTCCCGAGGCACGGTGAACGATGGTTCGAACTCAACGGAGTAGGTTCCGTCGGGTTCGATCAGGCAGTAGGCCGGAACGACCGGAGCGCCGGACATTGCCGCCAGTGTGACCCAGGTCGACGAAAACGCATAGGAGCGTCCGAGAAACCGCGCCGGGGCGTTTGGGGGCGTCGGCCAGCGGACATCCGAGGCGATCGACAGCACGATCTGCTCGCGGAGGACGCGGGCCGCCCGCAAGATTGCCCCGGCCGCCTCGGCCGGGTTCGCCTTGCGGGAGACAAACAGACGCGACTGCCCGAGCGGCCCCTCAGTGGCGAATTGCGCGGCCATCAGCTTCGAGATCGACCTTGGCCGCTCGCCGAACATCCGCCAGGTGTACCCTTGCCAGATCATCCAGTACGCCATCAGCATGTGCGCACCAAAATGATTGCCGAGCAGGACCACGCCGCGTCCCTGGCTGACCGCTTCGTCGAGCTGGTCGCGTCCCTTGACGCGGAACAGGTCGTTCAGTTGCTCATCGGTTCGGTCGTCGAGCAGCATGTCTCGCACGCGCGACCGAACCTGATTGGCCGACAGCTCCGGGCCGATCCGGGACGGGTCCCAGTCCTCGCCAAGGATGGCCGCGTGGGTCCGGATCGCCTCGTCGAACCGCTTACGGGTCGACGGAACCAGCCGGTATTCCTGACGGCCGATCGCATCCACCGTCCGCAGCGCCGCCCGGGGCGGCAGCCACCGCAAGACCGGCAAGGTTGCCCGCAAGATCCCTTTGCGTGTATTGACCCCACGACGCCCCATGCCTGATGGACCCCCCGAACTTCGACAGTATGGACTGGCCGATGGATTGCCTCTGCCGGAGTGTGTATCGGAAGGGCAGACCGTCCGCCCTGGACGGCCTTGACGTTCCGAGGATCACCCCAACGCCGATCAGGCCGCCTGAGACGCCTGACGATCGAAGACGTAGCCGACCAGATCGCCCACCGTGATGAGCCCTGCCAGGTCGTCCTCGTCGATCGCCACCCCGTAGGCGTCTTGCACCTCTAGGAAGACGCTGACGAGGTCGAGCGAATCGACCCCGAGGTCCTCGACCAGCGACGACTGGGGCGTGATCGTGACCGACTCGTCGAGCTTCACGACGGAGCGAATCAAGGCGCAGACCGTGTCGAACATCTGAGTATCAGGCATCGGTTCCTCTCCCGAAGACCAGGGCGTTATTCGTTCCACCGAATCCGAACGAGGCCGACAGGATGCGGTCGAGCCGCACCTGACGACCCTCATGGGGCACGTAATCGAGGTCCAGTTCCGGGTCGGGGCGATAGTTCACGGTCGGTGGCACGACCTGCTCGCGAAGGGCTCGCACGCAGACCGCCGCCTCGATCGCCGGGGCGGCTCCGAGGGCGTGGCCGATCGCCCCCTTGATCGAACTGACCGGCAGCGTCGCCGCCCGATCGCCGAAGATGCGCCGGACGGCGTCGGTCTCGACCCGGTCGTTGATCGTCGTGCTCGTGCCGTGGGCGTTGTAATAATCAATGTGTTCCGGGTGAACCCCGGCATGAGCGATTGCCGCTTCCAGGCACTGCCGGACCCGGTCCGGTTGCGGCTGCGCGACGTGGAAGCCGTCGGAATTGGTCGCCCACCCCAGCAAGGTCGCCAGCGGCGTCAGCCCCAATCGCTTCACGGCCGATTCGGTCGCCAGGACGAGGATTCCCGCCCCCTCGGCCATCAGGAACCCGGCCCGGTCGCTGCTGAAGGGTCGGCTGGCCTGAGACGGATCGTCGTTGCTGCGGTCGTTCGGCTTGCGGCCCATCAGGGCCTTCATGGTGACGAACCCGTTGACGATCTCGGGCGTGAAGGCGCTCTCGGTCGCGCCGACGACGGCCACATCGGCCTCTCCGGAGCGCAAGAGCATCGCCCCGAAGACGATGGCGTGCCCTCCGCTGGCACAGGCATTGGCCGGGCAGAGGCTCGGCCCGTGCAGCCCGAGTTGCTGGGCTACCTGACCGGCCGCTTGATTGGCGATCAGCCCCGGGAGAAGATAAGGCCCGGTGGCCAGCGACTTCCGGGAGGCGGCTCGCTTGCTCTCGGCGTGGTAGAGGTCCATGCCGCCAAGGCCCGAGCCGACGACCACCGCGACTCGGCTTCTTGGAAGGTCGGTGTCGAGCTTCGCCTCTAACCCCGATTCGAGCCAGGCCTGCCGCGCAGCCCGCACGCCGAAATGGACGAACCGAGAGCCGAGCCGGTTGATCGCAGGGTCTTCCTCGGCGGTCCCGGGCCCGACTCCTTCAACCAGCCCCGCGATGTCTTGCAGGTAGCAGCCCGGATCGAGTCGATCCGGGTGCCGGGCCAACCCGGATTTCCCGGCGACAAGCCCCTGCCAGGTCCGGTCCAGGTCGTTCCCCAGACAGGTCACTGCGGCGTGGCCGACCACCACGATTCGATCCGACATCCGTGCCTCCCGGTTCCATCCGTCGCCGGGCCTTTGTGTGTGCGAATTCACGCGAAGCACCCGTCGGCCGACCCGTTGCATCCTTGTGCCGTGCGGGTGGTTGGTCCGTTCGAATCGCCGGTTCCCCAGCGTACTCGACACCTCGAACCACCGACCTGGCCGGTCGACCGAACGAGGGTTCTAACACGAAAGGGTCATTTCGACCATGCAGCTTGTGAAATTTCTCGACAACGCTTCTGAACACCCGACGGTCGGCCTGATTTCGGGCGACTCGGTCCGCCCCCTTCGCGGTTCTCGACGAATCGCCACCGTGCTGCATGCGGCCGACCCCGCCGCCGAGGTCCACCGGCGTCTCCCCCCCGAATCCGAAGCGATCCCGATCGCCTCCGTCCGCCTCCTCCCCCCGATTGACGATCACGAAATCTGGGCCGCCGGTGTGACCTATATCCGCTCGAAGGTCGCCCGCGAGGAGGAATCGGAGCAGGGGGGATCGTTCTACGATCTCGTTTACTCGGCCGATCGTCCCGAGCTGTTCTTCAAGGCCACCGCCGACCGCGCTGTCGGCCACCAGGCCCCGATTCGGGTTCGTTCGGACACGAAATGGAGCGTCCCCGAGCCCGAGCTGGCCCTCGTCCTTGACGATACCCTCCGCCTTGTCGGCCTCTCGATCGGCAACGACGTTTCCGCCCGCGACATCGAAGGACGCAATCCGCTCTATCTTCCCCAGGCCAAGGTTTACGCTGGGTCTTGCTCACTTGGCCCCGCCGTTACCCTGTTCTCCAGCCTTTCCAACCCCTCGGATCTCAGCATCACCCTCGACATTCACCGGGACGGCTCCTCCGTCTTCTCCGGCTCGACCTCGACCTCCCAGCTTGCCCGATCGTTCACCGACCTGATCCACTGGCTCGGGCTCGACCAGTCTTTTCCCGACGGCGTCGTGCTACTGACCGGCACTGGGATCGTCCCGCCGGACGAGTTCACCCTCAAGCCCGGCGACGTGGTGCGGATCACCATCGACGGCCTGGGCACGCTTGAAAACACCGTTGCCGCGCGGTGATTGCCCGAGACGTTCAATCCCTTCCAGGACAACCTTTGATGCCGTTCCGAGTTCGATCGCTCGTCGAGTCGTTCCAGGCCGATCCTCGATGGTGGTACCGCGCGGCGGCTGCGGGGGGGCTCGGGTTGGTCCTGGCGATTCGGATCGTCTGGCAGGGGAGGGGGGATCTCTCGACGATCGAGATGGTGGCGACCCTGATCGCGATTCCCGGCGGCTTCCTGCTCGCTGGGCTGCTTCTATCGTCGAGCGACGAGATCCGCGCGGCGATTGCCGCAGACCGGCGCGTGAGCTAGCCCTACCGCTTGCTGTTCGGGAAGGGAATCTGGTCGATGCTGCTCTGGTGCGCCTTGATCCTCGTCGTGGGACTGCCTCTCGCGGTCTGGGTCGGGACGCAGACCTGGTGAGGAGGCTCCTCACTCATCCGGGCTGGAGAACTCGCTCAACGGCAGGTTGACCGGCCCCTGGCTGCGGGAGCTGCGGGCGACAGCCTCGGTGAATTGCATGTAGCGGGCGCCGGTGAGGAAGTCGGTCCGGGTGACGGGGCGTTCGCCTCGGATCGCGGCGATGAAGTCGGCCTCGACCTGCCATCCGCCGCGCTCGACCTCGGGGATGGCCACGGTGCGGAGGGGTTGATTCAGGCGGCCGACCTGGATCGTCTCCGATTCGAGGTCGTAGAGGAGTGTTCCCCGAGAGCCGTACAGTTCGATCGACGTGCCCAGGTTGTGCCGCACGACGCCGCTGAGGCGATAGATGCCGATTGACTCGTCTTCGTGCGTCGTGAAGACCTGGACCGAGTCGGGAGAGCCGACGCGGGCCTTCTTGCCCGTTTCCGGGTCGATCCGAGCGGGAATGGTGATCGCGGCTCGGGCCAGCACCTGCACCGGCGGGGGCGTCCAGCGCAGTGCGGTCTCGTGCAAGATTCCGAGATTGAGCATGTTGAAGCCTGAGTACCTCGTGATCTGTCGCCAGTGCAAGGGCGTCGTGCGGCTGGCCCACTGGTCGGAAAGCCCGTGCACGTGCACTTCGCGGAGCCTCCCGAGGAGGCCGCCGTCAATCAGGCGTTTCACTAACCGATCCCCCGCCAGGCCGAGCGGGCTGGGTACGATCATCGCTGTCAGATGTTTCGCTTCTCGGGAGCGATCGAGCATCCGCTGCGCTTCCCGGGCATTCATCGCCATGCGGGCCTGAGTCAAGACGTGCTTGCCCGCGTCGAGCGCTGCCAGGGTGATCGGGCAGTGCAAATAGGGCCATGTGCCGATGACGACGGCATCAATCGCGTCGTCCTCGACCAGGCTCTCCCACGACTCGTAAAGCGTCGGGATGTCCCACTCCCGAGCCACCCGGGCCGACGAGTCGCGACGCCGGTTGCAGACCCCCACCACTTTCACGCCCGGGATCGCCTGGAAGCCGGGCAGGTGCCGCTTCTGGGTGATCTGCCCGGCCCCGACAATCCCGATCCGAATCTGTCCGGCGGCCATGCCCGTCACCCTTCGATCCGCCCGAGGTCCACTCGACCCTCTGCCCGGCGGGCCGTCCCCCCGAGGACGCCCATCATAACCCGCCGAAGCCCTGGCGCAACCCGCTTTCCGGGGCCGGGTCAGGCCGATGCCAAACTCCCTGGCGTCTTCGCAGGGGGCCGTCGAGTCTTCGAAGACGCACTCTCCGGGGCCTGCGTGCGATTCAGGAGCCCCGGTTCTCGTCCTGATCGCCCGTCTCCAATGCCTCCGGCTCGCAGTCGAGGGCGAGCAGGCATCCCGGTTCCATCCGCAACGCCGGCGCCTCGCCCGGCCCGAGGACGAGCCGCCAGCCGCACTCCCGGACCCCGGGCTCTGACTCCACCGTGTCGGCCATCGCACGCAGCAGGTCGGCGAGCATCCGGAAGGATCGAGGGGTGCCCTCGATGCTGATCCGCGGCCCCGGAAACGTCGGAGGCCCTCCCGATCGAAGGGCGAGAGGACTTCCGGACGCCTGGGTGATGATCCGCAAAACATCGTTCATGATGATCATCCGTTGCTCATCGAAACCGCCGGCCGGGGTTGGCCGGCGGTCTCGCGGGAGGCGATCCGTCCTGAGATCGGCGGGTTGCGCGACGGCTCAATATCCGAAGTAGCCGCCGCCATACCCGTAGCCGTAGCCATACGGGAAGCCCCCGTAACCGATCGAGCCATACGGATACGAGACGCCATATGTGATCCGCCGCACGCCGATCGTTCCGTAAGGATAACCGCCACCGATCCAGGGCGATCCGTAGCCGTAGCTGTATGTCGGGTATCCGAGGCCCCAGCCCCCGTATCCCGGGTAGCCGACGCCACCGATGTTCAAGGAAAACGAGGTCGCCACGGGCAGACCGAAGCCGACGCTACTGTAGCCGACGCTCCGCACACCCAGGCCGCCGATGCCGAATCCGCCGAGGCCCCAGCCCGACCGGAAACTCGTCGAGGCGTAGCGGTTGACGCCGAACCCCGGCCCGTAGAGGGTGCCGAACCCTGGCCCAAGCGCCGAGCCGTAGAACCCGCCATAACGCGAGAGGCCAACTGAGGTCCCAAGGCCGCCCACTCTCGTGGTCGCAAAGGGTGATGCAAGAGCCGGTTGATATCGCATGCCGGTGCGAAGGCCGGTGATCGGGTTCGCCCTTGGCCCGTACTGGGCCATCGCCTCACCGGCGGCAAGGCTCGCGATCACCAGGCCAACGCCAAGACCACGCATGAGTATTCGATTGAGATGGTACATTGGTGCCTCCCCATGATGTGGCCGGCCTTGTCGATGCGGGAGCGTCGATTGCAACGGGCCGGCGTGCTCCAGGCGTCATCCCATTGTAGGGTTTCTTCCAGTCCCTGGGGTGCATTTCGCGTACCGAAGCATCCGGAGAGGCTGATTCCAAGGGTTCATTCAGAGATCATTCGGGATCGTCGTCGAGGAGATTGGCCGCGGTCCCGCCCGCGTCAATCGTCTGCGAGTTCGGAACGTCCGCATCTTCGACCTCGTTGGCGTCGGTCTCGGCAATGGGCTCGGCTGTCGGAGCGTCGCCAGAATCCTGGCGATACACCAGAATTCGGTCGTGAACGAGCAAGACGAGATCGGTCCGGCCGTCGCCATTCACGTCGCCGAGGGCCATTTCGCGGGGCTCGATCAGGTCGTCGAGGTTGCGGAATGACTTCTGCTCGAAGACCTGGAACGAGAGGCCGCGGGTCAAGTTACCATCGAGGAACGGAAGAATGTCGATGTAGTGGTTGATCGTGTCGGTGACCAGAATGTCGGGGATACCGTCGGCATTCAGGTCGCCGGCGATCAGGTCGGCAAGGCGGCCGTCCTGACGATCGGTAGCGAAGTTGGCGATCTGCTCTAGCCGACGCCCCCCTTCGCCGGTCAGGACGACGGCGAACTTGTCGGTGCCGCCGATCAGGAGGTCGTCTTTGCCGTCGCCGTCGAAGTCTCCCAAGTGCAGGCCGAGGAAGTCGATCGTGCCCACGGGCAACGTTGAGGCCAGGCGATAGGTTGCCCCGTCGTCCGGGCTTTCGAGGATCAGGAGGGACTTCGACGTCCGGTCGAGCATCACGATTTCCTGGTCCCCCTTGCCGTCGAGGTCGATCGCCGCGGCGGCCTGAAGTTGTGCGGTCGTCCGGCCCGAGTTGAACTGCTCGCGGACTTCCCACTGGCCCGATTCGTCGAGGCGGATGCTCCGGGCGAAGGTGCCCTGGGCCACGAGAAGGGCCTCCGCGTCTCCAAGCGTTGAGCGGGTCAAGGCACTCGGAGCGATTCCGGCGAGCGGGCCGGGGCGGCTCTCGCTGCGTTTCGGCGCGGCCTCGGCCCCTTGGCCGAGCAAGAGGGCAGGGGGGGCGTAGGGGTCGAAGATCAGGATGTCGAGCGAGCCGTCACGGTTCACGTCGAGGATCTGGATGTCCCGAGGAGGCCCGGTCAGGCCGTCGATCGGCACGGCGTCGGTCGTTCCCCAGGTCAAGGGGCTGAAGTCGCCGGTCTCAGAGCGCTTCAGCCCTCGGAGGGTGAAGACGTCCTTGCCTTCCACTTTCTCGCGGGCCAGGTAGATCACGGTTGGCTGGCCGTTCCCGGACAGGTCGCCGACGGTCAGGCCGACCGGGTCGCCGCCGAAGGTGGGCAGGGGGGTTGGGAAGCTAAGACGACCGTCCACCATTCGGCTCAGGCCGATCTGCTTCTCCTGTTCCGAGAGCACGAACAGCTCGTCCTTGCCGTCGCCGTCGAGGTCCGCCATCCGAAGCGACGAGCCGCCAACCAATCCCGGATACGTGGTGACGGCGCCGAGTCCCGAATCCGGGTCGTCTTGAAGCACGACGAAGACCTGAGCGTTCGTGGGGTCGGTCACCACCACGTCGGGCCGGGTGTCACCATCCAGATCCCCCACGGCCAGCGCCCGGTTTCGGGTCGTGCCGGGGGGTAAGGGATGAACGATCAGGCGTCCTTTCCGCTCCTCGTCCTGCGATGGCCCGTCTCGCAGTTCGTGGACCACAGCCCGGCCGGTCTGCGATTCGATGGTGAGCACCTCCGCGCCGGGTTTGCCATTGAGGTTACCGTAGGCCACGGCCCGCGCCTGGCCGATCTCGAACCGCTCCTCCGGGCCGAGCCGACCGCCGGGCCTCGAAAAGCGGACCCGGATGGGATATTCGTCGCCTCCGGAAAGCAAGGCCAGGTCGTCGCCGCCGTCGCCGTCGATGTCGACCAGTTTCAGCACTCCCGGCCTCGGCGCAGTGTGCGGCAGCCGATCGGGACGCCCGAGCGAGCCGTCCGCCAGTTGAAGAATCGTGATGATCTCCTGTGAAGTCATCAGCGTCAGGTCAAGTCGACCGTCCTGGTTCAGATCACCCAGGGCCAGAGCCGAGTTGCTCTCGGCCGCCGGGCCGGTCGGCACGCGGCGAGGCCGGCCGAACCGGGCGTCTCCCAGGTTGTACAGGACGGTCAGCTCGGCTGGCTTGCCGTAAAAGGCCAGGTCGATCTTGCCGTCGCCGTCGAGATCGCCGGCCTGGAGGCTGACCACCTCCTTATTGACCGGGATGCTCGTGATCCGCATCCGTTGGGTGCTGGTCAGCCGATTGGCGCCGAAGCCGAAGGCGCCGTCTTCGTCCGACGGTCCCTCGGTGGTCAGGAGCAGGTCGATTCGGCTCCGGGCGTTATTGGCGACCGCGACATCGTCCTTGCCGTCGCCGTCGAGGTCGGCGACCACCACGCCGCTGATCCGTGTGTCGAGCTTGTAAATCTCCAGCGGGAGAAAGCCGTAATACTCGGCCATTCGGACGGTTTCGTCGCCTCGGGATTCGGGGGCCTTGAGTCCCACTCCGGCTCCCCAAAGTGCGACCAGACAACTCCATACGACACACCGGCGCAAGAGGTCATCCATTGAATCGCGGTCCTTCCCTCTCTGGAGGGTCATGCTCGACCGAGCGGTCCCGTCCCCGGACTCCATGACCGGCGGAACCTGTGCTGAATCGAGCTTACGGCGGGGACCTCCGAATCACAAGCACCACGAACACCCTCGGAGTTCGCGGATGAGGTAAACCCTGACGCCGGTTTGAAGTCGGTCGATTCCTCCCTCGGAGAAATCAGTCCGCGTGTCGGGTGATTGTCAGCTATGCTTCATGGGACTTGCCGGACATCCGGTCCGGGGTTTGCGTCGACTTGCTCACGGTTCGGGCACGGCAGGTGCAACGCCTATTGCCGTCAGTTGGCCTGGCAACTGGTTTGACGCTCACGCCGTCCCTGTGGACGACACGCTCAAGAGTTTGCACCCAAATTGATTGCACACCGGAGTTTGCGACATGTGGGCCCTGGTTCGTTCGCTGTCGATGAACGTCGCTGTGGCAGCGATGCCGGGCCTCGTCCGCAAGGCGACGTCAGTGCCCCTGGGGATCGGGACCGTGGGTGATAGTTACACCGACGAGTACCGATTTTACGAGCCCGACCGTGCGACCGCCCTGAGCTGGGTTGAAATTCTTGCCCTGACTCGGTCCTTGAATTTTGGCAGGTTCGCACTCGATGACCTTGGTGCCCCTCGCCACCGCGGCTTCGCCTACAACTGGGCCCAGAGCGGAGCGACCTCCGACGATGCTTTGAACGCCGGCCAGCACACTGGCCTGGCCGAGCAAATCGGTGACGGGCTAGTCGATCTGGCCTTCGTCTTCCTCGGCGGGAATGACTTCATCGAGGCGACCGACGCGGATCGCCCCTGGATCGACGCCGCCGAGGTCGGCCGCCGCGCCTCGGCCAATCTGAACACGATCGTCTCCACCTTGCTCGACGCCTCTCCCTCCGTTCGAGTGATTCTGGCCACGGTTCCCGGTTTGCGAGGCTTGCCCGAGATTCGACACGATCTGGCTGCCGGCACGATTGACCCTCAGCGGCTCGATGCCCTCTCTGTGGCCTTGCGGCGCTTCAACGCCTCGCTTCGAGCCATCGTCCGCCGGGAGCCTCGCGTCGGTCTGGCCGACCTGGAGTTCGAGGCCCGCGTGGCGGAAGCGGTCTTGCCCCGCTTTGTGACCGTCGGCGGTCGTCGCCTCGATCGCCTCGTCCCCGGCAACGGCATCGGCCACCTGTTTCTGGCCGATGGCCGGCACATCGGCACGATCGGCCAGGGGCTAATTGCCCAGCGCTTCGTCCGCTCGGCCTTCGTCCACTTCGGCTTCGGCATCCCCCCCCTCACTCACCGTGAGATCGTCTCGCTTGCCGACAGCCTTGCTCCCACGGCCGAAACCGATCTGGTGATCGCCCATCCCGAGTAAGCCAATTACGTCCGGATCGAGGGCGTCTCGTTGCTTGAAGATCCAGGGAGCAACGGCTCTGCCCGTTGCTCCGGCCCGCCTGGCGATCCCTTCGTCTTTTTTGACACGCAACGAAAGAGTCCCCTTGAATTCCGCTTTTCAGCCTGACTATGATGCATTCCTTGTGAAACTGAGTCTCAATTGCATCGTCTGTCGCGATCGGGTTCGCCGCGATGCAACGAATGTTTGGGGAAGGTCAGTCCACTGATTTCCCCTGGCTTGAAGGATGGCACGCGCGATGAGACTGCGTCTCAACATGGATCGACGACCGGGCTTCACGCTAATCGAGTTGTTGGTGGTGATCGCCATTATTGGGGTGCTGATTGCCTTGTTGTTGCCGGCCGTGCAAGCGGCCCGAGAGGCGGCGAGGAGAGCCCAATGCACGAACAACCTGAAGCAGATTGGGTTGGCCTTGCACAACTACGAGAGTGCGCTGGGGGCGGTGGCTCCCGGCCGCATCCTGATTGAGTACGCTCCGGGTCAGTACACGGTGAACGGCGTCTTGACGATGATCATGCCGTTTCTTGAGGAGACGAACCTGGAGGGGGCCTATAACTACGACCTCGGGTACGACCACCTGAGCAATCAGACCGCAGCGACCACGCAGGTTGCCTCGTATGTGTGTCCGTCGACTCCGGAGGGGAACCGTTCGCTGGAGATGGTCAACATTTTTGGGACGCTTCAGACCCCCGGCGGACGAGCGGCGGTGACCGATTACTACGCCGTCCGCAACCTGAGAAACGGCGCTGGTCAGCCGATTGTCGGGTTCTTCGGGCTGCCGAATCCGACCTTCCAGACGATCCGCGATGGTTTGTCCAACACTTTCTGGTTTGTCGAGATGGGGGGGAAGCCAACCTTTTACCTGCGATCGGGAGCTCAGCCGACGGTTCCCAGTGATTTCAACTGGTATGGTCCCTGGGCCGGCAACAACGGGCTGGCGTTGAACACTTACACGGCTGATGGGCGGCTTCGGCCGGGTCCGTGCACCATGAATTGCAGCAACGAGTTCCAGCCGTATGCCTTTCACCCCGGCGGCGCGAACTATTCATTCGCTGACGGCTCGGTCCGGTTCATCAAGGAGACGATCCACCCCGATCTGTTCCGGGCGCTCGGCTCGCCTCGGGGCGGGGAGGTTGTCGATGCCTTCTGATCGGCTGCGATGGGTCACGCTCTCCGGGCTGATCGCGATGGGCCTTTTCGGCGGCTGCAACGGGGGCTCGATCGGCGAGGATCGCCTGCCTCTCGTTGCCGCCGAGGGTCGGGTGACGGTCAAGGGGGTCCCGGCGACCGGGGCTCAGATCATGCTGCACCCGAGCGATCCCGAGCTGATCGCGCTCGGCCTGTTCCCCCACGGAACGGTTGACGAGTCCGGAGTCTTCGCCCTCTCGACTTATGAACAGACCGACGGCGCGCCGGCCGGTCGATACCGGGTGACCCTCACCTGGCCCGACCTTGACTACCAGCCGAAGTCTCCCCTGGAACGCGAGGAGCTGGCGCTTGGCGTATCGCCTCCCGATCGACTCAAGGGCCGCTATGCCGACCCCGAGCAATCGGGGCTCGAACTGACGATTGACGGTGACGGATCATCCTCCCAGAGCCTTCTGCCTCTTGAGCTTCCCTGATCGTGTGACACCCATCGCCAAAGGGGCTGCGGCTGCGCTCTGCTCGGTTTTCGAGAACGCCCTCTCGACCGGCCTGGCCCTTGTTTCTCAACATCCCGATTGCTCCTGCGTCCCGTCCCGGTCCTGGACGGAGCCTCGACGATTCAACACGGGAACGACGCGTCATGTCCTGGAAGTCCCGATTCCGGAGCCTTCACCGCTGGCTCGCCCTGGCTGCGAGTCTGCCCTTGATCGTCCTGTCGGTGACGGGTGCCTTGCTTGTCTTCCCGGAGCAGACCCGCCGGATCGTCTCGGGAGACCCGCCGGGCGTGAGGTCGGAAGGGCCGTACCTTGCCCCAACCATCCTGATCGAAGCGATCGAGGCCGAGCTGCCCGAAGGAGATCAGATTGTCCGATTGCACTATCCTGCTCACCCCGGCGACCTGATGACGGTCAACACTCAGGAGCATCTCGTCCGCATCGACCCGTACACGGCCATTGTGCACCGGGTTTCGCCGTCGCTCCGCGACCCGGTCGTCCTGCTGACGAAGATCCATGTCAATCTGCTGGCCGGAACCGCGGGAGAGTGGGTGATTGGGCTCTCGTCGATCGCCTTGATGATTCTCTGCGTCTCGGGGCTGAAGCTTTGGTGGCCGGTGGGCCGATGGTCGAAACGTCTGATCACGGTGAAGCTCGACGGGGGATGGAAACGGGCGAATTACGACCTGCACCGGGTGCCGGGAATCGTCTTCGGGGCTTTGCTGATGGTCATTGCGCTGACCGGCGCGACAATGGCGTTCTGGAGTGTCTTCGCGCCGATCGCCTACGCGATCACCTTCTCCCGGCCGGTTCCGGAGCCGGACCGCGCTCCTCCCGCGGTCGTTGAGCGGCCGATTGGCGATCGTCCGATGCGATCCCCGGACGAGATTCTTGACCTGGCCATGCAGCGGCACCCCGGCCTCGAACCCCGACGAGTCTACCTGCCGACCGGAGGGGAGTCGCCCTACCGCGTCTTTCTCGATCCTCCGGGAGAACATGAGCTGCGGATCAACGAGGTCCGCATGAACTTCGACCCGGCCACCGGCGCGGTTCTGGTCGAGGAGATCCCCGCCGAGCGGCCTCGCGGCGATCGTCTGCTTCGATGGGTCATCCCGCTCCATTTCGGCACCTTCGGGGGCCTGCCGACGAAACTTCTCTACCTGCCGGCGACCCTTTCCCCGATCCTCCTGGCCGCCACGGGGAGCCTCCTCTGGTGGAACCGGAACCGAAGCCGCATGCGAGCCCGCCGTTTGGACGAGCGATTGCGGTTGCAGGATACTCAGGAACACCTGACGATGACGCAATGACCATCGTTCGAGTCAGATTCTCTCGGCCGAGCGAGCGAAGACACCGGAACGAGCCGAATTGCCTTTGTGTAAGCCGAACCCCGAAGTGGGTCTGTTTCTCCTCGACCGTGTGCACGGAAAACGAAGGGGGAACGAATCATGTCCATCAAGGTGATTTGCCCAACCTGTCAACAGGAGGGGTGGTTGCGTGAGGACTTCCGGGGAGATGCCATCACCTGCCCGGCCTGCAGCATGCGCTTCCGGGTGAAGGAGTGGATCATTCCGGCAGCATCGGAACGGGGGGCGGTTCCTCAAGGATCACCGACAAGGTCAGGCTCCGACACGACTGTCAGGCAGGGAGTGTCCCTTCGCGTCCGGCTCCAGGCGGCGTGTGGAGGCGCGCTGACGGGGGGTATCCTTGGCCTTCTCTCCTGGGTGAGTTCCTCGAACACGGCTTCCAAGCCGTGGTCCCCGCTGATGATCCTGGTCGTTTCGGTGTTCATGGGACTGCTCATGTTCGTCGTTCCTCAAGGACCGAGAACGGGGGGTGGGGGGAGCGGAGCGAGCGGCGGCTGGAGTGATGGCGGCGGCTGGGGCGATGGCGGTGGAGGAGGAGGTGGAGATGGAGGGGGCGGTGGGTAACGGCGCGGGATTGTGCTCATGACCCTGGCTCGTACATGGGCCTGGCTTGTCGGGTCGGGGGGAAATTTCCTACAATCCCCTGGCAAGAACGCCAAGGCGTGAGGCTCGACTCAACGGTATTGGGCTTAAGGGGATTGACGCATCACAAGGCCGGAAGCCCTTGCCTGATCGCAATTCCGGGAGATCAAGAGCGGCGCCGATGGCCGATCTGAAAAACATCGTCATCCTGGGCTCGACCGGATCGATCGGCCGCAGCACGCTCGACGTGCTGGAGCACGATGAGGGCCGTCGTCTTCGCGCCGCTGGCCTTGCCGCACATTCGAGCTGGCAACGTTTGATCGAACAGGCCCAGCAGCATCGACCCCGATGGGTTGCCCTGACCGACCCCGAAGCGGCGGCAAGGGTCGATGGGCAGCTTCAAGGCACGAACACCGAACTCTGGATCGGCCGCGAAGGGCTGGTTCGGATGGTTCAGCAGCCCGAGGTCGATACGGTCGTCTCGGCGATCGTCGGCGCAGCCGGGCTGGAAAGCACCTGGGCGGCGCTGGAGGCCGGCAAGGCCGTTGCCCTGGCGAACAAGGAAACGCTGGTTGTCGGAGGCTCGCTGATCACCGAGCTGGCCCGCGAGCGCAACGCCCCGCTCTTGCCGGTCGATAGCGAGCACTCGGCCATTTTCCAGTGCCTGCGATCCGGAACGCCACGAGAAGTGCGCCGCGTGATCCTCACCTCCTCCGGCGGCCCCTTCCGCCGCAAGACGCGACGGGACCTGGAAGGCGTTACCCCCGAGCAGGCGCTCAATCATCCGACCTGGAAGATGGGGCCGAAGATCACGATCGACTCGGCCACCTTGATGAACAAGGCCCTGGAAGTCATCGAGGCTCGCTGGCTTTTTGATCTGACTCCGGATCAGATCGAGGTCGTGGTCCATCCCGAGAGCATCGTTCACTCGATGGTTGAGTTTGTCGACGGCAGCGTCATTGCCCAGCTTTCGCCTCCTGATATGAAACTGCCGATTCAGTATGCCCTGAACTATCCCGACCGGGTCGAAGGCCCCAGCCCCCGGCTCGATCTGACCCGGGCCTGGAATCTCCATTTCGAGCCCCCCGACCGCGAGACGTTCCCGTGTCTGGAACTCGGCTTCGAGGTTATGAGGCGCGGCGGCACCGCTGGTGCGGCGCTCAATGCAGCCAACGAGGCCGCGGTCAGTCGGTTTCTCGAAGGATCGCTTGCCTTTCTCGACATTCCTCGCGCCTGTCGGGCGGCGCTGGATCATCACGACTTTGACCCGAGGCCCTCGCTCCAGACGTTGGAGCGGGTCGATGCCTGGGCCCGTCAGGAGGTCGCGCGTTGGGTACCTTGATCTTCATCTGGACCGTCATCAAGGCGATCCTAGGCATCTCCTTTGTCATCTTCTGGCACGAGCTGGGGCACTTCCTCCTGGCGAAGTGGAATGGGGTTTATGTCAAAACCTTTTCCATTGGATTCCCACCTCGGCTGCTTCGTCTGTTCCGTTACAAGGAGACGGATTACGTCCTCGGTTCGGTTCCGCTCGGCGGTTATGTTCATATGCTTGGGGAAGACGAAGGGCAGACCGAGCCGCCGCCCGAAACGGAGAGCGAGACCGACGCCGAAGGCCAGCCCCGGTCGAACATTGAGCCATCGCTGGCGAATCATCCTGGCGCCTTCTTCAACAAGTCGGTCTGGGCCCGCATGGCGATCATCTCGGCCGGCGTGGTGATGAACGTCCTGCTCGGCGTTGCCTGCTTCGCCATCGTTTACATCGTGGGCGGTCGGATGGAAGCGCCGGCGATTGTCGGCGGCGTCGGTGCCGGAGGCCCTGCCTATCGCGCCGGCTTGAAGACCGGGGACGTCGTCACCACGATCGACGATGAGCGGGTCACGTTCGAGGATCTCAACCGGATTGTCATCCATAGCGGACCCGATCAGGTGCTCCGCTTTGTAGTGGAGCGTCCGGGCGAGGCCGAGCCGATCGAGTTGCCGATCCGTCCCGAGCGCGACGCCCTGGAAGAAGTGCCGAAAATTCGGGTCGCCTTGCCTCGGTCTCTGGAGCTGTTCTCCCAGGATCCCTTTCTTGCCCCTCCCGGCATGAAAGGGGAGCCTGAAGGCCAGTTCGGTCCCAGCGATCGGATCGTGCAAGCTGGACCCGTCGAAGGGGACCTGCGAGATCTCAGCACCCCTTACGAACTGGATCGCCTGCTCGATCAGTACCGCGATCAACCGGTCCGGGTGGTCGTCGAACGCGGTTCTGACTCCTCGGCCGAAGCGAAGGGGGATGCCGAACCCGACGCCGCGACCACCTCGGCTCGGGAGACGGTTATCCTGCCGCCGGTTCGGTTCGTCGATTTTGGCATGAAGCTGCAGACCGGGCCAATCGTCGCCCTTCGTGCCGGCTCTCCGGCCGAGGAGGCGGGGCTGGAGCCGGGCGACGTGATTGTCGCCTTCGACGGCAACCGCGACTTCGATCCGATGCGATTGCCTACCCTGGCCGCGGATCGAATTGGCGAATCGATCGTGCTGACTGTCCTCCGCGAAGACGAGGAACTCGACTTCAGCGTCGAGCCGGTCGAGGGGGAGTCGTGGTCACCGGCCATCTCCCCTGACTCTCCGCTGAATATCGACACCCTCGGCCTGGCTTTCCGCGTGGAGCCGACGGTTGTGGAGGTCCGTGACGACTCACCCGCCGCTCGGGCCGGCCTGAATCCGGGCGATGAGCTGACCGGCCTGCGTTTCACCTGGAAGCTGCAGGACGGGGAGACGGAGCCCCGCGTCGAGGAACTGACCTTTGGCCCTAGCGCCTCCTGGGTCTACGCCTTTGACTGGACCCAGCGCTACCCGGCTCAGTCGATCGAGCTGACTGTCGCCGGTCGCGATCGAGCCGAGACGATCACCCCCGAGCCGGTCGAGGGCTGGTTCTTCCCCTCCCGAGGCCTGCAATTGCAGCTCAATGTGGCTCCGATTCCGCCCTTGAGCGTTTCCGAGGCGTTCCGACGGGCCGGAACCGAGACGCTGGGCGTGATCACCTCCTTCTACACGTTGCTGCAGCGGCTTGCTGAGGGGCAGGTCGGCACCAAGGGGCTCTCGGGTCCGATCCGGATCGCCAAGGCGATGTACGATTTCGCCGGGGTGAACTTCATTGAGTTCCTGTACTTCATCGGCTTTATCAGCATCAACCTTGCCGTGGTCAACTTCCTGCCCATTCCCCCGCTCGACGGAGGCCGGATGGTCTTCCTCATCGGCGAGGCGGTCCGCGGTCGCCCCTTGCCCGATTCCTGGCAAGCCCTGCCGACCTACCTCGGCATTTTCTTCCTGCTGGGCCTGATGGTCTTTGTCCTGATCCAGGACACCCTGTTGACCTTCTTCTGACGCGGTGCTTGCTTCCGCGTGGCATGTTCGGGGAGGGGGCTTGCTCCGCGTGTTCGAGGGGCTGGTCCCCCGATTCAGGGAAGCGCTACCAGATGCCCGGGATCAGCTTGTGGCGTACCCGACTGGTGTAGGCCTCGTACCCGGGCAACTCGGCTTGCAGGGTCTGGTCTTCCCACTGCGTTCGCAGGACGAGCAGCAACGACGCCACACCGGCAGGGATCAGCGCCCAGAGCGAGCCCAAAGCGAGGGCCGTTCCCGCCGCAAAGAGGCAGGCCCCCACGTATCCGGGGTGACGCACCATCGCGTAGGGGCCACTGTCGATGACGACGTGACCCCGATCACGTTGAATGCGGACATGGACCTCGAAAAACATGTTCACGGCTTCCGCCCAGGTTGTCAGGCTCATTCCCGCCAGAACGAGGAGGTGGCCGATCCCGCAGACCCACCACGGGACCGGGAACCAATGAAACCGGGCGTCGTCGAGCGCCGCGACGGGGAGGATGGCCCCGAGGGCCGGGAAGAGGAAGAACCCCACGAGGATCCGGTCCCATCGCTTCGCCCCCTCCTGTGGTTGGCTCCTGGCGATGAGAACCTGAGGGTTGACCCTCCAGAGGATCAGGAAGACGACGACCCACGATGTCAGGACGACCAGGAGGAACAGCCAACCCTTCGGCCACGCCCAGGTTCCGGCGGGCAGGAACATCAGCAGTCCGAAGACGACGGGCATGGCCATCAGGCCCACAACCAGGCGGCGGATGTTGAACCGCTGAGGTGGCCGGTTCTGATTGTCGGTGTGAGTCACGGTTCACCTTGGCCTGGTTTCTGTCCGAGCGTTAGGGAAAGCTCGGGAAGGCCCGCCGAAGGCGTTCGATCACCTCGGCGCTCGGCGACCGGGAGGGGTCGGCCGACGGAGGCGGTGGATCGGGAATGCGGTCAAGATCAGGGCCGAGGTCGGCGGCGGCCCCGGCCGGGTCGAGGCGAACATCCTCGGGTTCGATGGTGCGGGGGTCGCGTTCGGGACCCAGTCGGGAAAGAAAGCCGATGTCGCCGTGGCGGGGCTCGGCTTCGGTCCGGCCCAGGGAGAGCGTCCACTCGTCGCGGTCGAGCACCACGGGAAGCGTACCGGGCTGCGCCGTCTGGTCGCGGCGGTATTCGTCGATCCGGTGATAGGCCACTTCGCGGCTTTCCACAATCCGGATGCGATCGCTCAGATCGTCAAGCTCTCCCTGGCCCTCGACCCGGAACAGAGCCCCACCATCGGGGCCGGTGGCGAGAATCGACTCCCGGGCCGTGATTTCTGCCCGGGGCAGGAGCGGCTGATCGGCCGAGCTGGAGAGCCGAACGATCCCCCCGTGGGCGACCACGGTTGCCCGTCGCAGGGAAAGGGCCAAGCGCGTCTCGGTTGCGTCGAGTTCGGTAAAACCGGGCGATCGACCGTGGCCGAGGACGAGGCTGCCGCCGCACGAGGCCACGACGTTCGAGAGCCGAAGCTCATCAAGCTGGGCGTCGGGGGCCACATCGACGAGATTCCCGACGCTTCGGATCAAGCTATCGACAATTCGAAGACCGGCAGGAGCGGCCGGGCCCTCGACCTCCGAGGGCAGAGTCCCCGGGATTCGGCCGAAGCCGGGGCCCATCGGATCCTCGGGCGGTTCGTCCGCAAGCAACCGGACGACCGTCGAGTTGACCGGGCCGTCGATCGTGACCGAGCAATCGACCAGTTCGAGCGTGGCGTCGGGATCGAGGCCGAAGGCTGCCCGAGGGCTCAGGGTCGATCCCACCACCGATTCACTGTCAAGCACCAGGTCAATCCCCCTCAGTTGCAGCTCGCCTTGAGCTTCAACCCGCATCAGGAACGACCAGCCATCCGATCCCACCAAACCCGGTTCCAACGATCGCAGCCGCAGCACCGGCCGATCCGCGCCGGGCTCTCCCTCGATCTCGACGATTCCCGAACCTGAGCGCATCCCGCTCGGCAGGTTGAGCCGCGCATCGGAGGCGATTCGAAGGACTCCACCCTTGGGACCAAGGTTTCTCAGTTGCTCCTGGAACTGCGAAGCCGTCCGGATGATCAACTCGTCAGCATCGTCCGTCTCCGGCATCGTCGGTTCGGGAACCTCGGTCACGCGGGGCATTTCTCCCCGATCCTCTCCCAGAACAGGACGCGGGAGCAGAGGGCCGACCAGCGTGGGAGCGAGCATGGGCGGTGCTTCGCCCTCGACCGGCTCAAGGGGCCGGGGACGCGAGGGTCCGGTCTCGTTCTGGATGCGGGGGGGCTCGTCGGGAGCCTCGGGCATCAGGACCATGGGGCCGGGGGTCATCGGATCGGTATCGAATCCGGTGATCCGGGCCGGGCTGGCCGTGTTGGTCGAGGCCGTGACCGGATCGGTGGCCGGCAAGACGGGCTCGATCGCGCCGGAGAGACTGCGACGGGCCCCCACCAGCGTGGAGCCCAGTCCCGGACGGGTTCGGTCGGCGGGAAAGACCCCCGCGACGGTCGGTCGGAACGCCTGAGAGGCGGTCATCTCCCCCCGGATCAGCGCGGCGGCCGGATCCGGCTCGGCCCAGACGTGCTCGGTCGTGAACCGTGATCGTGCCTCGGCGGTCGAGGGACTTCGGGCCCAGGTTTCGAACTCGAAGACGCGCGGTCGGCTCTTCGGGTCGTTCGTGGGCCAGAGGAAGATACCGATCCGCGCGTAGAGGTTGCCGAAGCCCATCCAGTGCAAGCGGTCGGGGTCGTCAATCGCCACCAGGGTCGGCGGACCGGCGGCAAAGGGGTCGAGCTCCTGAGTCGGGGCAAAGAGAGAGTCGGACACCTCGACCCGAGCATTGGTCGCCGCGAATCGGAGAATGGGATCGGCGCCGGCAAGCATGCTCACGTGATCAAGCACGAGACGGGCCGGTACCTGCTGAATGACCTGCGGGGCCGGTTCGATTTCGGTTCCGAAATCGAACGAGAAGGCGTTCGGGCTAGGTGGAGCGTTGTTGAACCAGACGGCCGGTCCCCGAGCGGCGACCAGACAGTCGCGCAGGCCCAGGGTCATCAGACCCCGCGACGAGATGCCGACGGTGCCGCCAGCGATCGTGCAGGTTTCCAGCACCACGGGCATGGCTGCGGGGACCGGGTCGCCACTGTTCAACGCTGCCGGACTTGGGCCGATCAATTCCAGGGCTGCCGGCTGCCCCGAGCCCCGGAGAAAACAGCGGCTCAGGGTCAGTGCGGTCCCTTCGGCCTGGATGGCCGGGCCGGTCGAGGCGCTTCCCGATCCGAGCTGGAACGTCAGCCCCTCGATCGTCACCCGCCCGCCGACAAAGTGCAGCAAGGGCCGAGCCGAGGAGGAGAAGCCGTCGGTTGCCGCCAGCTCGACCACGGGCCGGGCGCCGTCGGCGGCCCGAATCGTCACCTCGGCCCGAATCGGGGCCTCTCCCTCGCTGGCTGGAGCCAGGCGGTAGGGTCCATCGTCTGCCAGCACGATGGTCGAGCCGGGGGGCTCCGAGCGGAGGACCATTCGCAGATCCTCATCGGAGCGGACCCGACGCTCGCGCGTCTCGGCCATCTTGCGAGCCGGGCCGGTTGCCTCGTCCACACGGTTCGGCACCACGGCCGAGCGTGCCGGATCGGGTGGAGCCGCCGGGGAAGTTCGATCCGGGCCAATCAGGGGATTCGGAACACTCGTGCTTCCGGAGGACGACGAGGAGGAACTCAGCGACGACGACGAGGCGACCGAGTCGATCAGCTCATCCGGCGTCATTGGAAGACCCGGACTGGTCGGTCGATCTTGCCCGACCCAGATCAAGACCCCGACGACCAGGAGCAGGACCCCTGCCGGCAATCCCCAGAACAGGTGCCGTTCCCAGCCGGGGGCTCGCGGGGCGGCGTTGATCCAGACCAGGCCCTCGGGGCTGATCGACCGCAACCCCAACGCGCCGGCCAGGGTGAGCAGATCCCGCACCAGTTGCTCGGGCGTCTGATACCGCCGGTCCGGGTCTTTCGCCATCAATTTCAGGACGATCACCGCAAGGTCGGACGGGACCGAAGGATTGAGGACCCGGACATCGGGCGCCGGTTCTTCCCGATGGCTCAAGAGCTTTTGCAGCACGGTGCCGCCTGGGAAGGGCGGCTGACCAGTGAGCATGTGATAGATGGTGCATCCGAGGGAATACAGATCGCTCCGCACATCGACCGATCGCGGGTCGCGGGCTTGCTCGGGGCTGATGTAGTCGAACGTCCCGAGGGTCATGTTGCTCTGGGTGAGTCCCTCGTCGGCCCCTTCGCGCTCGAAGCGACGGGCCAGGCCCATATCGACCAGCTTGGCCCGCCCTTGCGGTGTGACGATGATGTTTGACGGCTTGATGTCTCGGTGCACCACACCTCGTTCCGAGGCATGAACGAGGGCCCCGGCAATCTGGAGCGTGAAGTTGATCGCCTCAGACACCGGCAACGGCCCACGCTGCTCGACGCGCTGGCGAATCGTTGTGCCGTCAATATATTCGAACGCAATATAATGAAGCGACTTGTCCTGCCCGATCGTGAACACTCGGGCGATGTTCTCGTGATCGAGCCGTGCCGCCGCGCGGCCTTCCTGATAAAACCGCCGGACGTTTTCGGCCTCATGCGATTGGCCTGGGGGCAAGACCTTCAGCGCCACGAACCGATCGAGCCGGACGTCGAGCGCCCGGAAAACGGCCCCCATGCCTCCCACGCCGATCGCCTGCTGAATCTCAAATGAGTCCAGCCGGTCGCCGTTTGACGGCAGCCCCACCTCCATCGGGCCCCGTCCCAGGCCCCCCCCGGAACCAGGGCCGACCACCAGCCGAGACCCCGAGCCCATTGCCGAACCCATGCCAGAGCCAGAACCGGAGCCCGACCCCGAGCTTCCCGAGGGTGCCCGGCGCACCGTCGGCGCATCGTCGGCCGACAGTTCGGCCCCGGCCCCCCCCTCCTCGGGAGATGGACCGGCCGGCCAACTTCCGGTCGCCGACGGCGATGCTTCGGGTTTCGGATGTTCTGGGGTTCGATCCTGCATCGGGCCGTCTCGCTGTGGCAAGCGGATCGGGTCGAGGGCGGCTCTTTCGGATGGTCGCAATCCCTTGCGCCCACGATGCGACGGGCGACGCGATCAGACGGGCAGAAGACTTTCGGCGCGTCGGAGCCCAACGGTAAACTCTAGAGAGGCAGACCGAAGGTGTCAACCTCCGTCAGCCAACCCGCCCCTGCCGCTCAGTCCTTTGGGATCGGGCGGCTGCTTCGTGACTGCTGCTTCGGGACGGTTGTTGACAACCGCGAGACACCCCAGGCTCCTCGAGTTCGGTCCGAGTTCTCGATCGAGACGGCCCTGACTCGGCCCGAAATTCGCGTCCGGTCCTCCCTGAGGCTCGATTCCCTGGCCAAGCCGCCGGGCTTCGATGCCTGACCTTATTGCCGGAGGGAGATTGTCCGATGAAATTCAAACAAAATATGATCGTCGCGACGATCCTGACGCTGCTGACCATCGTTTTCTTCGTGGTGGCCTCTCCTCTCGTCCCGATGGCCTCCACGGATGTCTGGATTGTCATTGCGTTGCTCACTGCGGGGGGCGCCGCGATCTTCTGGATCGCCGCGCTGCAGACCCGAGGCTTGGAGGAAACCGGCTCGACGGAACTCTGATTCGGATCAGGAGCGGTTTCCTCGATCGGGACAGCCGGAGCCCCGGCTGTCTCGATCGCTCCTCGGCATCGCCGACCGCCCCCATCCTTCCCCGATTGCCCGGCCCTTTTCTGCCGACCTCCCCGGATCACTTATCGTCTCTTCTCGTGCGTCTCCAGTCTGCGCGGGTGGGTTGTCCGGCCCCTTGACGCTCGATCGGTCCGCTTCCATCATGGCGATCGCTCACTGGAGACCGTGACGCGGTCGGGCTCCTCGACCGAACCGCAAGGCCCCGCGGTGTCGTGATCGCTTCGCACCTCACCGCCCCGAGGCGCATCCTCATGCCTTATGATCCCGATTCGGACGCGTTCGATCGCACTGATCCCTTTGATCTCACCGACGCCGATGCCCCCGAACCGATCCGCAGGGAACTCGGCCCGGTCCCCTTGACGATCCTCGGCGATATTGCTCAGCGAGCCCAGCTAGAAATGACCCCTGGCGATGTCGTCTGGGCGAGCAAGGGCTCGATCATGGCCTACAGCGACGGCATTCGCTGGCGGCTTCGCGTGCCCGGCGGCGTTGGAGGCGCGGTCAAGCGGTCGCTTGCCGGTGAAGGCCTCTCGCTGACCTATCTCGAAGCCGACCGCCCCGGCACCGTCCTGCTCGCGGCCAACTCTCCCGGTCGCATCGGCATCTGGGATCTTGCTCACGGTCCGATCATCGCCACCCGAGGCTCGTTCCTTGCCGCCTGGGGCGATCAGATCGACATCACCGTTACCATTGCCCGCCGCGCTGGGGCGGCCTTTTTCGGGGGCGCGGGCCTGTTCCTGCAAAAAATCTCCGGCATCGGCCATGTGTTGATCCACGGCAGCGGGGACTTTGACGACCGCGAGCTCGCCCGCGGCGAGCGCCTGCTCGTGAGCTCCGGCAACCTCGCCGCCTTCTCCGACTCGATCGACTACGACATCCAGGGAGTCGGCGGCTGCGCCAAGATCCTCTTCGGCGGCGAAGGCTTGTTCATGACCCGCCTCACTGGCCCCGGCCGCGTGATGCTCCAGTCCTTGAAGCGAGGCGTGATCCAGCAATCGTCCTCGGGCTGAGGTTGGTTGCCGCACTGGATGACTTTGTGTCAATGCGTTTGGGCTCTGCCAGCATATAGCTATCCTTTCGCCGTCAGTTTATAACTTTGAGTGCGTGATTGTGTGTCGCGAGTGCATTAGCCACGAGGCACGTCAATTTGCCTTAATTCCGAAATAGCTCGATTGAATCTCGCTCGATTTGGAGTGCATCGATGTTTCCCGTCATCGCCGGATTGATTGTCGTGGCCCTGATTGGGGTAAGCCTCTACTGCTTCCTCAAGATGCGTGAACTGGAGACGGTGAATGCAGCGCTGAGCGATCATGTCGCGGAGTTGGAGGAGGACCAGAGCGATGAACTGGAATCCCTCAAGAACGAGTTGGCGAAACTGAGCCGGTTCGCCCACATTCCCGGAGTCATTGAACGGGCGAAAGCGGAAGAGCGGGCCACGGCTGCCAAAGTCGAGCAGGCGAATCGGGAAGCGGCCCGGATCATCGACGAGGCGGCCAAGCGGGCCGAACGGGTCAGAGAGAGGATCCTCCGAGACGCCAAGGCACATGCGGAGAAGGCGAGCGAAGTCCTCCGGGTTGCGGAGCTGAAGTCGAGCAACCTCGTCGATGAGGCCAATCGGGAGGCGAAGCGGATCGCCTCCGAGGCGCGCAAGGAGGCCAAGGAGAAAGTTGGCAAGGTGGACGACCAGCTCCGGCGGGCCAGTATCTACGCCCTGGAGATTCGGCAGAAGGCCGAGAAGCGGGCCGAGGCAATCGCCGGCGAGGCCCTCGATGCGAAGCGGAAACACGATCAGTACGCCGCTGCCTACCAGGCGCTTCAAAACGCCATGAGCGGCTATGTCGATAGCTCCGCAATCCCTTCCGACCACCTCCTCGACGAGCTGGCTGACGAGTACGCCTTCCACGAGGCTGGGGAGAAGCTGAAGCTCGCTCGGGAGCGGACCCGGATCATGCAGGAGCAGCACCTGGCCGCCGACTGCAACTATCCCGAGGGCTGGAAGCGGGACTACGCGATCAGCTTCGTCCTGAGCGCCTTCAACGGCAAGGTGGATTCCATCCTGGCCCGGATCAAGCCTGCCAATCACGGGAAGATGGCCCAGGAGATCAAGGACACCTTCGCCACCGTCAATCACAACGGCGAGGTCTTCAAGGGTGCCCGGATCCAGGAAGAATACCTCGACGCCCGGCTCCAGGAACTCCGCTGGGGCGTGGCCGTTCAACGGGTGAAAGAACGCCAGCGCGAGGAGCAGCGTGCCATCCGGGAGCAGATGCGGGAAGAGGAACGAGCCCGCAAGGAATTCGAACGCGCGATCAAGCAGGCCGAGAGGGAAGAAGCCGCCATCAACCAGGCGATCGATCGGGTTCGGCAGGAGCTGGAACGGGCCAGCGAGCAGGAACGAGCGGCCTACGAGGCCCAGCTTGAAGATCTGAACGCCAAGTTCCTTGAGGCGGAGGCGAGGAATCAGCGAGCGATCTCGATGGCCCAGCAGACCAAATGTGGCCACGTCTACATCATTTCCAACATCGGTTCGTTCGGAGACGACGTCTACAAGATCGGCCTGACCCGACGCCTGGAGCCGACCGATCGCGTGCGGGAACTCAGCGGGGCCAGTGTGCCGTTCCCCTTCGACATCCACGCCATGATCTACTCGGATGACGCCCCCGCCCTGGAAGCGGCGTTACACCGCCGGTTCGTGACGGCCCAGGTCAACAAGGCGAACAAGCGGAAGGAATTCTTCCGGGTCAAGCTCCGCGACCTTCGCGAGGCCGTGGAAGAACTGGGGCTTTCCGCGCGCTGGACCATCACCGCCGACGCGACGGATTACAAGGAAACCCTCTCGATCGAGCGAGCGATGGAATCCGACGCCGAGTTCGCGAGACACTGGCGCGAAGACCAGGAAGCCTACGAGGCGAGCCAGACGAACCGCGACGATGAGGAGTCCGAGGAAGAACTTGAAGAAACCCTCTCGGCGAGCCAAGGAGACGATTGATGGTCTCTGCAGTATGTGTCGAAGGGGTCTTGAGTTGCTCACGATTTCGCGAGATCTTGATCCATGAGAAATCGAATTGCAAACAGAGCATTCACCTGTGACTGTCTACGTTTTACAGGGAGACAACTCATGCGACCCGCCCTCGCCCTGCTTGTTTCGATGATTCTTCCTCCGTTCCTGGCGGTGGCCCAGGATCGCGATACCAAGGTGCGGAACGACCGAGAGGCGTTCGAAACCTCGGACGACTGGATTTACAACGACCTCGATGCGGGCATTGAGGCGGCACGAGTGTCGGGCAAACCCTTGATGGTCGTGTTCCGCTGTATCCCCTGTGAAGCGTGTCAGGAGTTCGACGACGACGTGGCCCGACGCGACCCGATCATCCGGGACCTGCTTGATCGTTTCGTCTGTGTCCGGATTGTCCAGGCGAACGACATTGATCTGATGCGTTTTCAGTTTGACTTCGACCAGTCGTTTGCCGTCATTCTGATGAACCCCGACTTCACCATATACGGCCGATACGGCACTCGATCCGATCGCCCTGAGTACGACGACATTTCCCTCAGCGGCCTCCGCAAGGCCATGGAAGCCGCCTTGCAGATGCATCAGGATTTCCCCGCAGTCAAGGCTTCGCTCGCGGGTAAGCAGGTCCGGCAGTCGCGCTACGCCACTCCTCGCGACTACCCGAGCCTCGCGGGAAAGTACGAGACTCGGATCGACTATGAAGGGCAGGTGGCACGCAGTTGCATGCACTGCCACCAGGTCCGCGAGGCCGAGCGGCTCGTCTTCCGAACCGCCGGAGAGCCGATTCCCGACGCAGTGCTCTACCCCTATCCCGACCCGTCCGTCCTCGGCCTGAAGCTGGAACCGACCGAGAAGGCGACGATTGAGCAACTCGCCGCCGACTCGATCGCCGACCGGGCCGGTCTCCGGGTCGGCGACGCGATCACCACTCTCGACGGCCAGCCGCTGGTCTCGATCGCCGACCTGCAGTGGGTCCTCCACAACACCGCTGACTCGGCCCAACTGCCCGTACAGATCCTCCGAGACGGGCAGCCGCTCGACCTGACCCTTGAACTCCCCGAAGGCTGGAGACGCGGCAACATCTCCTGGCGCGTGACCACGTGGGAACTCCGTCGCATGGCCCTCGGTGGCATGGTCCTCGACGAGCTTGCCGACGCCGATCGCGCCGCCGCCGGCCTTCCCAACGACACCCTCGCCCTTCGGGTCCGACGCGTCGGCGAGTACGGTGAGCACGCCACGGCCAAGCGAGCCGGCATCCGAGCCGGCGATATCATTACCTCGTTCAACGGGCTCACCGATCGGCGTTCCGAATCCTCGCTGCTTGCTCACACCGTTCAGCACTCCCGCCCCGGCGACTCCGCCCCCATCACGCTCCTCCGCGACGGAAAGGAACTCCAGCTCACGCTGCCCCTGCAGTAACCTGGCGGCCAGGCCAACGGCACAGGATTTCAATGGTTCTTGAGTTTTACGATCGCAATGATCTGTATTCGAGAGCACATTGCTGGGAAAGTGTTCATCCGCCGCGAAATCAAAACAATCCGGATGAGATGAAAGGTGTTGTTATGCGATCATCAATCGGCTTCGCAACCTTCGCCTTCCTTGCCGTCCTCGCCTCGCATGCCGCGCCGCCCGCGACGGCCCAGGAGCGTGTGACCCCTCGCTCAAGCAAGGGGGGCACTCCCTCCGGCGAGCCCTGGGCCGTTGTTCCTGAGACCTTCAAGGCGATGACGCTGCCCGAGTGGCCTTTGCCGACCGATGCCGAGCAGTGGCAGGCCGAGGGCCGCGACGCTGTCCGATCGACGTTGCTCGACCTTCTCGGCGACCTGCCGCCCCGGCCCGATCCGGCAGCCGTGGAGGTCGTCTCGCGCGAGCAGCACGACGGCTACACCCTCGAACGGTTCCAGTTTCACAACGGGGTGGACATGGTGGTCCCCGGCATCCTCTTGATCCCGGACAACCTGAAAGGCCCCTCGCCAGTGATCGTCGGCCTGCACGGTCATGGTAGCTCGAAGGAAAGCATTTGCACGATTGAAGATCACGGCCAGTACGTCGGCCCGATGCTCGCCCGCAAGGGGTACGTGGTTGCCGCCATCGACGCCTACTTCAACGGCGATCGGATTGGCCTGGGGCCGGGCGGTGCGAACGACGACAAGCTCGGCCAGGAGCACAGCCTGTTCAAGCTCCACCTCTGGCAAGGGCGCACCCTCTGGGGCATGATGCTCCGCGACGAGCAATGCCTGCTCGATTACCTCCAGACCCGCCCCGAGATCGACCCCGACCGCATTGGCGCTACCGGCATGAGCATGGGATGCACCCGCTCCTGGTGGCTGGCCGCGATCGACGACCGTATCGACGCCCTCGTCGGCGTTGCCTGCTTCACCCGATACGGCGAACTTCTCTCACACGGCGATCTCCGCCGCCACGGTATCTACTACTTCGTCCCCGGCCTGCTCAACCACTTCGATACCGAAGCTATCTACGCCCTCGTCGCCCCCCGCCCGATGCTCCAGCTCTCCGGCGACGAAGACCCCGGCGCCCCCCTCGACGGCGTCGAAACGCTCGAATCGAAGCTCTCGCAGATCTATACCCTCCTCGGTGCTCCCGAGCACTTTCGCAGCATTGTCTATACGAACACTGGCCATGAATATCTTCCCGAAATGAAGGCCGAGATGCTCGCCTGGTTCGAGCGATTCCTCCCCGTCACTCCTTGACCCCGGAATTGGGTGGACTTAGCTTCATGTGTTCGCTTCGGGGTAGCTGGGGTTATCCTGCCCAAGTCGGTTTCAGACCGATCGGAGGACTGAGACCGATATGGCCCCGGCCGCCCCGACCCATGTGCGATTGCGGGCTCAAAGGCCTTGAGAGTCGTGAGGCGTCAGTCCAGGCCCAGGTCGTCGACGATGTGAGCCTCGGGGACGAGGTTCGCCTCGCGGATACCGAACTCACGTCGCATGATCGCCTTGATCTCTTCCCAGACCGTGGAGGGATCGACTGCCTCATCGCGAGCGCGAAACGCCTCGACTGCGAATGCATGAAGGTCGCCGAGCCGAACGAGTTTCGGCGCCACGTCGTCGGGGATGGTGATACCGAACTCTTCTTCGACGGCCATCACCAATTCAACGGTGTCGAGGCCCATCGCCCCCTGCCTGCTTATTGGTTTTCTTGGAATCGATGGGCGCTGTCGAATTTCGAGATTCTCAACCGTGTCGGGGCCGGTGCCCTCACTCCTTGGTCTTGAAGACGAGCAAGTAGGGGATCGCCGGTTGTCCCTTGGCATCCTTGAAGTTGCGGAACTGCTGGCTGTTGAGCCAGATCGCATACGTCTTGCCTGGTATCAGCTTGACCGGGAGGACGGCTGTGCGTTCGTCCTCAAGGTATTTCGGCGCACCGGTGGTTTCGGGGAACGAGTCTTTCCCAAGCATCGACCACGACCAGCTCCCGTCCTGCATCGCCTTGCTGAAGGTGACCGAGATCTCGGTCAAGGCCGGGTCAACATCGCTCGATCCGGCCTTCGGAACCGTTGCGACGACCACAGGAGGGACCGCCTCAAGCGTGACCTCCTGGGCCAGTGAGGACGTGGAAAGCCAAACGAAGGCCGGTGCAAGGATTCCGATTGAGCCGCGCATCGTGTCGAACCTCCCGTTGTCGCACCTCAGCGAAATAAGGATCTGAGGTGCCCAGCCAACTTCCCAGGCCCCGCACTCCGAAGCCCTTCGGCGAGAGTCCTCATGATGGGCATCGTGTCGGGCCACTGCAAGGGTGGACGGTCCGGACAAGGTCTCTCAGCCCTCGACCTTCGCCTTGCGAGGCTCGATCAACCGGAGGTTCTTCCCCTCCAGCGCCCGGTAGCAGTCGGGCAGGTCAAACGTGGTGAGCACGCCGGGCAGAAAGGTCGAGAGGGGCCAGTCGTACTGCTCGACCTCGGCCACGTCGGAGAACGATGTGAGGGCGTGCTTGAGCGTCACCTGGGTCACGAACCCCTCGTCCTCCAGCACCGCCGCGAAGGTGGCAGGGATCGCCCCCCAGCCTCGGGAGACAAGGTGGACCTCCTCATGGCCGATCCCCTTGAGCCACTTCAGCACCTTCAACACGTCGAGCGTTCGCTGGGTCGGCACCGGTCGGCCGAGCATGATGGCGTGAGCCGCGTAGAAGTAGTCGTTGCCATAGGAGTCGAAATAGGAGTTGATCCCGCAAGTATTCGGCCTCGACTCGCCGATCCCTCGCACATCGCAGGCATAGAAGGCGGACTCAGGCTCGGCGTTGATCAGGCGGCGGATCAACGGTTCCTCGCGCAACTCTTCATCGGCCGATGTGTCCGAGACGTACAGGATCGCCCGCTTTGCATCGGCCTGCGGTCGCGAGACGTGCGACCGGTCATAGAGTCGGTAGACGATCGCCTCGACCCCTGGTTCGGTTGGCACTCCGTAATTTCCAAGGTGCGACTTCGGGTAATCGCGGCCCGAGATCGGCCGCATGATCCGATACGCCGGCAAGGGCCTCGGTTCTGGCAGCTTCATGGCAGCCGCGACCGCAGCCCGAGTGGCGTTGGCATCGAGTGACCCGCGCTGTGCTGCCATTTCACGTGAGGCCGCACGTGTGAAGTCGAGTACCGTCTTCGAGCCCAGTTCCCCGCCGACCTGGCCATCAGTCGTACACTGGAGCGTCTCGTCCGCCTCGATCGTGAGCTGCGGCTCGCTTGACCCGTCGGAAACTCCCGTTACCGTGTTGAACCAGCCGTACATCGCCTCCCGGTTTTCCTGCGAGTAGCCGTGCTCGGTCGGACCGTAGAAGAGGCCGATCTTCTCCTTCGCCCCGAGCAAGTCGTACAGCCGCTGAAGCCGGCGGTGTGCGAGAATCGATCCACGAACGTCGAAGTAATCACGCTCCTTGGCAAGAATGATGATCGGCTTCGGTGCCATCGCGGCAAGGAAGTCCTCGTGTTCCAGGCCCAGTTCCAGGGCCCGGGGCGGGCATTGTTCGGTGTCGGCCGGTAGCTCGTTTTCGAGGTTACGCTGGAAGCTGGTCACGAAACAGCTCGGCGCTCCCATCGTCCAGCGCCGCTCCAGGCCGATCAGCCAGGTCGACATCGTGCCGCCGCCCGAGTTCCCCGTGATGCCGACCTGCTCGGGATCGACTTCCTCTCGGGTCAACAGGTAATCGAGTGCTCGAATGCCGTCCCAGGCGCGCCAGGTGCCGAAGAACTCGCCGGTCAAGTATTGCTGATTGCCAGCGATCATGTGCTCGCGGGTGCCGCCGCCGTACTTTGGCTTCAGGGCGTTGTCGAGGTACTGCATTCGCTCGCCCTGGCCGATCGGATCGAAGATCAGGCAGACGTACCCCTGACGGGCCAGCCCCTGAGCGAAGCTCTGGTACGCCTCGGCCGCCTTCCCGTTGGCCGAGTGCCCGCAACTGCCCACGACCCCTGGCATGTTCCCGTCGCGGTTCGTCGGCACGTACAGGTTGGCTGTCACGAAGAAGCCGGGGCGGCTCTCAAAGATCACGTTCTCAATCCGGTAGCCATCACGCTCGACTACTCCCGTGACCTGCGGGTTCAGGGGGGTTTTCTCGGGCATCGGCCCGAAGCTCTCGGCAATCCGCTCCCGGACCGAAGCGACGTACCGCTCGGCATCCTCTCGTGTGCGCAAATCGCGGAAGGTCTGATTGCGCTGGCGTTCGATCTGACGAACTTTCGCCGTGTAGAAATCCTGGAGCAAGCGGGGGAAGCGATTGAGGATCGTCCGTTCTCCCTCCTGAGGTGCGACGAGGGCCGCCGATGCAGATTCGATCGGGGGCATGGCCCGAGCCAGGGTCCAGGCCATCGTCAGGGCGGTCCCGTTGCGGGCGAGGTCACGACGGGTCAAGTGACGTTCGATCCTCGACATGATCAATACTCCAATCGAACGGAAGTTCGGGAGAGGAAGGTCTTCCGGCGCCTTCACAGAGGCCTTTCGCGGTAGTCTAATGCCAGAAGGGAGCTACCGCTAAGGGGCAGTCCCACCCGACGGTCTCATTCCTCTCTGGCCACGGAGCCTTGATGACGATGTCCCGACCGAAGCCGATCAGCTTATCCTCGCGTCGCCGCTTCCTCCGCAGTTCCCTGGCCGCCGGATTCGCCCTGGCCGCGACCCCCGCCTTCGCCCGCACCCTCCGAGTGGGGCCGAATGATCGAATCACGTTCGGCGTGATCGGCGTTGGCATTCAGGGCCGCGGCCTGGCTGTTCGCATGGCCCGCAGACCTGATGCCCAGGTCGTCGCTGTGGCCGACGTTGTCGCGGAGCGTCGTGACGATACGAAGGCAAGGATCGAGAAGGCCATCGCCGACCGCGACGATGCCGGCTCCTTCTCCGGTTGCGACGTCTACTCCGACTTCCGCGAACTGCTCGCCCGAGACGACATCGATGCGGTCATCATTGCGACCCCCGACCACTGGCACGCGATCCCTTGCATCATGGCTGCCGACGCCGGTAAGCACATTTATTGCGAGAAGCCCTTGACCCATTTCATCGCCGAAGGCCGCGCCATCGCAGACGCGGTCGAGCGGAACGGCATCACCTTCCAGACCGGGAGCCAGCAGCGCAGTCCCGGCGAGTTCGGAGGCAACTTCCCGAGGGCCGTCGAGCTGGTCTGGAACGGCCGGATCGGTGAGGTGAAGACCGTCCGAATTGGCGTCGGCGGCCCTCCCAAGCCGGTGGATCTGGAGGCCCAGGAGATTCCCGAAGGAACCGACTGGGACTCCTGGGTCGGCCCTGCCGAGTACCACCCCTACAACGAGATCCTCTGCCCGAAAGGCATCCACGATCACTTCCCCGACTGGCGCAGTTATGCCCCCTATGGCAATGGCGGGATTGCTGATATGGGCGCCCACCACTTTGATATCGCCCAGTGGGCCCTGAAGAAGCACGAGTCCGGCCCGGTGACGATCGAGCCACCCTCCGAGGGGAACAGCGGTCTCCGGTTCGTCTACGACAACGGCGTCGAGATGATCCACGGCGGCCCCGACGACTGCACCTTCGAGGGGACCGAGGGGATCATCCGTGTCGGCCGCTCCAAGTTCCTCACCGAGCCGGAATCTCTCGCCGAACCCCTCCCCGACGACGCCGAACGGATCGATGCGCAAGGGAGCCACTACGATAACTTCCTCGACTCGATTCGAGGCGACGCACGCCCCGTTGCCCCGGCTGAAGTCGGTCACCGCACGGCGACCGTCTGTCACCTTGGTGTGATCGGCTACCAGCTGCGCCGCCCGCTTACCTGGGACCCCGAGGCCGAACGCTTCAAGGATGACGACGAAGCCAACGCCCTGCTCAGTCGGTCGTATCGGGCTCCCTGGACGCTTTAAGGAATTCGTGTGCTTGCAACATTCGGAAATTTCCATTCACTCGTTCAAGGAACGATGCTGATGCTTCGACTTCTGCCATTCGCCGCCATGCTGGGAATCTTCTGTCTGGACGGGATCGCTTTTGCCAACGACCAATGGGTCGTCTACGAAGGAGGCACCGGCCCGGGAACGGGAAAGCACGTTGTATTGATCTCGGGAGACGAGGAGTACCGCTCCGAGGAAGGCTTGCCCCAACTCGGCAAGATTCTGTCAACCCATCACGGATTTAAATGCACCGTTCTTTTTGCAATCAACCCCGAGACCGGTGAGATTGATCCGAACTATAGCAGCAACATTCCCGGGCTGGAAGCACTCGAGGACGCGGATCTGGTGATCATGGGCCTTCGCTTCCGTGCCTTGCCCGATGAGCAAATGAAGTATCTCGTCAACTACGTCGAATCCGGCAAGCCGATCATCGGCATGCGAACCTCGACCCATGCCTTCAACCTCCCGGAAGACTCGACCTATGCTCATTATTCGTGGAGGAGCAAGGAATGGGACGGTGGGTTCGGTCGGCAGGTCCTGGGAGAAACCTGGATCAGCCACCACGGCGCCCACGGGTTGGAGAGTACCCGAGGGATCGTTGCTCCCGGTGCCGAGGATCACCCGATCACCCGAGGGATCGACGACGGCGACATCTGGGGGCCGACCGACGTCTACGGCGTCACGCTCCCCTTGCCCGGTGACAGCCGACCCTTGATCCTCGGCCAGGTCGTCGCTGGCATGAACCCCGACGATCCTCCGGTCGAGGGGGAGAAAAACGACCCGATGATGCCGATTGCCTGGACAAAGACGTTCAAGGACGCTCGCATTTTTACTACAACCTCAGGCTCATCCGTCGATCTGCTGAGCGAAGGGTTGCGGCGATTGCTTGTTAATGCCAGCTACTGGTGCCTCAGCATGGAGGATCAGATTCCCGAGGAGGGGACCAAGGTTGACATTGTCGGCGAGTACAACCCAACTCCCTTTGGCTTCAATACGTACACCAAGGGGGTTAAGCCATCTGATCATGTGGCAAATCCTTGATGCGGTGCTCCACACTCGCCCCGCGGGTAAGGGCCGGGGCGAGTGTGTTTTACGATCGGCTCAGAAGAGTTCGGCGATGGGTGCCCCTCGGTCAACGATCGCTCGGGGGCGGCCGTCTTTTTCGAGGTAGTGGGCGTCGAGGGGGACGCCCATGTGCTTGTAGATGGTGGCGGCGAGGTCGCCGGGAGTGACGGGACGGTCCTTGATGTGGCCGCCATCGGGCATCGACGCACCAATGACCTGACCGTGGTTCAGGCCGCCGCCGGCCATGCACATTGACATGACGCCGGTCCAGTGGTTGCGGCCGTCGGTGCTGCCCTGGGTGCCCAGTTGAGGCGTGCGGCCGAACTCTCCCTGGGCGATCACAAGCACGTCGTCGAGCAGACCAAGGCGTTCCAGGTCGCTGACGAGGGTGGTGATGAGATGGTCGAACAGCGGGAGGAGCGGGCCGAGCCCCTTGCTGATGCCGCCGTAGGGTGGAATGTTGTCGCCGTGCGTGTCCCAGGTGCCCGAGGCGGTGTGGTAGCTCAGGTCGAGCGTCACGAACGAGACGCCCGCCTCGACCAACCGGCGGGCGAGCAGGGCTTGCTGACACCAGAGGTGCTTACCGTACCGGTCGCGGACCTCCTGCGGCTCCCGTTCGAGGTCAAAGGCATCCCGGGCGCGTCGGCCGGCGATCAGCTCGATGGCCTGGCGGCCGTAGTCGTCCATCGCATCGACCGAGGGAGAGGATTCAATGGTGCGTCGGGTGTCGTCGAACTGTTCGAGCAGCGATCGACGCCCTCGGATGCGTTGCTCGGTCAGGCCGCTGGGTAGGTTGAACAGCTCGGCGTTGGTCATCCTCCCCGTATCGACGCCGACGTTGGTGTAGATCGGAAGCCGCGCCGCCTGATTAGCGATGAACGGGTCGTACTCCTTGCCCAGGACCCCGGCGTACGCGATGTGGGTCCGGGAGGTCTGGAAGGCGACATACGGGGGCATCCCCGGATGATTCGCCCCGCGGTGCTTGGCGACGACCGAGCCGATGGCGGGGTAGGAGTCGCCCCGGGGGTTGATGCGGGGGGCGGCTTCAAGGTTGCCGGTCTGGAAGACCTTGTTCGGCTCGTGATTGCTGTGGGCCGCATCGACCGATCGCAGGATGGTGAACTTGTCGAGCATCGCCGCCTGCTTTGGCAGGTGCTCGCAAATGTGGACGCCGGGCAGGGCCGTCTGGATCACGTCGAAGGGGCCGCGGTTCTCATAAGGGCGGTCGGGCTTCGGGTCCCAGGTGTCGATCTGGCTCGGTCCGCCGGCCATCCAGAGAAGGATGACTGCCTTGCGGCCGGGAATCGGCCGGCCGGCGTCGGACGCGTCGGACCGTTGGCGGAGCAGCTCCGGTAGCGTCAAGCCTGCAATCCCGGCCATGCCCGCCTTGAGCATGTTGCGGCGGGTCACGAGCATCAAGCCTTCCCGATCGGTCGCGTTCAGGTGGCGGAAGGCGTGGTCGTGGCTATGGCCGTGCGGCTCCATCGGCATCATTCTGCTCCCGAAGGGGGGAACCCGGTTGCTCGGGTGCGGGGCGTCGATCGGGAGAGGAGCACGCCGCGCACCGGGCCGGGCCTCGGTTCGGTCGGTCGGGTCAAGGTTGGGTCGGGTCAAGGTCAGGCAAGGGCCTCGGCAATCACCGAGGCCTCGGGCACGAGTGGCAGGGGACGCCCCTGGCGGTCGTGCCACTCGCTGCTTGGGTCGATCCCCAGCAGGTGAACGATCGTCGCCAGGACGTCCTTGGGAGAGATGGGCCGATCGACCGGGTCGGAGGCGATTCGGTCGGACTTGCCGACGACCTGCCCCCGGGCGATCCCGCCGCCGGCCATGAGCAGGGAGTAGCAGCGCGACCAGTGGTCGCGGCCTCCGCCGCCCGCGATGTTGCTGATGCGGGGGGTCCGGCCGTGCTCGCTCAGGACGACCACGAGCGTCTCGTCGAGCAGCCCGCGTTGATCGAGATCAAGCAAGAGGCCGGAGAGGGTCTGATCGAGCCCCGGCAACAGCTCGTCCTTCATCCTGGGGTAGTGGTCCCAGTGGGTATCCCAGCCATAACCGGCCAGGCCGTACTCGTCCCAGAAGACGGAGACGAACCGGCCGCCGGCCTCGACCAGGCGGCGGGCGGTCAGGCTGGCCTGGCCGAAGAGGGTCATGCCGTAGAGGTCTCGGGTAACGTCCGACTCCTCGGAGAGGTCGAACGCCCGGGCGAGCCGACCGGACTGCATCATGCCGAAGGCCATCGACCGCTGGTCAGCGACGCCGCCAAAGCGGTCGAGCGTCGCGTCGAGACCGGGCCGGGCCTGCTCGATTTGCTGGAGCAACGACCGGCGGCGGTCGAGGCGGTCGAGCGTCAGCTCTGGGGGGCGGCCGGTGACTTCGGCCAGTCGGAAGCGGCTGTCGGGGGTAATCCCTCGATAGGGCTCGGGTCCTTCCCAGTCCTTGCCGGCGAGGGTCTTGCGGGCGGTGACGGTCCCCTGGCCCTGGAACTCGGTCCAGACCGGGTCGAACGAGGGGCCGAGGAAGCCACCGTACGGGCCGGCCCGGGCGACCTCTCCCGTGCGCTGGGTGCTGAAGGCCCAGGGGAGTGCGATGTTCCGAGGGACGGGCGGGACGAAGCCTTCCGGTGCCTGGAGCCGATCCATGGCATCGACGGCCGAGCCGATGTAGGGCCAGTGGGCGGCGTCTCTCGGGTTCAGCTCCATCGGCAGCTCGATCCGGGGAGTCGCCGTGGTGGCGAAGGCGACGCCGTGGATCGGGTACGGATGCGTGACCGACCGCAAGACGGTCACGCGGTCCATCACCTTCGCCATCCGAGGGAATCCCTCGCCGATGGCGAGCCCCGGCACGTTGCTCGGGATCGTCCCCAGGTCGCCGCGGACCTCATACGGAGCGTCGGGCTTGGGGTCGAAGGTCTCGATCTGGCTGGGAGCACCGTAGAGATACAGCAGGATACACGACTTCGCCCGGCCGAAGCCGGGAAGCCGGGAAGCCGATTCCGCGGCGATCGCCGATCGAGCCGAGCCACCGGCACCGAGTCCGAGCAGACCGAGCGCCCCGACGTGCATCAGGTCGCGCCGGGTCATGCCGTCGCAGAGCCGCTTCGGGCCGCCGAGGACTCGGATCATGAGACGGTCTCCCTCCCTGTCGGGCCAGGGCGGATTGCCACCCTCGAGGATGTTCAACAGGAGTGTAACACACCCCAGTTGTAGCAGACCGTTGGGCTCGGGGGAAGAGATTCATGGCTTCGAAGCGATGTGCGGTGGGCTGTGCCGAATGGGTTGGAGGGTTTGATTGTTGGGAGGCTCCTGGAACGGAGATCGGGGAAAAGGCGGAGGATTGAATCAAGCTCTGGGGGAAAGACGGCCAAGAGAGTTGGGACAGGTCGGGGTGTCCTGCCGCTCATAATCCTTGGCGGAGGTCTCGTGAATTGGGTCCAGGTTCTGCTCGTGGAAGTGGGTTGGAGGCCTGGTCGAGATCGGGGTGAGCCTTTGCCAGAGATCCCAAACCGTCGACGCGCATGGCCTGGTGGAGCTTGAGAACGCCTTGGCTCGTCTCGCAACGACCATGAATTGAGGATCTCCGTCCCGACCATCTGACGCGTCCGCCCGATTCTGAACGCGGATCGTGGCTGTTTTGAAGGGTGGGGCCTGGTCATGGTTGGACCGTCGGACGCCCCAGCCCCTCTCGACTCGGAGCCCTGCGATGCGACTCGTGACTCCGATCAGGCTGTTCTTGCTGGCGACCCCTCTGGTGGCGATGACCGGGTTTGCCGGAATCACCGGGGCCGATCGCTGGCCTTGGGGGCGGGATCGCCAGTTGGAGGGTCCGCCGGTGGCGAAGGTCGTCCGGCTGGATCCGCAGGCCCGATTCGGCCTGACGGTGCCCGGACAGATCAAGAGCGCCCAGTACACGATGATCGAGTGTGAGGTCGAGAATATCAGTGGAGCGGGACTGCCAACGTCCTCGGCCGGCGGTGGCCGTCGGGGTGGTCGATCGCAGACACCGGCGGGCCTGACGATCATCAGCCTTGTGCCCGAGGGAACCTCTGTCCGCGCAGGACAGGTGCTCGCCGAGATCGACCCATCGCGGTTCGACGAGATTGCCCGGCTGTTACGAATCCGAGTCGAGGAGGCGAGGGCTGTCGAGGCGAAAGCACGTTTCGACCTTCAGGCCGCCGAAATCGCTCTGGCCGAGTACCTCGACGGCGTTCGGCTCGAGACCTTGATGCGGCTCGAAGGGCAAGTCGCGCTGGCGAAATCGCAGGTTCAGCAGCAGAGCGATCACCTGGATTGGACCAATCGGATCCTGCCCCTCGGTTATGTCGCCCTTTCGGCTGTTCGAGACGAGGCGATCGCAGTGCTCAACGCCGAGCTGACGCTCGACCGCGCCGAGCGATCCCTGTCGGATTACCGGAGCTACACCGAGCCGAAGCTCACCCGGCAGCTTGAAGTCCGGCTGGAGCAGGCCCGAGCCAACCACACCTTTGCCCAGCGCCGTCGGGAGATGGACGAGGAACGCCTGGCCCAGGCGGAGTTGCAGATCGAACGATGTACGATCCGGGCGCCACACGACGGGCAGCTCGTCTACGGCAGCACGAGGGATGGCACCCCGATTCGGTTAGGGCTGGAGGTCTATCGGCGGATGAGGCTGTTCATGCTGCCGGACCTGGAACGTCCCGTGGTGGAAGCCCAGGTCCACCAGACCCAGATCTGGCGGGTTTCCGAAGGTCAGGAAGCCCTGGTGCGGGTCGACGCAAAACCGGGGATCGTCTTGCGAGGCAGAGTGGTCAAGGTGTCGCCGTTTGTCGACAACGAGGACCAGATGGCCCAGTTTTCCGGAGTGATGCGTTACAACATCCGGGTGGACCTCGACGACCGGGAGCGGTTGCTTCCCGGCCTGAGCGCCGAGGTGGAGATTCTGGTGCCGGCCGTGCAGAATGCGTTGACGATCCCTTCCGAGGCCCTCGCCGTCGTCGGACGAGAGACGGTCTGCTACGTTGTCGGTCCAGACGGGGTCGAACGTCGGACCGTGGGCGTTCGTCCTGGGTCGATTGATCGATTGCAGGTGGTTGAGGGGCTGTTCGAGGGGGAGGAGGTGATCCTCGGCCCTTATGACCCGGCTTCGGAAGCGGTCGGGGCGAAGCCGGATCTGACTCCCTCATCGTCCCCTCCCTCTGAGGAGACGGAAACGGCGTAGGAGCGGCTCTCCCCATTTCAAGAGCAAAGGGTGGGGGGCCAACTGGAGGCCGCTTCGCGGCTCTCAGCCAGACCCCCTTTGATGCCGTTTGTCGTCCCAGGCAATCGGAGATCAGAGGTTGCCGAGCCGGCCGGTCGAGTCGCCGAAGCGAGCCAGATCGTCGACCCCCATCAGATCGGCCATGCTCAGAAAGAGGTTGGCCATCGGCTCGGAACTGTGAAGGACGTACCGCCCGGTGCTCAAGGCACCGCCGCCACCACCGGCCAGGAGGATCGGTAGGTTGTCGTGGGTGTGGCGGTTGCCGTCGGCGTTGCCGCTGCCGTAGACGATCATCGAGTTCTGTAGCAGTGAGTTGCCGTCGGCGTCGGGGGTTTGCCGCAATCGGTCGAGGAATCGGGCGAACTGGGAGACGTACCACCGATCGATATCGGAGATCTTGTCGATCCAATCTTGCCGATTCTGGTGGTGCGAGAGGTCGTGGTGCCCCTCGGACACGCCGATGAAGTCGAACGATCGGTTGCTGCCGTCGTGCGAGAGCAGGAAGGTGGCCACTCGGGTCGAGTCGGTCTGGAAGGCCAGCAGCATCATGTCGTACATGAGCTGCACGTATTCGCCGAACTCGGGGGGGACGCCCGGCGGGGTGTCGATGCCCGGGTCGGCGGGGGGGCCGAACTGCTCAGCCTTCTCGATGCGGGACTCGATCTCGCGGACACCGGTGAGGTACTGGTCGAGCTTGTGGCGGTCTTCGGAGTCGAGCCGGCGCTGCATCGAGCGGGCCTCGTCCATGACGAAGTCGAGGACGGAGCGTTGTTCCTGGCGTCGCCGTTCGAGGTTCGCCTGGCGCTGGTCGGGCGGGCCTTCGCCGAAGAGACGCTCGAAGGCGAGCCGGGGGTTCGACTCGGGGGCCATCGGTGTGGTCGGCGATCGCCAGGAGAGGTTGAACTGATAGGCGCAGGCGTAGCCTGAGTCGCAGGCCCCGGAGCGGCGGCCCGGCTCGCACGAGAGTTCGAGCGACGGCAGGCGGGTCAGGTGGCCGATCCGCCGGGCGATGGCTTGGTCGATCGAGACGCCGGCGCGAATGTCGGTCGCGCTCTTGTTCAGGCGGACGCTGGTCAGGAAGGTGCCGTTGCCTCGGGCATGGTCCCCCGCGCCGTCGGGCCCGGCCGTGGCGTTGATCTGGTCGAGCCCGCCGAGGATCTGGACGAGATCGCGGACCGGCTCCAGCGGTTCCAGTGTGCGGCTGAGCTGGAGATCGGCCCCGGAGGCTTCGGTCTTCGGCCACCAGGTCGAGGGGATTGCCCCGTTCGGGAAGCAGACGAAGGCGGTGCGGAGCGGGGCACCCGAGGCGGTCGTGGCCAGAGCTTCACCAACCGGTGAGGGGGCGGCGGCCAGGGCTCCGGCGGGACGCAGGGAGGCGAGGGCCGGCAGCGCGACGCAGGTTCCCAGCCCTCGGAGGAACCGACGGCGGCTGAGATCGGCATGGCGGCTGGGGGCGATCGGATCGATGCGGTCGGTCATGACCTTGGGTTCCCCTGGGGTTCGATGGATTGACTCGACTCAGTCGGTTCCGAGGATCCGGTCGTCCGGATCGGAGGTGGTGGCATTGGCGGTCGTCTGGCCCGCCGGGCCGCGTCGGCGCTGGAAGGGGGCCGATTCGATGATGCCGAGGATCAACTCCGAGGCTCTCCCGTCGTTCGCGTTGAGACGATTGACGAGGGCATCAATGGTCTGAACGTCATGATACTCAAGACCTCGCCCAAGGGCATAGGTGAGCATCTTCTCGACCAGGCAGCGGTAGAAGTCCTGGCGGCGGTCTTCGGCGAGGATGCGCTTCAGTTCCTGGACGGACTGGAACGGCTCACCGGTGATCAGGACGCCGGACGAGTCGATCGGGCCGGTGCGTTCGACTTCGCGATACATGCCCAGGGCGTTGAAGTTCTCCAGCGCCAGGCCGAGCGGGTCCATGCGGTTATGGCAGGAGTTACAGAGCGGGTCGCTGCGGTGCAGTTCCATCGCCTCCCGGACCGAGGGAACCCGTCCGCCGAGGTCCTTGCCCGCTTCTTCCAGCGAGGGAATGTTGGGCGGAGGCGGGGCAGGAGGGGTGCCCAGGATGTTTTCGAGAATGAACAAGCCACGTTTGACAGGTGAGGTGCGGTCGGGGTTCGAGGTGACGGCGAGGATGGTTCCCTGGGTCAGGATGCCGCCTCGGGGGCTGTCGGGTGGCAGGTCGACCCGGCGCATCTCGTCCCCTTCGATCCCCTCGATGCCGTACTGCCGGGCGAGTCGTTCGTTGAGGAAGGTGTAGTCGCTGTCGAGCAATTCGATGAGGCTGCGGTCTTCGCGGAGGATCGTCTCGAACAGCAGTTCTGTTTCGCGACGCATGGCAATGCGGAGACCACGGTCCATCTCGAACTGTCGGAAGCGATCACCGGCGCGGCGGAACTGGTCGCGGACCTCGTCCAGCTCGGCCTTCTCGGCGTCGGTCAACTCCTCGAAGGGCTTGCGGCGCAGTTCTCGGAAACGCTCGCGGCGGGCCTCGGCCTCGGGGTCAGGGGGCTCGTCTCGGGAGAGGACGGCGAAGGCGTTGACCGGAATCGAGTCGATGTTGCGGACCTGGAGCCACTGGCCGACGAAGTTGCGGACGAACTGGTTCGAACGCTCGTCGGCCAGCATCCGCTCGACCTGTGCCCCGAGGTTGGCGCGAAGCTCGCCGCGATCGGCCAGGGCGAACAGCTCGTCGTCGGGCATGGTCGACCAGAGCAGGTATGAGAGGCGAGAGGCCAGGGCGTACTCGTCGATCAAGGGGTGCGGCCCGGGATCGCCCGGTTCGATCCCCTCCTCGCGGAACAGGAAGCGAGGCGAGGCGAGCACGGCCACCATTGCCTGGGAGACACCGGCCTCGAAGGTCCGCCCTGGCTCGGCAGCGATGACCAGAGCCAGATCGGTCAGGCGGTCGGCGGTCTCATCACCCACGGGTCGGCGGAAGGCCCGGGTGGCGAAGCGGGACAGGAGCTCCCGGGTGTACTGGCGAAGTGCCTCGGGATCGTCGGGCACGGTGCCGGGGAAGAACCGCTCGTAGTTCGGCGGTCGGACGAGATGCTCGTCCTCAAACGGGCCGAGTACGGTCAGCGAGTCGATGCGAAGCGTGAGCGATCGGACCTGCTCAGCCTCGGGCGTGAGCGGCTCGACGGTCAGGGTCATCTCGTGGTTGCCGGCGGTCCAATCCAGGTCGATCGGGAAGCGGTATGACTGGCTCGACTGCCGGGAGAACTCGCGGCGGAGCTGCTCCTCGCCGTCCACCGAAACCACGAACAGGCAGCGATTGGAGTCAAACTGGTCCTCAACATAGCGCTCAGTCGCGGAAAGGTTCAGGACAACCTGATAGGTGCCGTCGTGTTCGACTTCAATCGTCGTCGCCACCTCGGCCGGCTCGTAGTACGAGAGGGAAAGCGGCCCTTCGACCCGGACAAAGCCGCCGAACCGCCGTTCAGGACCGGAGGAGGGGCGATTCGACCGCCCTTCACCGACGGGGCGGAAGCGTCGGCCGCTGATCGAGCGTTCGGGGACGGTGCCCGAGGTGGTCGGGACGGCCCGGCCGACGATGTCCTGCGCCGCGGCGATGTAGCGTTCCATCAAGAGGGGGGAGATCGTCAGCACGTCGGCGATGGTGTCGAAGCCGTGGCCGGTGTCGTCGGCCGGGAACTCGGCCTCAGTGTTGAAGTCGACGCCCATCAGGTCTCGGATCGTGTTGCGGTACTCGGTCCGGTTGAGTCGACGGACCGTGACTCGGCCGGGGTCGGGGTGTTCGGGGTCGAGGGCGAAGGCGTCGAACGTGATCCAGTCGAGCAAGAGCTCCCGTTCCTCATCCGACGGCTGCGGATGGTCGGACGGGGGCATGATCTCGGCCTGGACGTTCTTCAGCACAGCGAGCCAGGTGGCTCTTGCGTCGGGCTGGGTCCAGTCGTCGGCGTCAGCAAGGGCTTCAAGGTCGACGTTCCCCTTGTTGACCCCGAACGCGTGGCAAGTGTAGCAGTTGTCTTCAAGGATTGGGCGGATCACCTCGTCGAAGTGATCGTCGGCCGCTCCCCGAGCGAGTGCCGGCGCGGCCATGAAGGCCAGGACCAGGGCAGGAAGCACCCGACGGACAGACTTGTCGACGGCTCGGATGCTGTTCTGACTCATCACCAGGGTTCGCATGGTGTTTGCTGGATCGTCGTTCACCGGGACCATTTGGGTTCGAACGTTAGACCGATCGTGACAGACCACCCCACAGTGTAAAGCGCCACCGGGGGAGAAGGCGCACCCTTTTCTCATCGGATTCTCGGAGCGTCGCGGGCAATCCGATCAGGTCTGGGCCGCTCGCCGAATGCTCGGGAAGCCGTTCTCGGCTCGGGGAATGTAGACATACGGCGGGGTTTCGGCAAAGTCTTTCCAGGCCTGATCGAGGTCGGGGAAGAATTCGAAGTCGGGAGAGACGCCATGGATGAAGAGCCGGTAGCGGAGTTCGAGCGGGTGATCGGCCGCCACGCCGTAGGCTTCGGGATGGGAAAAGGCGGCTTCCATCCAGCCATCGCGGCGAACGTGCCAGTGGGACGGGTGGCGCGGGTTGTCGGGATGGTCCAAGTAGGCGATCCCCTCGAAGACGCCGGGAGCCACCGGTCCGGAATAATCGACCCAGCGGTTACGGGTCTCGAAGATCGCGTCCTCGCCGATCCCGCCTTCGGAGCCGGTCAATCGGCCCCCGCCGAACTGCTCGGAAATCGATTTGGCTAGCCGGACGCCAAGGAAGCCGAAGTTCGTCTTTCCCAGCTCGACGGGACGGCCGTCGGGCGAGGTGAACCGCGATTGCAGGTCGAGGGCGTAGCATCCGAACCACTTGGTGCTCGGCTCGACGGCGGCGATGAGAAGCTGCGAGAGGCGATTCTTGCCGTCGGCGTACCAGTCGATCTCGGCGGCGAAGGCAGCCCACTCGGGGCCGTCTTCGTACCAAAGGACCCGCTTGTGCCGTACCTGGATGTCGGTATTGGGCACTTCTCCCCAGAAGTTGATCCCGTCGACGAACTGGTGGCCGAACCAGACCGAGCGGTGATGCTCGTGACCGACCGGGTTCGGGTGGCCGATCTGCGTGAGTTCCTTCCCCGACGGCCCGAGCACGGGGACGAAGCACGGGCGCGGTTTGCCCGGCTCGAACTCGTAGCCGACGACCTCGCGACCGTCGATCCGGAGCGAGGCCCGCTCAAGCTGGGGGATCGCCTGGCACCTTGGGAAGACGAAGTCGGATCGGGGGGCGATGCGTCCGGTCATGGCTGGTCGTCCGGTTCGGGTTTGGCTTCAGGTTCGGGAGTGTCGGCCCGGAGGGCGTAAAAGGGGCGTTCGCGGTCGAGGATCAGAACCGTGCCGGCCATCGCGGCTTTCCCCTCGGAGAAGAGGCGGGCGTGGTATTCCTGACGGGACCGGGGAAACTGGATCGCGAAGCGGACGGCGGGATCGGTGCCGGGCTCGACCTCGCCGACCACCTCGTACGAGGTCCCCGTCTGATCCGACCGCAGCCGACCGGAGACAGCCCGGCCGTTGACCGCAAGGTCGAGCGTGCCGGTCTGCGAGCCGTCGGCAAGCAGCCGGAAGCGTCCGGCATAGTCGGTGGGTACGATCGCCCGGCCGGGCGATGGGGCTCCCGGCGGAGGCTCTGCGAACTCGGGAGGCTCCTTCAACACATAAAGCGAGGCTCCGCCGACGGCGTCGAGCCTCGTCATTCCATCGTCCGATTGGACGATGGCGAGGTCGTCTCCCTGTCCTTCGGGAACGACCTGGCCGGAGTCGAGATCGAACCGAAAGCCGTCGAACAAGACGACGTTCTGACCCTGGGCAAGGCGATCAGGGGCCGCTCCTCCTCCCGCCGCGAAGGTGGCGAAGCGTTCCAGGATGAGGATGGCAACCGGCTCGGGACGATCGTCCGGGTCGGAGCCTTCGGGGAGGGGCGGGGACCAGTAGCCGGGTGAAAGGACCACGCGACTCGGGTTGCCCTGGTCGGTCACAACAACGACGACGGGAGATCGGACCCCGTCCAGGACGTTGGGCAAAGCAAGGAGGTCGACGAGGGTCAAATGGTCGCGCGCCTCAGCCCCGGTGGCGCTCGGAATCGCCGCAAGCGTTCGGCCTTCGAGGCGGTCGAAGTCGTCGGCCAGGCCAATTGAGGGAATCAGTGTGAGGAGGGCGATTGAGCCGGGGAGGCGGATCATGGCGAGCGTCTCCGAGGCAGGGGGCGAGCGATTGGCAACGCAAGCTGCCTGACACGACGATCGGATCGAGTACTCCCTTGCCCTTCGAGCATGATAGACCTACACCAGGACGGTCTGCCACGGAGCCTCGCCCAACCCCGGGTTTTTTCCGGGATACAGGGATCACCAGTTCCTCGCAAGGAGGGATTGCAACGCATCAGGGTGTAAGCGCTCAATGAGCCGGATTGAGCGTGAGGACGCAGCTTTCAAAAAAATTTCAAAAAATCTGAAATGAAGGGATCGCCTGGTCTATCGAAACCGGGTATGGTCGATGATGTGAGACTCCCGCTCGGGTCGTGCCGGGAGCCTCGTCGGCTGGGGCGGCCGGCGCGCACGTGCCGGCCGCCCGCCGACAGTGTGAGAGGGTCGGAGGACCACCATGCTCGACCTCGGAGCGACCTCGGGACAGACGTGTCGGGGACCGTCGCGACGGGCGGTGTTGCGGATTGGATCGCTCGGCACGCTGGGCCTGACCCTGGGCGATTGGCTGGCGATGCGAAGCCTTGCCGGACCGACTCCCCCCGAATCGCAAGCAAAGGCGAAGGCGGTGATCGTCCTCTGGCTCTGGGGAGGTCCGAGCCACCTCGACACGTTCGACCCGAAGCCCGACGCGCCGCTCGAATATCGGGGGCCGTTCGATTCGATTGCGACTCGAGTTCCGGGGGTTCGCATCGGAGAGCTCTTGCCTGGCCTGGCCGATCGGGCGGACAAATTCGCCCTGATCCGGTCGATGCATCACGAGTCGAACGATCATGGCGTCGCTGGGACGATTGCCCTGACTGGCAGCATCGCCGGGGCCATCAATCTGGGCGGCGCCACCTCCGCCGGGGCGTTGAAGCCGAGCACCGGGGCGATCGTCGCCCGACTGGCCGAGCGACGGCCGGGAGCATTGCCGCCGTATGTGATCCTGGGCAACCCGTTGCATCAAGGGCACAAGCGGGTGGTGGGCGAGGGGGGCGGTATCCTTGGCGCGGCGTATGATCCGTTCCGGGTCGATTACGAGCCCGGTGTCGGCCCAGTTTTGCCCGACGTTCACCTGCCCGAGGGGGTGGCGGCCGATCGGATGGCCGCGCGCTGGGACCTGTTCGAGAGCGTCGCGCCGAGCGGTGCCGACGCCCGATCGACCGCCGCGATGGCCGAGCATTACGCGTTGGCCCGGCAACTGATTGCCTCGAAAGACAGTCTTGAAGCCCTTGAGATCGACCGCGAACCTGAGCGCATTCGCCGGGCCTATGGCTCGCACCGCTTCGGCCGCTCGTGCCTGATTGCCCGACGACTGGTGGAGGCGGGATTGCCGTTCGTGCAGGTGAACTGGAGCACCCACGTCGAAGGCCCTGAAGACGCCGGCGACGGCGGCTGGGACATGCACGACCGGTATTTCGCCATCATGCAGGATCGTCACGGCTGGATGTTCGACACCACCCTGTCGGCCTTGCTCGATGATCTGGACGCGCGTGGATTGCTTGAAACAACCTTGGTCGTCGCCGTCGGCGAGTTCGGCCGCACGCCGAAGATCAACGACAAGGCGGGCCGCGACCACTGGAACTCGTGCTATTCGGCCCTGCTGGCCGGCGGAGGCATTCGGGGCGGGACGGTCATTGGTGCCTCCGATCGCCGGGCCGAGATCCCGAGCGAGCATCCGGTTCATCCGGCTGATCTGTCGGCCACGATCCTCGACCTCCTTGGCATCGGTTCCGCCGAGTTGACAAGCATTGGCCTGACCCCGATGGGGACTCCGGTGCAGGGGTTGACGTGATACCTTCGGCCCGCCTGCTTCAATCCTCGCCCCCGCTCGCGGGGGAGCAGGTGGTCGCAAGGCCGGGAGAGAGGGCACCCTGCCCAGACGTCACGCCCTGAGATTTCGCCCCGCCCTCTCCCTGCGGACGGTGAGAGGGAGGTGGAAGGCGGCTTGCATGTCAGCCAAACGGCAAGTGGGGGGCTGATGAGCGGGACGATTTGGTCGTGAACGGGAGACGCAGTTGAGCATGTTGGCGAGCCTCGGATTGCTGGTCGCCCTGGCGGGAATGCTCGGGGCAGAGGAGACGATCGCGCGACACACCGAGGACGGCCGCGACGTGATCCGGCCCATCTGGTCGCCCGACGGAACAGAGCTGGCGTTTGCGAGGGCCGATCAAGGCGGATCGGCCATCTGGCAGTACGTCATGCCCATGAATCCGCCGGGACCACCTCGCCGCCTGACCGAGCGGACCGACCCGGAATATCAAGGGGTGTTCGCGCCCAATGGCCGCCGGATGCTCCTGACGATCGTGCCGCGATCGGGCACGCAGGGCAATTGCGATCTTGCGCTGCTTGACCGGGAAACCGGAGAATTGACCGTGGTGGTTGATGACCGAGGAGGCCGCCTCTCCCATCAAGAATGGCCGACGTGGGCTCCTGACGGTGAGCGGTTCGCGTTCAGCTCAACGCATGAAGGGAATCAGGAAATTTACACCAGTGCCTTGAGCGATTCCGACCTCGTGCGGCTGACCCAGAGCCCAGGAATTGATTCGCACCCGGCCTGGTCGCCTCGGGGCGATCGGATTGTGTTTGCCACCGACCGTTGGGGGAACCTGGAACTGGCGAGTATTCGGCCCGACGGTACCGACCTGACGCGCCTGACGGATTCCCCCGGACTTGACGATGATCCGAGCGTTTCGCCCGACGGCCGCCATGTGGCGTTCGTCTCAAACCGAGATCGCCGGTTCGCCATCTACGTGCTCGATCTCGACCACCCCGACGCCCCTCCCCTTCGCGTTTCTCAGCATTCGGGCCGCGAGACGATGCCGACCTGGACCCCGGACGGCCGAGGGGTGACATTCGTCTCCGATCGGGACGGCGGCATGGATGTTTATACGGTCGATGTCTCAATCATCGTTGACGACGGCGAGGGTTGAACAGGACTGGTTGGTCTTGTCGACTCAGGAATCAATGCGGAAATGCTGGACCTCGTGCTGGCGGAGCCATTCGAGCAGCGATTCCTGGTCCTCGTTGATCTCGACCTCGGTGAAATTCTCGGTGTCGAGCGGTGAAACGAGCAGGACCACCCCTTCATCGAGGGCGCGCTCGACCTCCTCGCGGGCGATCCAGTATTCATTCGGCCCCAGTGGCGGAACGCCCGGCGCATCGGGCGCGGACATGAAGTAGACCAGTTGCGAGCGGAGTCGGGGGGAGATGGTCAGCGGGGCGACCTCGGGACGGTCGATCGGGACAAGACGGGGCTGAGGCATCGCTGGGCAAGGACCTTCGAGGGGTGTTGCAGCCGGGCGTCGGTGGAGTGAGTCGATCCGCGCCCTTTAGAGAAAGCCGTCCTCATGATAGTCACGGCTCTGAGGTCTTGTCACGAAGTCCCGCCGACCGTCCGGGCCCCTTCAAGGCCTGGACGGTCGCAGGGACGACGGTCGTCTCGGTGAGCAACCTGGCCGGGACGGCTCAGGCTTCAGCCCGAACGCGATGGTGCGGCGGGGGCGTCGGGTCGCTCGCGTCGTGCGGGACCTTCCCGGTTTCGAGGAACGACTTGGTCCGCAGCAGGATCTGCTGAAGCTGCTGCTTCGGGGAATACCCGGACAGCCAGGCCAGGCCATGACCGAGCGCACCGCCGGGAGGGCTGTAGGACATGGTCGCGTGAATCGTCGTGCTGCCGTCAGGTTGCGCGACGTACCGGGCAGCCCCGGCGTAGTGCAGTTCTGACTGACCGGCGCTATGCCACGCGACGGCCTGGTTTGGCTCGAACCGAGTGATCACGTCTTCGACCTCGAAACTCAGTCCGCCGGGGCCGACAAGTGTCCATCCCCAGTGATGTGGCCCCAGCTTCCGAACCTCTCGGACGTTCGGCAGGATGTGAGGATAGTTTTCGTAGTTGGTGAGGAAGGCGAAGACGTCCTCGACCGGGGCCTGAATCGTGATCGAGTCGTTTGACTCAAAGGCGCGATTGCCGCCATCGGCACCCAGCAAGGTCTGAAGCGGGAGATCGGCGAGGGATCGGCTGATCAGTCCCGCGCCGACGAGTCCGCTGGCCAGGCCGAGCAATCCACCGCGTGACAGGCCGCCCAGGAGCAAGGCCCCGCCCGAGGCTCCGGCAAGCAGTCGGGTCGAGGGGTCCCACTGGGTCGGGATCGGGTCGGGCCGGGCACTGCTTCGGCGTCGAACCCGGCCGTGCAACGGGGCCGAGAGGGTGTCCGATCCATAGTGCGGTTGCAGGTGATCAATCACCCCGATCACGCCTCGGGTCGAGGCCACGGTCTCCAGCAAGGGCTCGACCTCATCGGGGAGGATCGGGCCGCTGACGGTCGCCCGGCCGGACAGGACGGACACCTCGATGTCGCTCGGCCGCGAGACGACCCGGCCCATGGCCGACCGAATGCGCTCGGCAATCACACGATCCGGAGCATCATCGCGGGTCAACAGAGCGCGGCCTTCGGCCACCAGGCCCTGGGCTCGGTTCCGGGTGTCTCGACCGGCTTTTTGAGAGAGCGTGTCAAGTTGGTGGAGCTGGTGCTCAAACTGATCGCGGACCAACGCCCGGCGACGACGCCCTCGATCGGGGTCAAAGTAATACATCAGGCCGGCACCAAGCCCCAGCAGGGAAAGTGCTCGCATCATGAGTCTGTCGGCCTCGAGTCGAGAAGTCGTACTCGATCGAGGGCCGTCCTTCAGTTCTCGGGGAGGTTGCGAAATCCACAGGTGACGAATGTTGGTGATTTCCTGCAGAGATTGTGCCGAAGCTCTTTGAATTTGGGTCAATCCGCCTGATGAACACCGATTGCCGGGGAGGTGCCCGCCGCAATCGGGTCAGGAATCCCCCGAAAGGGCCAGCATGATCAAGACGACCCCCAGGATGATCAACCCCCAGATGCCCAGCGTCACCAGAGCGGTCCAGAGTGCGGGGGAGAGCGTCGGCAGGGTTCGCCGTCGCGAGGGCTCCGGTTTCGGCAATGGAGCAGGAGGATCCCGAGGTTCCGGGTCCTGGAACGCAGTGACCGGAGCGTGACGAGAAGAGCTGGAGGCTGAAAACCAGCGGTTCGGCTCGGTCGCCTTTGGCGGATCGTCACCAGAGTCGAGCCACGAGCGGAGGGCCATTGCAAACTCGCCGATGGTCGGGAAGCGGTCTTCGGGCTTTCGGGAGAGGGCTCGAAGGCAAATGGCGTCGAGCGTGGGCGAGAGATCGGGGTGGAATTGCCGGGGGGACGGGGGCGGTTCTTCGAGCTTCCGGTAGATGACCACGTGCGACGGCCCTTGAAACGGCCGACGACCGCAGAGCAGCTCGAACAAGACGACGGCCAGGCTGTACTGATCGCTGGCCGGGGGAACGTCTCCATTGATACCGGCGGCGACCTCCGGGGCCATGTAGCCGGGAGTCCCCATGATCGTGCCGACCTCAGTGATCGTCGCTTGGCTTGGTCCTCGATGCTGAGCGAGGCCGAAGTCGGCGATCAGAACCTGGCCGGAGGCGTCGATCAGAAGGTTCGACGGTTTGATGTCACGGTGGACGATTCCCAGGTCGTGGGCGTGTTCGAGCGCCTCGGCCAGATCGGCGATGATCTCGGCAGCGCGTCGCGCGGGCAGGGGACCGTCGATCAGGAGTTCCGCGAGCGTCGATCCGGGGACGTAGGCCGAGGCGATGTAATCGTGCCCCTGGTCGTCTTGCCCGGCGTCGAAGACCGGCACGATATGGCCGTGGCGCAGCTTTCCGGCGGCTCGGGCTTCGCGAAGGAACCGCTCGACCGCCGAGGGGGCTTCCAGGACCCCCGGATGAGGCACCTTCAACGCCACGTCTCGATCCAGCTGGGGATCATACGCACAATAGACCGCGCCAAAAGCCCCAGAGCCGATTTCCCGTTTAATCTCGTAGCGTCCGACCTGCCTTGGCATTTCCCGATCGGGCCGAGCCCGTTGCTCCGCTCCATTCACCAGGGTGGTCAGCTCCTGCGTCTCAGCCGACCCGGGTCGGCCGACGGCAGTGGCGATCGGAGGGGCTTCGGCCAGACTGAATCGAGCGCCGCAGATGGGGCAGCGGACAGTCTGACCGGCCAACGACGGGTCAAAGCGGTTGATCCGCTCGCACGACGGATTCGGGCAGCGGACGGTTACGGGCATTGCGAGCTCCCCGGTGGGATCGAGCAGCAAGAAGGGGGGGATGAGGGCGGCTCCGACAGGGGTCCGGGGAGACGGTGTCGGAGGCCCAACGGGTTATCCTATGCCATGCTCGGTGCCTGGGCCAGCCGACGGCGACCGGAGCATGCGTTCCCAATCGCAATGGTCGTTACGAATGGCGAAACATGTTCCAGAGCAGCCAGCCGCCGAGGATCACGGCGATGGCGTAGCCGGCCACCCCGAGCGGTACCATTCGAGGCCCAGCATCGATGATCAGGGATGACCCGACGATCAGGCCGGCAATCACGATGCCCGCGGCCAAGGTGTTGCCGGTCCGGGTCAGTTGCTTGACCAGTTGCTCGAATTTATGCAGGTCGAACGTCACCCGAAGCTCGCCCCGGCGGATCGATTCAAGCGACTGGCCGAGCACCTCGGGCAGCAAGGTTGCCACGCGCTGAATGTCCTCAGCCGTGCGGGCGGCCGAGGTGAGCATGCGCCACGGGCTATAGCGTTTACGGGTCAGCTCGGCGACGTAGGGCCTCGCGTGCGTGGCCACGTCGAAGTGGGGGTCGAGGTGTCGGCCGACACTCTCGATCGTGATCAACGACCGGATCAGGAGCATCAGGTCCGGAGGCAACCGCAGGTGGTGGCTGCGAATCAGGGCCACCAGCTCGCCGAGGAGTTTTGAGAGGTCGATGGTGTCGAGCGTCAGCTCGGAGTACGTCAGGACCATTTCGCCGAGATCCCGGCGGAGCGAGCGGTAATCGACCCCCTCGCCGCTGATCTCCAGTTCGTCGAGCGCTCGCATGACCCGGTCGGTGTCCTGGGCCATGAGACCGAGCAAGAGATCGGCGATCCGTTCTCGGGTGGGCAAGTCCATCTGGCCGAACAGCCCATAGTCAAGCTGAACGACGATGCCACCGGGCAAGACGCGCAGATTGCCGGGGTGCGGATCGGCATGAAACAGTCCATAGGTGAAAATCTGCTTCGCCAGCAAGACACCTCCCCGCACCGCGACTTCCTCGGGAGTGATCCCCAGGGCTCGGATGCCGTCGAGGTCGTCCACATCGACGCCGTCGATCCGCTCCATGGTCAAGATGCGTCCGGTCGAGAGAGCTTCAATCACCTCGGGCACATAGGCATAAGGCTCGTTCGCTAGTTGCAACTTGCAGCGCTGCATGGTGCGGCGTTCGGCGTTCAGGTCGAGTTCTCGCTTGAGGTTGCGCTCGAACTCCTTGGCCAGGGCCACGGGGCGGGCGGCGGCAAGCCAGGGAACGCGGCGCTCGGCGACATGGGCGAGGTTGCGGAGGATGTCCAGGTCGGCCTGGACCACCTTCTCGATCCCCGGCCTCCGGATTTTGAGGACCACCGAGCGGCCGTCGAGCAGGGTGGCCGCATGCACCTGCGAGATGGAGGCCGAGGCCAGCGGAACCGGGTCGATGGCGGCAAAGATCGTCTCGGGAGGGCCGAGATCCTCCCGGATGATCGCCTCGGCTTCGGGAAAAGGGAACGGGCGGACCTCGTCTCGCAGGAGGCTCAGCTCCTGAATGTACGAGTCGGGCATCAGGTCCGGCCGGGTGCTGAGCAACTGGCCAAGCTTGACAAAGGTCGGCCCGAGATCCTCACAGACCATTCGCAGTCGCATGGCGCGGTCGGCAGGAGGGATGTTTTCCTCCCCCAATGCAATCTGCTCTAGGGGACGGACCAGCCCTTCAAGATGAATGGCTGAAACGACGTCCTGATATCCATAACGGAGCAGGGTCGAGAGGATTTGCCGATACCGCGGCAGGTCGCGGAGGTGGCCGACGGTTTCGCGAAGCACCGGGCAAAGCGCCTCTTCATCGCAGAGATCGAGGGTCGAAACGCGGATCTGCCACGAACCGGACCGGGTTCGTCGTGACTGGGCTGGCCCCCTCGACGTCGCGGGGAAGCCGAAGGGAAATGAGAGCCGGGAGCGTCCTGGCACCGTGCGCTTCAAGCCGTCGCCCATCGCCACAATCAAATGTTAGCCTACCCGAGTGCCAGCGGCGGGCTCAAGCGTTCCTCGTTGAAATGAGGAGTTTCCGAGGCTTCACTCATGCTGGCCAACGGTCCTCTCGGTCGACCCGGGGTTGTGGCAAGGGGCACCTCCCGAGTAGACTGAGATCACTGGAGGTCCTGGTCATCTCCTTGATGTCAGGACGACCCCGGCCCGAAACCCTGGGAAGAGCTCATGCCCGTCGATCAATCCGTCGATTCGCCCGTCCGGGTCATCGAAGACGCAGATGACCTGTCCGAGGCTCGGCTGGAAGCCGCCGGTTTTATCTTCCACGGTACGGTCCCTGAGCCCGATGCCCCTCGTCGGGCCGTTCGAGCGACGACCAACCTCTTGCACTTCGCACGATGCCCCAAGGTCGATCGGGGACAGAATGATCCGGACCTGCTCTGGTTCCGTACCATTCGGATTGCCAAGCGACACCTCGATGATTCCGTCGGAACCGGTCGCTGGAAGTGGTGCAAGCATTGCCAGCAAGAAGTGACTCAGCGCCTGCTGAACGAATGAGAAAACGTCCCGATCGGAACGCGATCGCTCCTGCCTTTCGCGGAGCCATCGCGTTCGATTCGTTTGCGAGACCCATTCAAATTTCAGACCCCTTGAGATTCGCTCGGGGGCTCTTGAATTTCCAGCCCCCGGCTTGCGGGCCTTGCAAGGCTTAATCCCTTGGATCGGGTCCAATCCTCGCTCCCGGTCGGAGCCTGAACCCGGCAACAGGTGTCGCCCGATCCTGAGGGCTGATTGCAGGGCGAGTTGCCTGAAGGGCGTCTTGCCGGGCCTCAAGCTGCGCACGCTGGGCGGCGCGGCGTTGTGCAGTCCGCTCACGCTGTGCCTCCTGGATCACCGTCATGCGATCGCGCCAGGAGGTCGCCGAAGGCCGCGATCCCGGCGAGTTCGCCCCGACGGTCGGAGCCATGCCGGCCGTCGAGAAGGTGCGTAGGGTCGGATCGACTGGGCCACCGGCAAGGTTCACGCCGATGGTGGACCCGTCACTGAAGTTCAGGCGAACAAAATAAGGCCGGCCGACCTCCACCATGTACGGCTGGACGTATAGTTCGGCGCGATCGGTGCCGGGAGCATGAACCAGGGCCGCCTTCCAGTAGATGGGGCTGGTCATGTTGGATTGCCAGATCCCCCCTCCCCACCCTCGGACCTCGGCCGAGACGATCGACCGATCGGTCGGTAGGCCGGTCAGGGCGATCCCCACATCCTGAAAGCCGTCGGAAGCGACGTGACTGACCGACCGCCCCACGAGATCAACCCCCACGCGTTGACCGAGCCAGATTCCGGTCGGAGCGGGGAAGGCGGCCGAGATAGTCGCCTCGGGGCCCAGGTTCCCGGCGGCGTCGATGGCTCGGACGGAAACCGGGGTCGGGTCGAACGGCAAGCCTCGGGCACGAAACGAGGTCGCCCCGGCGAGTGGAATCGTCGGGCCGTTCCCCACGCGGTAGACGTAATCAACCGCGTCGGCCAGTCGATTGAACTGGAAACGCCCACTTCCCAAATGGGTGAGGCCCGTGACCGGAGCCGGTGGTGTGGTGTCGATCCGCACGACGACCGAAGGCCCGTCGGTGGCATTGCCGGCGGCATCGATTCGACGGATGGCAAAGGAATAGGCCCCATCAGGCAGAGGACCATCAGTCCGCAGACTCCCCGAGCCGATGATCTGATCGACAGCCTGGCCATCGCGGAGCAAGACGAGCCGGTCCTGATCGGAAATCACTGCCTGGAAGGTCGGTCGGTTCAGGCGAGTGAGATTGTCGGAACTGGAACTCCCGGTGTCCTGGCCCGGGCCCAGCTTCACGACGACCGGAGCGGGTGGCGAGGTGTCGATCGTGATCGTCAATGGTTCGCCGGTCGAGGCATTGCCGGCGCTGTCGATCCGACGAACGGCTAGCCGATGTTCACCGTCGGGCAGGGGGGTACTAACCAGTAACGGTCCCGGTCCGACACGCCGATGCAGCTCCGTCTCCGTTCCACCGACGAGTCGCAGCAGAACGAACGTCTCGCCTGGATCCCCCTCGGCCGTCAAAACCGGGGCGGCGATCCGGGTCACGCGGTCGGTACTCGAAACGCCCGTATCTTGTCCCGAGCCGACTTTCGGTGTGATGGGCAAAGGCGGGGTCGTATCCAGCGTAAACGTCAGCCGAGCTTCCGGGCTGGTCCGCCCGTAATCGTCAATCGCCCGGACGAAGACCGTGATCGTTCCGTCGCTCAGGTTTCGGGGAAGGAAGTTGTTGGCGTCCAGGATTGGCTGATATGAGCCCTGTCCGTCCCAACGGTACTCAAAGCCAACCGCCCAGTCGGGCCGATCGACCGCAAGGCGCGCGTCGGAGGTCAGACGGTCACTGTTGCTCATGCCGGTGTCGGCGACCAGTCGCAGGCCATTCGGTGCGCTGAGCGGTTGCGATGGCAGCGGGATGTACTGGGTCGAGACGGCCGTGCCGTTGAAGGTCATTGTGTCGGCCCGGATCGTCGCGCCGCTGGTGATTGTCGGGGGCAGCTTGACGACGTTGCCGCTAAGGGTCATCCGAATTTCGAACGGGTCGATGGAGCGAGGGTCGCCGAGGAGCATGGCCGTCGGCGGGGTCGCGGTGTTGAACTGAGAGAAATAGGCCGGGGACCAGGCGAACAGGTTGTCCTTGATCTGGAGATCGACATAAGTGCGCCCCTGGCTCCGTTTTCCCTGAGGATAACGGACGATCCCGGCGTCGAGTCCTCCCTGGCTCTCTTCGATCGTGTTGCCAATGAACCGAACGTCGTTTTGAGGCGTGTGAGTCCAGGCCCAGTGCACGGTTGACTCGGACGCGGCGGACTCGATCCGGACAGGAGCGCCTCCAAGGAAGTGGTTCTCCCGGACCTCAACACCAAAATGGGCTCCGGCGAGGACAAGCGGCGAAGCCTCGGAACCCCCTCGAACATCGACGGTATTGTCTGCGATAACCAGATCGACGAACCCGGACGAGACCGAGACCGCGCCGAGCGGTGCATTGGTCGAGAGGGGACGATCAAGCAACAGCGTTTGCGGGTCGATCACATGAGCGATCCGACGCCACTGACCGGCATCGGGTCCGGACAGGACCGCGACCACATCTCCCGACCGGATCGCACGGCCCTGAGGAGGCGGAATCTGGAGAATCAGGCCGTTGTTCGAGAGGGCCAGCGGCATTCCTTCGAAGGGAACGTGATAGGCCTCGGTCAGGATCACTTCGGGGTTGTTTGGGTGGGGCTGCGGATCGTCGTCCCGAGGGCCGATTCCCTCCACTCGGTTCCGTTCGACTCGAATGTTCGACCCGTCCTGGGTCATGACCAGGAAGCGGTAGGTCTTGCCCGAACCCGGAAGCGGAGAGGCCACGTTGTCTCGGACGGTGACATCGTGTGCCCAGCTCATGGCGAAGACGTCGTGCGTCCAGGTTCCTGGCATCGCACCGAGATAGGTATTGCCGGCAATTTCCCAGGGTCCGTTGAAGACCCGAACCGATCCGCCACGCAACTGATTGTCGAGAATCCGGCCGTTCTCGGCCGAGGTCAGATTCACGAGCAAGGCCGTGTATTCGAGTTTGCCGCCAATTGCCGAGGCCGGTGGGCCTTCCAGGTCGAGGTTCGAGAGGACGAGACCGACCTTGACCGTACCCGTGGTCTTGTCGCGACCATCGGTGCTGAGAATGACTGCCGGATCGTACGGCACCGACCAGTCCCACCGCACCGGACCGGCGAATCGCACGGCAAAGCCATCGAGCGTTGTGTTGCCGTGGTGAACGGTGATCGCCGAGGACCAGGCCGGGGCATTGCTCGGTTGAGCGAAGCGGAGGGTCGCACCAGGATCTGCCGTGATCTGGATGGCCCGGTTGAGGATCAAGGGCCGATCCAGGTCGTAAACACCCTTTGAGAGGTGGACCGCGCCAAACCCGTCAACGAGCGATTGCAAATTGTCTCCCGGTCGCGCGACCACGCGAGAAGCCTCCGGCCGAGGGGCCTTGAGGGTCGCGTCGATCGGCCCGTGATTGATCCGAACGATCGAGAACGTGCCGTCGTCGTACTGGAGACGGAGGGTCATCACGCCCGCCTGGGCTTTGGATCGGGCCGCGAAGGCGATCGAAGCGCGGGTCGGGTCGTTCGGATCGCGCCGGAAGGTCAGCGGCCGAGACGACGGTTCGACCGCAACCGGGGCAGTGCCCGAGATGTTGGAAGTAGCCGAGTATGCCCAGGTCACGCCTCGATCGGAGCCGCTGAGCGAGGCACCGATGACGGTTCGATCGCTCGGCAATCCGGCCAGACTCACCGCGGCGGCTCCGGGGCCTGCGATCGGGTCGTTAGCCTGGCCGAGCCACTGCGCGGCGATCGCATCGGATCGGATTGGCACGGTGCGCGCGGGAGCGACGGTGAGGGCCGGGTTGGTTGGCCCGGCGTTCAGATCAACGAGGTCGATCGTGTTGTCGGCATAAACGATGGTGACGGTCAGCGGGAGGCCATTGAGATCTTGCTCGGGCTGGAGGAACAGGGAGCCGCGGGTGGGATCGGTCGTACTTCGAACAAACTCGGCGTTGGGCAGACCTTTGGGATTGGCCCCCGACTGCCAGGCAAGGCTGCCGGGGCCTCTCACGTCGATCGTTGTGATGGCGACCGTCGGCGACAGGTTGGTCATGGTGATGACCGCGTCCTGTCGACCATCGGGACCAACTGAGGCCCCGGAGCCGACGCGGTCGGAGCCGTCCTGACCCAGCCAGGCAAGCCGCGCCGTGAGTTCGGGCATGCGGAAGGTTGGATCGGCGATCCCCCCGGCGAACGAGATCAAGGTGGTCGATCCGTCCTCAAACCAGAGCCGGACGCTGAAGGGTCGGCCGACCTCGACGCGATTCGGCTCGAAGAAAAGGGCGGCTTCGGGCGAGTCGTTGACCCGGACGAAGGCGGCGGCCCAGTGGGCACCAGAGCCGTTGTAGGTCCAGATACCTCCGCCGTAACCCCGGACCTCGGCCGAAGTGACCGCTTGGTCGGCCGGGAGATTGTCCAGTCCGATCCGAATATCCTGGACACCGTTCGGTCCGGGGGTTGTTGAGCGGCCGACGAAGTCATGACCATCCTGGCCAATCCAGGTGGCAATCGGTGCGATGCCGCTCAGCAAGGTCCGGATTTCCAACGTGTCACACACAGGGCGAACGGGACGCTTCCGTGACGTGCTCATGACTGAGAATGCCGAATCTCAAAGGTTACGTCGCCCGAACGATCATCCCTGGTTGCGACAGGTAGTCCGTATGCCTCCCTGGCTTGTTCCTGATCGAGTTCTTGACTGCGAAATAACCGATTCCGAGGTCCAGGGGCTAAAGGTCTTCAAATGCGTCCATTCCAAACGAACAAACGAACGCATGGGGGAGTTTGAATCCACCCGCCCCAACCTCTCCCGAAACCGCATCTCCCTTGCCTGATTTCTGGAATTCGAATCCCTCACGCGGACGACGAACCCGAACACCTGCCGAGGCAGCAAGTGATCAGGAACAATCTCAAACGATCGACCCGAGCAAATCCCGGCTCCGAGCGAGTGCAAGAACCAGGACCTGCAGGGAGCGAGTCAAACGCCCTGATGGGTCCTTATTCGGAGCTTAACACGCGGTGCCCGGGTCGGTCGGCAATTCCTCAAGATTGCAGGTCCGATCGTTCGGGCTTTTGCTGGAAAACGCCCATGGGTCGGGTCCGGCCGATGAGCAGAAAGAGGATGATTCCCAGCGTTGGAACCGCGCAGAAGATGAGCAGTGACAACCAGGTGCGCCAGCTCCTCGGATCGGCCCGTTCCAGCAAGACGACCGCCGCCCAGGCTGCCGTGCCGAAAAAATCGAGCATGGCAAAGGCAAAGACGCGATCCTCCCGGAGCAGCTCCCAGAGCCGAGGGGAGTCAAGACCCACGGTGCGCTGAATTTCCCAAAGGAGCCAGAGCCCCAGCGGCGCGAAGCCGATCAGAAGAAGCCAGCCGGTGATCGACTTGCGGCTGGGTTCGATTGGATGAGTGGTGGCGTCTGCGTGACTCATGGTGATTCTCGGACTCTCTACTTCGGCAGAACGGGGGTGGTGGTGTCTTGCGGCCAGAACGGGCCGGGAACCCTCCCGGCTGTGTTGGTCTCGATGGTAGGATAGGCACTCGAACCGGCCGAAGTGCACGTTGATCTTGGTCGGTGATTCTGGATCGTCTGCGATGGTATTGCCTGGCTTCATTTTGAAGGGACCGACCCAGCATGTCCGGATCGTCTTCCGCCGCCGACACGCGATGGGGATTTCTCGGCGCGGGCAAGATGGCCTCGGCCCTCATCCGCGGGATGATTCGGGCCGGCGTTGTTGCTCCGTCGGCCATCGCCGTCAGCGATCCGGTGCGAGAGGCCCGCGAGGCGATGACGGCCGAGGGGGTGACGGCGTGCAGTTCGAATGCCGAAGTGGCCGATCGAAGCGACGTCCTGGTGCTGGCCGTCAAGCCTCAGGCGATGACCGCCGCGCTGAACGAACTGGCCGGCGGAGGACGAGGGAAGCTGGTGATCTCGGTGGCCGCGGGCATCTCGGTGACGCAACTCTCGGCGGGACTTGGCCCCGAAGCGCGCGTTGTCCGCGTGATGCCGAACACCCCGGCCCTCGTCGGTGAAGGGACGGCGGCCTACTGTTTGGGGCCGAGCGTTTCGGGAGAAGATGAAACCTTGGTCCTTCGGCTGCTGGAGTCGGTTGGCATCGCTCGCCGCGTTCCGGAAGGATTGATGGACGCCGCGACGGGTCTTTGCGGCAGCGGGCCGGCGTTTGTGTACGCGATGATTGAAGCGCTTTCCGATGGCGGTGTGCGGGTGGGACTTCCCCGCGATCTCGCCACCGTGATGGCTGCCCAAACGGTGCTTGGAGCCGCCCGAATGGTCCTGGAAACCGGACAGCATCCGGGGGTCTTGAAAGATCAGGTCACCAGTCCCGGAGGTACGACCATTGCCGGGATTCATGCCCTGGAACGCGGCGGCCTGCGCGCTGCCCTGATCGACGCCGTGCAGGCCGCCGCCTTGCGATCGGCCGAGCTGGCCGAGGGCCGATGACCGCCATTGCCGTCACCGGCCCTGCGTTTCGAAGGGTGTGACCCTCCAATCAGAGGTTGCTCGAAAGCCCTGCGACGTCGGTGTCGGACAACGCCTGGCCCACGGCAAAGAGCGAGGCGATCCGACCACCAAAGTGAGCCTGGCCGGTCGATTCCACCGGCCCCCCGATTCTCATGGTGGCTCCGTCGAGACTGGTTCCAGGGTTGATCGTGGCCGCTGCGCCGGACGGAGTTCCGTCCACAAAGACCTGCAAGGCCGTGCCCTGACGCCGGACCCCGACCACCACATCCACGCCCGGCGTGATCGTGACGGAAGATGAGGTGGTGACGAGTGTTCCTCCCGCTGGTCGGTACGAGGCAACGACGTGGCCGGTCGGGGTGACCGCCAGTCGATTGACGATGCTGGCAACGGCATCGGCCTCGGTGAAGACGACGGCCGGATTCGTCGTCGGCAAGGCGTTGAGCCGAAGCTTGCCGAGCAGGGTGAAGTTCTCCCGATTGCCGACAATCGGCGCGGCCCGGTTCAGGCGGTCGTCGATGCCATCGAAGTCGAGAGTGCCGGCCGATTGCCAGGTCGGCCGCTGACTGACCGTGTCCTGAGTCATTCGGATCGAGGCGATCTGATCCACCCAGGATTGAACCGGATCGAGGTTGTCGGCCGGTCCGGAAATGGATCCGTCAGCGGCGACGGGGTTGTTTATGGGTGTCAAGTGGTTCGATCCGTGTGCGTCTCGGCGTTCTCCGGAGCGTTCGTCCAGCTCCCAGAACGACACGAGGCCCCAGTCCGCTTTCTGCGCGGCGGTGAGCTGGCTATAGGAGACCCCCGCGCCGCCGTTGTACAAGGTCGCGTGAAGGTTGGCGATGACCGCGCTGATCGACACGGGCTTGCCGAAGATGACCTGATCGAGCCGTCCGGCGTGCAAGCGGTCGTAGGTCGGGGGGGATGACGCCTGGGAGGCTCCCAGAAGCAGCGGGGCATCGGTCGGGGTGATCGAGTTCGTCGGGGTGTTCTCATCGGACGCCGCGGCGTTGATCCGCAAGCGGATCTTGTCCGCCGCGTAATCACGCCAGGCGATCACGAAGTACCATTGACCTGTTGCGGCGGCCCCGAAGGAATTGGAAACGACGCTGTTTGCCGTGCCGGTCCCGGCAGTACGGAAAAAGAAGCGATTCGAGGCAAACGTGCCTGTCGAATCGTAGCCCAGGATCCATTCCCGATCGGCGGGCGTGGGCTGCTTGCACGCGAAGGTCCGGACCCCCATCGTGTCGATCCAGGCCCAGGTTGCGATGAAAAAGTCGGTTCCGCCGGCCCGAAGTGCCGCGTTGCTCGCGGCAGAAAGCAACTGATTGGTCCCGTTGAACTGCGCAGCTCCCCGAGCGCTCACGCCCGAAGCGGCGTTGAGCCAGAGCAAGCGATCGGGAGCCGTTTCAGGAGTTAAAGGAGGCGGAGGCGGAGGCGGAGGCGGAGGCGGAGGCGGAGGCGGAGGCGGAGGCGGAGGCGGAGGCGGAGGCGGAGGCGGAGGCGGAGGCGGAGGCGGCGGAGGAGGCGGTGGCAGTGAAATCGGTGCCATATTTTTTGGTCGAAGAAAATACAATCGACGTTGACTCACAGGTGTCGTCTCCAGATGCCTCTCGGGAGGATCGCAAACCGTCCGTCTCGGAGGCGAGAGGGTTCGTGGTTGCCGATTGGCAACGCGATGGCTCATGCCTGGGGGTGGTTCGTGGCCTTCATGCTGACGACGTTGTCAGCGGACGAACCGACCGGTCGCTCCCGATCCCGGCGCAAAGGTCCGACATTCTTTAACTATCGTGAAGTTTGCGGATCTCAGTCACACAAAATGAGAAGTTCGAGCCCCCGGTGCTGGTCCGGGACAGGCGGCGTTGACAGTTTCTGGAGGGATCTGCTACGGTTCCGGCGCTCGGAGGAGTGGATTCGTGTGCGAGCCCCCAATGGATGGGCATGTCGAGGCACGCAATGGCGTCTGTCTCGTCTCTGGCCGGTAAGGCCCCAGGATTCCGTTGAGTTGAGTTGCCATGTACATCGTCACGGGCGCGGCGGGCTTTATCGGCAGCAATATTGTCCACGCCCTGAACCAGCGAGGCGTTTCGGACATCCTTGCCGTCGACACACTCCAGTACGGCGATAAGTTCCGGAACCTGAGCGACCTGGTGATCGCCGATTACATGGACATCGCCGAGTTTCGTGATCAGATTCGCAAGAATGCCCCCTTCGGCGGTCAGGTCCGAGCGATCCTTCATCAAGGAGCCTGTGCCGATACGACCGAGTCCGACGGCCGCTACATGATGGACAACAATTTCACCTTCTCGAAGGAGTTGCTCCACTGGGCGACCGACCGGAACGCGGCCCTCGTGTATGCGTCCAGCGCCTCGGTCTACGGCAACAGCACCATCTGCCTCGAATCGCCCGAGTGCGAAAACCCGCTCAACGTCTACGCCTACTCGAAACTCCTGTTTGACCGCTATGTGGCCGCCGCGCGATCACGTCTGACCTCGACGGTCGTCGGGCTTCGGTATTTCAACGTTTACGGCCCCCGCGAAGGATTCAAGGGGCGGATGGCCTCGATGGTCTACCAGCTCCATCGGCAACTGGCCAAGGACGGGGTCGCCCGGCTCTTTGAAGGGACTGATGGCTACGAGGCCGGCGAGCAGCGACGCGATTTCGTCTTCGTCGGCGACGTGGCCCGGGTCAACCTGTTCTTTGCCGAGGGGACGCCTCGAGTGGGCGTCTTCAACGTCGGCACGGGAGCAAGCCGGAGCTTCAACGACATTGCCCGGATCGTAATCGACGAACTGGGGCGCGGGAGCATTGAGTACATTCCCTTCCCCGATTCACTTCGGGGGAAGTACCAGTCGTTCACCCAGGCTGATCTGACACAATTGCGAGCGGCCGGTTATGATGCGGCCTTCACGCCACTGGAGGAGGGGATTCGGCAGCTCATGGCCGCCTCCTGTTCCTGAGCGGTGTGTTCGCCTCACCAGATGGGGCGCTCGATCGAGGACGATCGGTTGCTTGCAATTGAATTGAGCCGGAGAGGCAGGATGCCTCCCGAGGCGAGCCCCTCCCGGGGCTCCCGGAACCAGACAAAGGAGTGATGCCCGTGATCGACTGGTCGAGCGTGCGGGCCCTGGTCCTCGGCGATGTGATGCTGGACCGCTATCTTGAGGGAGACGTCAACCGCATCTCCCCCGAAGCGCCGGTCCCCGTTGTCCGATTGACTCACGAGTGGTATCGACCAGGAGGGGCGGGGAACGTCGCCGCCTCGCTGGCGGGTCTTGGATGCCGGACGACCCTGGCCGGTGCCGCCGGGGAGGACCCCGAAGTTGATCGCCTTCGTCGCGCCCTGTTCGACGCCGGCGTGGCCGATTGCGCCCTCGTGGAACGACCCGGGAGCCGGACGATCTGCAAGACGAGGGTCGTCTCACACGGCCATCATCAGTTGCTCCGAATCGATCAGGACGGCGGGCGCGACGACTTCCGCGCCGCCGGAGACGACCTCCGCCAACGATTGCCGGAACTCCTGGCCGATCAAGACGTTGTGGTCCTCTCCGACTACGACAAAGGAACGCTTACCCCGGAACTCGTCCGGGCGACAATCAAGGCCTGCCGCGACCGGTCGATTCCCTGCATCGTCGACCCGAAGCAACTGGACTTTCGGGTCTATTCCGGGGCGACCTTGCTGACCCCCAACCTGCTCGAAGCTCGACGCGCCGTTGGCCGATCGCTCGACGATGACGAGTCGGTCGGCCAGGCCTGTGCCGAGCTTCGCGATGCATTGGGCCTCGATGCCATGCTCATCACCCGGGGGGCCGACGGAATGACCCTGGCCACGGGCAACGCCTTGCACCACTTCCCGGCCGAGGTCCGCCAGGTGGCCGATGTGACGGGAGCGGGCGATACCGTCGCAGCCGTGCTGGCGGCCTGCCTCGGTGGAGGCCTTCCGGTTGATCAAGCCTGTCGAGCCGCGAGCGTGGCGGCGGGGATCGCGGTCGGGCATCCGGGTTGCTACGTCGTCCAGGGGGCTGAGCTCGACTGGGCCTTGCGCGGCTGCTCGCCAAAGGTTCGGTCGATCGAGGCCGCCGCGCGGTGGGCTGGCAGCCAGCGGCGGGCCGGTCGTTCGATCGTCTTCACCAACGGCTGCTTCGACATCCTCCACGCCGGGCATCTCACCTGCCTGGAACAGGCCCGACGCTTGGGAGACGCCCTCATTATCGGTCTCAATTCCGATGCCTCGGTGCGAGGACTCAAGGGGCCGGAACGGCCGGTCGTGCACGAGAACCACCGGGCTGCCTTGCTCGCGGGGCTGGCCTGTGTTGATGGCGTCGTCGTCTTTGACGAGCCGACCCCCGAACGGCTCATCCGGGCGATTGAGCCCGATGTGCTGGTCAAAGGGGGCGATTACGCCGTCGATGGGATCGTCGGCGCCGAGATCGTTCGGGCGAGAGGCGGTCGGGTCGTCACCATCCCGCTTGTCCCTGGCCTCAGCACCACCTCGATCCTCGCTGCCTCTCGGGCCGTCGAGGGCCGTCGCGCGGCGAGCTGACGGGTGGACGGGCGAAGGCGATCGGGGCAGAATCGGGGCATCGGGGCGACCGCCTCGGCGTCCCGATTTCCGCGTTCGATTGCCGTTCGATTCGACCGACGTACCCAGGGTGTTCCCGTGATCGACCGTTCTCTTGGCTTCGCCCTGCTCGGCGTGGCGCTTGCCGGGCTACTGCCCCCTGTCATTTCCGAGGCCCAGGAGGCCGACCCCTTCGCCCATCTTCCGGCGACAATTGCCTGCGAAGGTGCCTATTCGAAGCACCTTCAGGGGGTCTGCACGAATGATCGAGACGCCCTCTACTGGTCGTTCACTGTCGATCTGGTCAAAACTGATCTCAGCGGCAAGGTGATTCGTCGTCTGCCGGTGGCCGATCATCACGGCGATCTCTGCCACCACGACGGCAAGATTTACGTGGCCGTGAACCTTGGCGCCTTCAACCAGCCGGCCGGTGAGGCTGAGTCGTGGATCTACGTCTACGACGCCGAAACGCTCGACGAACTCGGTCGGATCGAGGTTCCCGAACTGGTCCACGGGGCGGGGGGAATCGCCTACCAGAACGGCACCTTCCTCGTTGTCGGGGGCTTGCCGGAAGGGATCGAGGAAAATTACCTCTACGAATATGACGAATCGCTCGCCTTTCGACGACGGATCGTCTTGCCGTCCGGATACACACGCCTTGGCATTCAGACGGCAGCGTTTGTCGACGGCCACTGGTGGTTCGGCTGCTATGGATCGCCGCCGGAGTTGCTGAAGACCGATCGAAACTTCCGGATTGTTGGGCGCTGGAATTTCGACGCAGCCCTGGGGATCGTCGGCATTGGTCACGGCCGCGTCTTGGTCGCCTCGGGTCCTCGAGACGAGGAGGGCAATCACCTCGGAGTCGTGCATCTGGCCGAGGTCGACGACGCGACGGGTTTACGACCCCTCGACACCCCCAATCGCTGAGGCACCACACCCATGAGCCACCACCCGTTGCCGAAATGGATCGGGCGTCGTGCCTTTCTCGGCCAAGGGGTCTTGCTGCTGGGAGCGGCGAGCATGACCAAAAGCACCATCGCGGCTGCCTCAACCTTGCCGGGTCGATCGCTCGACGATCGCTCCGTGCTTCGCTTCGGCCTGATCACCGACCTGCACTACGCCGACAAGCCACCCGCCGGTTCGAGACACTACCGCGAAACCCCAACAAAACTGGCCGAGGCGTCCGAACGGTTCCAGGAAGCGTCACTCGACTTCCTCGTCGAGCTGGGCGACCTGATTGATGCGGCCGAATCGGTCGAGGTCGAGCTGAGTTATCTTGACCGGATTGATCAGGCGTTCTCGAAGATCGCCGAGCGTCGGGTTTATGTGCTCGGGAACCACTGTGTCGATACCTTGACCAAGGAAGAGTTTCTTGGCCGGGTCGGTCAGGAGCGTTCATTCGACTCGTTTGACGCAGGCGGATTTCACTTCGTCTGGCTCGACTCCTGCTTCCGAAGCGACGGCGAGCCGTACGGCCGGAAGAACTCGGTCTGGACCGATGCGAATGTCCCCGCCTTCGAGCTGGATTGGCTTCGCGACGACCTCGCCGCGACCGCGTTTCCGACGATCATTTTTGCCCATCAGCGCCTCGATGATCCCGGCCCGCACGGGGTACGGAATGCGGAAGTGGTCCGAGACATTCTCGAAGCCTCCGGCAAGGTCCGGGCGGTCTTCCAGGGGCACAGCCACCAGAACGACCTTCGGGAGATGGGCGGCATCCCCTATTGCACGCTGGTGGCGATGGTCGAGGGGTCCGGGGCCGACCAGAACGGCTACGCGGTGGTGGACCTGCTCGACGACGGAACGATCCGCGTCGATGGTTTTCGTCGCCAGTCGGATTACGCATGGCGAGCGAAACAACTCCCCGGTTCCCAGTAAGTCAGGTTATCCCTGAGGATTAAGTCGGCTCGTCCAGGGCTGGGTGGTCAGACGGAGCTTCGTCCCAGGTCAAGCCGGCAGCGGCGAGGTCGGGAGGGGAAAGCTCGAGGAATCGGGAGAGCAAGGAGTCTCTGCCCCAATCCTCGTTTTCGATTGCTTCGAGCGGGGGGAGATCCTGCACCCCGAAGCGGTTGACCAGCAGGTCATAAGCCTCAGCCACACCGAGCTCGACAATCGAAACCGGTCGTTCGGGGCTCGCCTTGGGGTTCATGGGGCAATACCTTCCGAATGGCTTCGGAGTCCCAACCCACTCCTGTCGGACCGGACCTTACGAGCGGACCCAGGGACGGGGGTTTCGGAAGGCCAAGGGATCAGGGTCTTCGATCACGATCACCGGAGCGAGTTGCCAGACCCCTTTGCCTCGGTAAATCCAGGAGTAGCCGGCCGGAGCATCGTTGGCCCGCAGTCGCTGCTCCTCGGCCCGGACCTGACCCAGCTCGGACCGGGCCGCGAGGAAAATAAACGCCGCCAGCACGACCTGCATGAGCAGGATCGGAGAGCCGGTCACAACCATCGCCACCAGACAGCCGATCCCGGCGAAGATGGCGAGGCCTTGACCAATCGCCGCGGCGATCTCGGTCGCTCGCAGCCGCCCAATCTGACTGCTCAGTAAGGCGCGGAGCACCCGGCCGCCGTCCATCGGAAAGATCGGGATCAGGTTGAACCCGGCCAGGATCGCATTGACCATCAACAGATCTGCCAGTAACGCTCCGATCGACCCGGCGGCCAGGCCGGGCGCGAGCATGCCCAGCAGCCCTCCCATCGCCAGCAGCATCAAGGCCAGCACCACGTTGACGGCCGGACCCGCCAGTGCGATCAACAACTCGGCTCCGGGAGCGCGGGGCATCCGATGCAAGCGGGCCACCCCGCCGATCGGATAGAGCGTGATGTCTTCGGTCGGAATCCCGTACCGGCGCGCCATCAACGCATGGCCCAACTCATGCAGCACGACGCATCCGAACAGCGCCGAGACGACCAGCACTGCTCCGAGACCCTGACTGAAGACAACCAGAACGGCCATCATCAGCAGGAACGTGGCATGCAGATACAGATCGATTCCTGCAACCCGGCCGATCTTCCACGCCAATCGGATCATCGATAAACCCTTCGCACCCAGAAAACTCCTGTTCATTCTAGGCACGCTCGATCATCTCGGGAAGTTCATCTTCAATCGGTTCTGAAGATAGGTCAGGGGATTTACGCTGTAACTCAGGGCAACCACCTGCGGCTTGGCTCATCGTTCCAGGATACCGGGGCGAGGCAGGGGGAAGCCCTTGACCACGACCTCAAGTTTCGGCCAGCGTTGGGCTTCGGTCACGACCTCGAATCCTCGTTCATCCACGACAATCGTATCTTCCGACCGGGCTGGGCCGATGCTTGGCGTCCATCGCACGGGCAGATGCGATCGCAACGGGAACGAAGTTTCGGGCAATAAAGGGCGCTCGACCGGGTGATAGCCGATGATCGCACCTTGCGTGGCCAGCGTCCACTCGTGCGGGTACCCAAACTTTTCGTAAATGCGCCGGACCCGACGGAAAACGTCGGCCACGGTCTGACCAGGCCGGGAGAAGTAGATCGCCGTGGCATCCACCATCGCGGCAACCGCAAGCGCCTCCTGCACAGGTTTTGGGACGGGACCGAACGAAACGATCCGGGTCACGGCCGCGCACAGGCCATGCCGACGGCCAATTGCCGTGATGGTGGCCATCCGCTCGATCGGTACCGACTTGAACATCGGCTGGCGGTAGCGCCTTGCCCGGTCGTCACCGGCCACGCAGAGATCCACCGGCGTGACCCCTTCGCGGAGCATCCGATGGGCGAGGTGGCCGGCCAGGTCCGCCTCGGTCTCCCCGGGATGGAAGTTCCGGCAGGTCGCCTCAACACAGAGGGTCATCGTCCGCCCCAGCTCACGGAGGCGCTGTCGTTCCAGCTTCGTCAGGGTCAGGCGAAGCTCGCCGAGCCCTTCCTGGTCGAGCGCGAGCCCCAGGCCGTGTGCATCTGTGACAACCTTCTTGCTCCGGCTCAGGGCCGCCACGTTCGCCTCAACCGGTTCATGCCAGGGGCGTTCCTTAAGGTGGAAACCAAGTCCGGCCACCTCCTCTTCAAAGATTCGGGGGCTCTGCACGTTGTCGGTCAAGATGGCCCGCGACTGCCGGTTGACGAACACCACTGCCGAGGCCCGTTCCGACGATCCCAGCTGTTGCCGAAGCTCTCCCCCGGCCGTGAACCAAGACACCGATTCGGCCCGCCCCAGAACGGCGGCATCGTAGCCGTTGCGTTCCAGGAACTCGACCACACGCTGGTGCTTCTCGTCCACATCGGCCCGGCGCTGCATCAACTCCGGATCGAGATGGTCGGCCGCCGGATCGGCCAGCACGGGAAGCGTCTCGGTGTGGGGATGGTCCTCAGCCGTTTCCAGAACCCGGCGTTCGGTCGCAATCTCGCCGCTGCTCGGGTTTCCGTCATCGTCGCCAAGGCTGAAGTAGACGTCTCCGACCCGAATTTCGGTAGACATGGCCGCTCCTCCTCCTCTGGTCGATCACACGTGACGTGATCGCATCAAGGGGTTCCCCAGATGATTCCGGGGGTCCGGTCGGTATGGGCACGCAGAACTCGGGCCAGTCGCGCACATGGATGTAGAAACCGGAAACGGATGGGTGAGTGTGTTGAGTCGTTGAGCTTCGGCACCCGTTGTTGACACATGGCCAGGTCTTTGTGAATCGCTCGTCGCTGGTGATGATCCGAGAGACGGGAGCAGGTCCGCGTAGTGATCGAGGCCGCTAATCACATCGGACGCTGGATTGGGCCTATGGTTCCGCGCCGTCTTCAAAATTGCAAGATTCTGGCGTCGGCGGCGATGCATCCTGGGTCGGGGCGGCTGCCGTCCGCTTTCGGAAGCGAAAGTCGCAAAACGGCGCCCCCTCCAGGATCGTCTGGGATCGGGTTAACTCGATCTCTGAATCAAAGCCGGAGGCGAGGGCCCCATCCCGACAACAGGAAAGGCTGGCTCCCAGCACGCCGAGACCCAACCGATGGTACATCTCGGCGTATCGGCATCGGGTCACGTTGAAGTCGAGCCGATCGGCCGATTGCTCCAGCAGGTCGATCTCCAGCGCACCCCCTTCGGTCCAGCGATCGAGCGTGCGGGCGAAGCCGAGCAGGCCCTCCGCGACTCCCGAACGCGCCAACTCCGCACCCGATTCCCGCGCCAGTCCCTCGACCACCCGGCGCAACAGGGCGATCGTCCGCTCCTCTCCCAGCTCCTCCCGCACGGCATTGATCAGCGGCGCGACAATCTTCGCCTCAATCTCCCGCTGTTCCAGTAGCGTGACGCGTCGAGACGGCGGTGGATGTTCATCCATGTCCTCGTCCTCTCGTCGGGGCTCCGAAGTCGGTTTTCGTCTCTCCCTAGAAGTTTAGCCCTTTCCGCCCGCCAGAACCCCACCGCTTCCCGGAAATGTCGTCTTCCGAGAACACCTCACCACGGACAATTGCACGATTAAGCGCGTTCCAGAATTCGCTTGACAGAAGCGTGCATGCACGCTCTGATTGCCCGGAGAGGGATGGGACGTCCAGCGATCGGGTATGGGTGAGTTTTGTCCATGCCAGTGAACGTTTCCGGGTCGTCATTCGTCTAGATCCTCAAACGAATCGTGTCACCGCGACCCGATGTCGGCCTGGATCGGCCGATGGTCATGCCCAACCGGAGGAGGCCCGCCATGTGCTGCCCGTCGACGATTGGCCCGGTCTGGATCGTTTCGCTTGGTCTAAGCCTCGCAACCGGGGTTCCCGATACGCCTGATCCTGCACCCGAGGAGTCTGCGTACCGAGCCGCCGCCGAGGCTGCCGGCCGCGATGCAGACGCCCAACTCCAACTTGCCCTCTGGTGCGAGGCTCAGGGCAGGCTCGGCGAAGCGAGGCACCACCTCGCCCTGGCCGTCCTGATTGACCCCAACCATGCCGCTGCTCGGGCCTTGATGGGCCGTGTGCGGCTCGGTGAGTCCTGGGTCCGGCCGGGGGACGTCCCCCGCCGCTTTGCTCCTGATCCCGAGCAGGCCGCCCTCCGCGAGGAGTACGAAGGCCGCCGCTCCCGCCTCGAACCGACCGCCGACGCCCACTGGAAGCTGGCCCTCTGGTGCGAGCAGAAGGGGCTCCGCGATGAGGCCACGGCACATTTCACCGCCGTCACTCGGCTCAATCCGAAGCGAGAGGCCGCCTGGAAACGCCTCGGCTATGCACAGAAGCATGGCCGCTGGATGACCCCCGATCAGTTCGCCGTCACCGAGGCCGAGGCCGCTGCCCGGGCCGCGGTCGAGGCCGAGTGGCGACCTCGCCTGGAGCAATGGGCCGCGATGCTCGCCGACCCCGCCCGCCGCGGCGAGGCGATTACCGCCCTCGGCGCGGTTGATCACCCGTTACTTGTCCCGGCGGTCTGGTCGGTGCTCGTCGCCGGCCCCCGCGCCGACCAACCGGCCGCGGTGCAGGTCCTCGGCCAGATCGATGCCCGAGAGGCGTCTCGGGCCCTCGCGTTTCTGGCTGTTTGGAGTGACAATGCCGAGGTCCGCCGCCTGGCAACCGAGACGCTTAAGCGCCGCGATGCTCGCGAATGGGCCGATGCGCTGATCGCGATGATTCGCAAGCCGATCCAGTACAGCGTTGTTCCCGTGGGCGGCCCAGGATCACCGGGCGAGTTGTATGTTGCGGGCGAGCGTTACAACTATCGGAGGCTTTATGCCGCGCCTCCGCCTCCGATGCTGCCGATGATGCCAGGGGATCAGTTCGTCGTGGGCCCGGATGGATTGCCGGTCGTCCAACGCTCCTGGATCACCCAGGAAAGCTTCTGGGGATCGTTTCTCGACAACCAGCCCGCACAACTCAACCCTGATCAGCGTCGCCAACTGATCGACCGGATTTCAGCTGCGGGGGTCGACGAGCGCTCCGCGAACCTCGTCATTGATGGATTCCAGCAGGGCTTGCCCCGCACGATTGATCGGACCCGGGGCGAGCGGGGTCCGAATCTGGTGACACGGTTCACTGGGATCAGGACGCTCGAAATTCCGGTCGGCCAGATCCTCCTGGAATCTCAGCGTGCCGCGGCAATCGTTGACGAACATCTTCGACGAGACGTCGCCGCCATCGAGGCCCACAACGCGCCGATTCGATTCGTCAATGCAATGGTCTTGCCCGTGCTCAAGGAAGCCACGGGACTCGAGTATGGGGAGGAACCCGAAGCCTGGAAAGCCTGGTGGGTCAATCAGATCGGCCTGCGGCAGGTCATGCCACAGAACGCCGGCGGAGGGTCAACCTTTACCGATGTGGTCACCGTCCAGCCGCGGCCGGTCCCGGTCGGCATCTTCGATCAGACTCTGCTCAGAGAACAGTTTATCCATAGCTGCTTCGGCCGAGGTACCCCGGTCCATACTGATCGCGGCCCCCGGCCCATTGAGGACCTGCAGGTCGGCGACCTCGTCCTCAGCCAGGACACGACCACCGGCGCCCTTTCCTATCGCCCGATCGTTGCCACGCACCACAACCCGCCGAGCAAGACCTTCGAGGTCCGGCTTGAGGGCGAAACCATCGTCTCCAGTGAATTCCACCGCTTCTGGATCGCCGGCCGGGGTTGGGTGATGGCGCGGGACCTGAAGGTGGGCGATGTGGTCCGGGCGCTCGGGCGCACGGCCCGGGTCGAAGCGATCACCGACGGCCAGGTCCAACCGGTGTTCAACCTCAGCGTGGCCGATTCGAGGAGCTTCTTCGTCGGCGACCTGGGGGCCCTGGTGCACGACAACTCGCTCCCCTCGACGACCCTCGAACCCTTCGACGCCGTGCCCGATCTGGCGGAGCTGACCTCGCTTAAGGCTCCTGAAGCCGACTCGGGAGGCTGAATCAATTGACAGCGGCCCTCCTCCCCGCGAAGATCCAGGAGCAAGAGGAGGAGGTTGCCGCCATGCCAGGGATTCTGGATCGCGTCGAAGCCCGGGGAGACCGCTCGGTCTTGCTCGGCACCGAGGTCGCGGTCGCCGAGGCCGTTGATCGGCTCGAAGCCGGAGAGAATGCCGAAGCTGTCCGCCGGGCCCTGGGCCTGCGCGCGAGCGACCTCGTCGTGGCAATCGCCGCGGCGGGGCTCGGCTCGGGAGAAGACGACGGCCCCCCCCTCGTTCACGCTCGTCCTCGCCGTCCGAAGCTGGCCGAGGCCGTCTCGGAACAGAACCTCGTGGCCCTGTTCCCAGACGCCGATCGCCCGAGCCTGCTCGCCCTGGCCGGCGGGCTCTTGCAAATTCTCGACGCCTGGGAGGCCAGTCATCATGCCTCCCAGGAAGCCGATGATCGCGGCGAGCGCACCAGTTCGCTCTACTGGCACGGCATCGCCCATCGGCGCGAGCCCGACCCCGGTAATGCGTCGTACTGGTTTCGCCGCGTTGGCCGCCATCCCGACTTCGTGACGCTTGCCGAGGCGGCCCGGCCGATCCTCCGCGATCATGGCGATGACGCTCTGACCGCTCGATTGCTTCGCGACGGCTGGGATCCCTTCGCCTTCATCGACTCCTCTACGGCGGCCCCCCAAGGTTCCCCCTCGGCCACCGTTCTGGGTCGGATTCAGCGGCTAGAAATGTCGATTTTGCTGTCCACTTCATTGCGGCACGCGGATCGCTAAGCGTTTCTCTCGTGGTGATGGGCCTCGGCGGACTCGTCTCGACTCGACACCGAGGAGGGACCGTCGGCCGCCCCTGTTCGCTTCACTTTTCCCGGGTTGTCGGGCTCCCGAGAACCGCCCGACTCAAGAGGAGATGGTCATGCATGTCCAGCTGAACACAAATAATCACGTCCACGGGTCCTCCGACCTCGCCGATCGCATCCGAGCCGAGGTCGAAGATTCGCTCGGTCGGTTCGGCGATCAGATTACCCGCGTCGAGGTCCACATCAGCGACGTCAACGGCTCGACCAAGTCGGGGATCGACATCAAGTGCACCATCGAAGCCCGGCTCGCGGGGTTGCAGCCGATGGCCGTGACCGATCAGTCGACCAATGTGGACGACGCCGTTTCCGGAGCCCTCAAAAAGCTGGAGCGCTCGCTCGACAGCACCACCGGACGACTCGGCCACGTGAAGGGCCGCACATCGTTCGGCGGCGATCAGCAGATCTGAGAAACCCCTTGTGATTCGCTCGCGAAGAGGGGGGGCTGTTGAGCCCCCCCGTGAGTCAGCCGGAGATTGACGCGAGTCGGCTCAACGGGTTTTCGGAGCCGACTCTCGACCCTCCCGGGCGAGCTGACGTTCGCGTTCGAGCTGAATCTCAAAGGGATCGGGCGTTCCCCGGGCGTTGCGCTGGAGCACGGTCGAGGTCGGGTCAGTTCGGAAGCGATCCGGGGCCAGTCGGGCCAGGACGCGGTTGTAGAGCAACGTCACCGAGCCTTTCGGCCGGGAGCCTCGGTGCTGTTCGATCGCCTGCATCGACTCGATCAACGGCCGTTGTTGCACCACGAACTGGTAAATCCCCCACCACGCCGGGGTGCGGTCCATGCAGGCGTGGCAGTGCAGCAAGATCGGCCAGGCCTCGGGATCGGTCGCCAGGCGAAGGGTTTCGTCCATAAAGGCCTCGGCCTTGCTCGCTTCCACCGGGCTTCGGATAAAGTGGATGTCGTGCGTCTGGGCGAAGGCGATTTCGGCGTCGAGGTGCGGGCTCCGCAGGCCGGGCAAGTCTTCCTGGAACAGGTTGATGATAGTTTTGAACTTGTGCCGCTGATGGGCCAGTTCCAGCCCTCGGCCGTGCGGCATCGCGCTGATGTAGATCTTGCCAGGCTCGATCGCTCGAAGGCGATCCAGAGGCCGGTGATACCAGAACACCCACAATCCGACGACGATCAGGCCGACCGTCCCACCGGCGATCCCCAGGCGTGTGCCGATCCGAGCCAGTCGAGGGGTTGGCACCGGCGGCATCGCGCGGATCAAGGTCGCCAGCCAGAGCCAGCTCGCGCCAATCGCCGCCCACCGGGTCCAGAATCCTCTCGGCTCGATCGCAGGCCATTCCAGGGCTCGCACGCCGGCGAGCACTGCGGCCACGACGAGCATCGGCAAGACTCCCGACCGCTTCGCCCGAAGCACCAGGAGCGGCCAGGCCCGATCAACGCCCCTGAGCCCGACCGCGATTAACCCGAGGAGACCTAGGCCCGCCCCGGCAATCACCCCGCGCAGCTCTACCGGCGCTGCCGAATCGAACACGACCCGCCAGCCCAGACCATGCCAGCCGTCGAACGTCGGCCAGGGGTTCGTCACGCTCCAGAAGCTCACGAGCGAAACGCCCAGCGCCGCGATCCAGAGCGAGCTGCCCGGCCCGTGTTCGCGTCGTCGAAGCACGCCGAAGGCCGACAGCACCACCGCGGCCGAAGTGAGGTACATGGCGACCCGGTCGAGCGTATCTCCTGGTTCGGCCACGCGATACGCCGCCGGAGGATAGGCGCTGAAGGTCGGCCGCACGACTTCGGGAAATTCACGGTCAATGCCGCTCGGGAACACGACGAGATAGCCGATCGCCGGGATGAGGGCCAGGGCCAGGACCGTCCAGGGCCAATGGTTCCGGATGATCCGGGCCCTCGGGGATTCTGGGCTCGGTCGCATTTGCGATCCTCCTTGAACGCGAGCGGGATGAACACACGGTGCAGCGAGTCCCGATGGCATCAATCAGGGACGACTGATCAACCGTTGTACGGTCCCGAAGCGATCGGGCAAACCCCAATTCTCAAGGCAATCACTCCGGCCGAACCTCCTCAGAGGCCGCCGGGGCAGGGGAGGACGTCTCTCCAGCCAGTGGCATTCGGCACTCGGGACTTGCCTTGCCTGGGCCGACGATCGGCGGGTTCAGGAAGTGCCTCTCGATCAAGGAAAAGAACCCGAGGCTGATCCCTACCGCCGTGATCGAGACGACCGGGATCGTCACGAACACCCGCTCCCAGAACCCGGTAATCCCCAGCTCATAGAGGCCGAACGTGCCGACCGTTGTGACCGGCAGGTGGTACAGGTAGACGCTGTAACTCCGCCGGCCGACCTCCCTGAGCGGCACGATCCACCACCACCCGCAAATGCGATCGTCCGAATCTCGGAGCGCAATCAGCAGGAGCCCGAAGACAGCCGTGACTCCAGTCGAATAGGCCACCGGCGTATTGACCATCCGCTCTTGAAAACCGATCAACGCCGTGCCCAGCAGTCCCAGTTCCACCGCTCGGCGCTTCCAGGATTCCGACGGCACGTTCAACCGCCAGTAGACCGCGAGGCCGATGGCGAACTGGTGCCAGAGGTCGAAGAACGTCCCGCTCAACCGGTGGATCATCCCCACATCCGCTGCCACGACCCGGATCAGAACGATCACCACCGTCGTCCACCCCATCGCCGCATAGAGCCGCTTCGAGGCGAGCATGAGCATCAGGAAGCAGAGGAAGTAGAACTGCTCCTCGTAGCAGAGCGACCAGGCGACTCTCGTGAAGATCAAGGGCGACCCCCCCGTGACCAGCGGCCGCCACGTCTCGGTGAGCGTCAGGTTGCCGAGCCACTGGAGTCGGTTCATCTCCTGCGGCAGGTTCATCTCCAGGCCGTAAGGCGAGTGGCAGCAGAGCAACCGCTCCAGGCCCAGCCGTTGAAACGTGATCGCCACCAGCACGAACCAGGCGACCGCCGCCCAGTACGGCGGATAGATCCGCCAGAGCCGACGTCCGACGAACCGCAGCGGCGACGTTCCCCGCCGTCTCATCGCGTCCACGCTCGCCGCGATACAATAGCCGCTGATGACGAAGAACAGCGGCACGCCCAGGTCGAAATGCCGGAGCACCGTGTTGATTGTACGCCCCAACCCGGCAAATGCCCCCGACTCCGGAGCCTCTCCCGGCAAGAGCACGAACCCCGCGTGATGGATCACGACCATCAGACAGGCCACCCCCCGAAACACATCGAGGAGCGTATAGCGCGGATTCCGCTGCAGCGGAGGCAGATCCATCATGGAAGAAGAACCGATCCGGGGGGGCGGCCTCGGGGGAAGACGTTTTGATCTGACCCAGATATCCTACCGTCCCGATTGCCTCGCCGCGGCGCGTTCCTGCGGATCATCAGCCGAATTCAGCCTTCAGACCCGCGTCGCCGTGGTGGTTCGGAGTCAGTCCTGATCCCGGCTGCTCGTTTCGACATCGGCCAGGTAGGCCAGAGTGCGGTCGAGCTGATTCTTCAGGTGCCTCACGCGCAAGAGGCTCCTGACCCGGCAGAGCAGCTCGACCTTGTTGACCGGCTTGGTCAGGAAGTCGTCGGTCCCGGCCTGAACGCCGCGCTCGAAGTCAGACGCTTCGTTCAGAGCTGTGACGATGAGGATCAGGGTGTTGCTCGTTTCCGGGTCGGATCGGATGGTCCGGCAGACCTCAAAGCCCGAGACGCGGGGCATCATCACGTCGAGCAGGACGAGATCCGGCTTGTGCTCAGCGACGACCTTCAGTGTTTCCTCGCCGTCCGAGGCCGTCAGGATGTCACAATCGAGCCCGGCCAGATAGGCTTCCAGCAGCTCGACGTTCTGCGGGTGATCGTCGGCGATGAGGATCACCGGCCGATCCGAGGAAGTGTCCATGCGTGGGTCTGCCCTGCTTCCACGATCATCGGAACGATCCGTCGAGTCGGATCCCATTCTGTCGCCCCGAGTTTACCAATTCCGACGATTCTCAGGAATCCTGCTTCCGCCGACCGGTCGCATCCCCTCGATTCCTCTCCATCAACCCGAACGGCGGCCCTTGCCCGAGGGCAATCCTGGTGTAAGACTTCTTCTGTGCACTGTTGCGCGTGGTGATTCACCGAGGTCGAGGATCGTCCGGGAAATCCCGGTCCTGCCCGACTCCTTCGGAAATCACGTTCCGCCCGCTTCGTGTTCCTCGATTCCAAAGACCACCCGCTCGGCATTCCCTTTTCCTTGGGGCTTGGCTTGCAATCGGGACGGTCCGCGGACCTTCGACGATCGATCGTCTCTCCTGGGAGGTCTGGACGTGCCCCTCCGCGACTTCGACCGCCAGCTTCTCGATCGCTGCCTGAAGCACGAGCCCGGTTCCTGGATCGAGTTCGTCGATCGTTACATGGGCCTGATTTATCATGTCATCAACCATGTCGCCTACGCCCGAAGTGTGACCCTCTCGGCCGCCGACGTCGAAGACCTCTGCGCCGAGATCATGCTGCGGCTCATTGATGACGATTACGCCATTCTCCGGCGCTTCAAGGGGCAAAGTTCACTGCCGACCTACCTGACGGTCATCACCCGACGGATCTGCATCAAGGAACTGGTCAAGCGGCAGCGAGAGGCCTCACTCGGACATGCCCGCGCCCATCGAGCGGTTGTCATGGCCGAGGACGAGGAGGACCTGTCCGAACCGATCGCCTCGGCCGAAGAAGTCGAGGTCATGCTTCGCCAACTTTCCGGACGTGAGGCCGAGGTGGTGCGTCTCTATCACCTCTCGTCCCTCAATTACCGCCAGATTGGGAAGCAGCTTGGCATCCCCGAGAATTCCGTCGGCCCGATCCTCGCCACCGCTCGCCGAAAGCTCCGCGAAGCCGCCGAGGAACGCTCTCGCTGACAGGTGTTCGAGCCGAGCCATCGTGCCGTGCTGGCCCTTACCTGCCTGAGCGTCACGATTCACTCCAAAAGCAGGCTCACGCCCAGCATCGTCAGGGCCTTTTGCAGCCGCTCCGGATCCCCTGATTTCACGATCGCGGCTGTCGGCCCAAGGCGATCGCCGAATAACGTCCGGGTGTCGGGATGCTGGAGCAATCCGTCGAGCACCTCCGAACGTTCCGTTCGGACGATCAAGGGACGTCCGGCCCGAACGGCATCCGCCGCCTGAGCCCCTTCGAAACGCACGATGCTCGCGAGCCATCGGACGACGGGCGGCATCGGCGCGCCGGTCCGGTAGGTATACCATTGGGCCAGGCCGGTCAGGGTCATCCCCTCGTGCGACCCTCGTCGGAGCGATGCAGGTGAGACGACATAGCGTCGGCGCAAGGTCGTTTCCGCACTGTCGTTCGGTACCGGGTCGGCAAAACGCGACAGCTCGGCCTCAATGAACAGATCCCCCCGCGCCGGATCGGCCGAGAGAGTAATCCCGTCGGGGCCGACCTCCACGCAGGACTCGGGAGGCTTGCGATAATCTCTCGCTCCGGCAAGCTGAAAGCGACGAAACGGGATCGCACCCTCGTCCTCGACCAGCAAGACCCGATCGGCCACCCGGACCGGTGGCGGAGCGGTTCCTTCGGCCCATTCGGCCAGGGCGTTTTCCAACTCCTCGGCGCTGGAAAACTCGATCAAGGTGGCTGAGGCATAGTACGTCAAGCGATCGCGTCGACCGGCCCACGAGGCAATCGCTCCGGCTACGCCGTCGGGCAACGGGCGGACGCCGTGCCGGGTCAGCCAGTCTCGGATCTGATCGACCGAAAGCCCCGAGGCCAGGCCGCGGTCGATCGCGTCGGAGTTGAGCCGAAGCGTGAGGGCTGACCCCAGCTGCGACCACCTGGCGAACCGACTCAGACGACCGATCAAAGCCGGATTGAGCCCCTGGCGATAGGCAACAATCTCGAAGTTCGGTTGCACGAACAAGAATTGCTCGATTCGAGGCGGCGGTGGCGGAGGCGGACCCAGCCCCAGCACATAGCGTCCCCGTTCGGTGAGTTGCATCGCCGGGGCTCGGCTCGGTCCTGCCTCGCCGACCCGAACCAGGCCGAGCAGATAGGCTGGTCCGAGCAAGGTTGATCGCAAGACGTCGGTCATTGGATCGCCCGAGGGCGTTTCATCGGCCGATCGACCTCGGCGACGCTCCGCCTTTCCGCTTAGTGCCGGGAGAGTCGGGGCTCGCATCCGAACCGAGAGCCAGGTAGCCAGATCGTCCAGACTCACCCATGCCTCTTCCTTAAGGCTCGCCAGCCAGAGCAAGGAGACCGGACGCAGGGCGAGGGTTGATCCCGGATCGTCCCCTCCGTCGGTCAGGTCCACTCCGCCAAGCCATCGGGCGGCGATCATCTGCGGCAAGTGGACCCCATGTTCTGCCCAGATCGACGCTGGAGCCGCGACAATCCGATCACTTTCCGGCTCGTCGATCAGCAGGCCGATCGACCGAGCGAGACTCAGCCAGACCGAGACGTGGTCGTCGAGAGGGTGGAGCACGTCGGCAATCGGACCGGCCAGCGCTGGGTCTTCGTCGAGCCGTTGGCGATCGCGCTTGTAGAGTCCTCCTTGTCGCGTGCGCTTCAAGGGGCTGGTGTCGGCAAGCTGCCAGAGGGCCGCCAGTCGGAGGACCGCCTCCAGGCCATCCGATTCCCTGACGAGCCGCGCCGGTTCGTCGAGGACGGGAGGCCCTTCCCCCTCCGGCTCGGTGATTCGGGCCGATTCGAGGACTGCCGGATGCACCACCAGCCTTGTCCCCCCCACCCGATCAGGGTCGAGCGGCCAGAGCGGGACTTCGGGGTCAGTCGCCGGGGGCATCGGCGCGATCAGACCCAGTGCCATCGGTCGTTCGATCGCCTGCTGCTGGTCGAGGCCAAGCCCCCGCAAGGTCTCGCCGAAGCCTACCGCGGGCCAGGCTGCGGTCTCGGTCAGTGCAAACAGGCCGAGCCCTTGCCGCTCGACTGGAGAGAGGTCGCTGATCAGACCAGCCACGACCCCCGGCTCCTCCAGCCGATCGGCCAGTTCCTCGGCCAGGCCCGTGGTCCGCCGACCCGGGTCGCGTCCGAGCTCTCGCAGGATGAGCCGGAGCCGGAACGGGGCGGCCCCGGCCAGCGCGGCGCGATACGAACAGGGCGGAGACGGTTCCCCGCGGTCGTCGGTGTCGAAGCCGTCATCGTCAAGCGTCGGGTCAGTCATCTCAACGCACAACGCGAGGGGCATGGCCCATGCGCCTCAGTTCCTCCAGCAGAGTCGCCTCGTCTTCCGGTCGGACCAGGAGGACGGTTTCCGAAAGCCTCCCGGCGATCAGGCGAGCCAGGGGCTTGCGAGCCATCAATTCCTCGACCACGAGCGGGTCCTCGGTCCGGATCAGAGCGACGTTGCGATGCAGCTTGATCGGCGTTCGGGCAGTCGATGAGGGGGGCATCAGTCACTCACTCGTTTCTCGCTCCGGCGTGATGAGAGCGGTCAGTCGGGAGCGATTCTTCCACCTCATCCTGGGTACGCTCCGGTTCATCGTCCTGCCCCATGACGGAGGTGGAATAGGCACTGAGATCAAGGCCGTCGAGCAGTTCGGAGGCGTCGACGATCTCGTAAGCGTACCCCTGCTCGGTCAGGAACAGTTGGCGGTGGTGGGCGAACTCCATCTCCCGGGTGTCTCGTGAGACGATCGAATAGAAGTGAGCCGGCTCCTCGCTCCCCTTGGGCCGAAGGATGCGCCCCAGCCGCTGGGCTTCTTCCTGTCGGCTGCCGAACGTGCCGGAGATCTGGATCATCACATTTGCGTCAGGCAGGTCGATGGCGAAGTTACCGACCTTTGAGAGAATCAAGCGCCGCAGCTCTCCCCGGCGGAACTTGCCGTACAGGTCTTCGCGGACTCCGTTTGACGTTTGCCCGGTGATGACCGGAATGTCGAACCGTTCGGAAAGCTGTCGGAGTTGCTTGATGTACTGGCCGATGATCAAAACGCGATCCTCGGGGCCGTCGTGCCGTGTGAGGAGTTCCGCGACCAGTTCATCTTTGAGCGGATTCTCACTCGCCAGCCGAAACTTATCGCGCCATTCGGCGATGGCGTATTCCATGCGGTTCGGGTCGGGCAGGCCGGCGCGGACCTCGATGCAGCGGGCCTCGGCGATCCAGCCTTTTTGCTCCAGGATCCGCCAGGGTACGTCAAACTTCTTCGGGCCGATGAGGCTGAACACGTCTTCCTCGCGGCCGTCCTCGCGGACAAGTGTTGCGGTCAGGCCAAGGCGTCGACGGGCCTGAATATCGGCCGTAACCCGGAACACAGGGGCCGGCAAAAGGTGCACCTCGTCGTAGACGATCAGCCCCCAGTCTCGCTCGGCAAAGAGCTTGAAGTGCGGGAAGGGGCCGGTCTTGCTCGGCCGATAGGTGACGATCTGATAGGTCGCCAGGGTGACAGGAGCGATCGCCTTCGAGTCTCCCGTGTAGGTCGCCACCTGATCCTCGGTCAGATCGGTCTTGTCGAGAATCTCGCGGCGCCACTGCTCCACGGCCGTCGTGCTGGTCGTCAAGACGAGCGTTTGCGTCTTCAAGCGGGCCATTGCGGCGATGCCGACCACCGTTTTCCCCGCTCCACAGGGTAGGACGATGACCCCTGAGCCCCCTCGGGCGTCTCCCCCGGCATAAAAGGCATCGACCGATTGACGCTGATAATCCCGGACCTGAAACGGTCGACCCGAAGCCGCCGTCCCCTCGCGCATCTCGACCTCCAGCGGAGTGCCGGGGGAGTATCCCGCCAGGTCCTCCGCCGGATACCCAGCGGCAATGAGCTGCTGCTTGAGCACCCCACGGTGCGCGTCATCGACGGCGAATGTCGTTTCGTCGAGTCGATGAAAGAGGAGATCTCGCAAGCCTTTGCGGCGGGCCAGCTCCTCCAGCAAGGGCCGATCGGACGAGATCAGGCGCAGCTCCCCCTCGACCCGTTCCAGGCGGACCCGCCCGTAGCGATCGACCAGCTCGGCCAGGTCGGCCCCAAGGCTCGGCGGAAGCGGGAACTTGGTGAAGCGGGCCAGCACCTCGACCATCTCGTCGGCCGTCATCCCCGCGGCCGCCGCGTTCCAGAGCGAAAGCGGGGTAAGCCGGTAGGTGTGGATGTGCTCGGGGCTTCGTTCCAGCTCGGCAAAGGGGGCCAGCGCGTCGCGGGCCTCCGGATAGAGCGGGTTATCAACCTCAAGCAGGACCGTCCGGTCGCCCTGCACGATCAAAGGGTTGGCGGGGTTGTACTGCTGCATCGGGCTCCATGCCGTGCCAGGAGATCGGGCCGGCCCAGACCATCACGTCCGGGCTTCCCAAGCGGGGAGTGCGTCTTGCGGTGGGTCAATACTGCATGGTAAGCCGACACCCCTCCATGCGGCAAGGTCGGCCGAACCCTTGCCCGCACCAATTGCCCTCTTCGATCAGTGAAAGCTCATGATTTCCCTGGCCTTTCCCGCGTCCTATCGCATTGATTGGCAGATCAGACCCGGCCTTGATACAACGCCACCAGGGCCGCGCCGATAGCTTGCGACAGGTCGCCGAGGGTCGCCGGAACAATCTGCATCCGCTCCCGCTGGCTTGGGAACAGGTAGGGCTCCGCCGTCTTCCGGACGATCCCGAGATATCGTTCCCGGAATTCGGTAGTCGTCGCCTCCGGATCCATCAATCCCCCGCCGATCACCACGAACGACGGGTCCAGCGCGATCGTCAGGTTCGCCACATGCAGGCCCATCGCCTTCGCCTGGAAATCAAAAAGTGAGAGGGCCAGCTCATCTCCGTGCTGAGCTAGGTCGCGCAGCGCAAGCACCCGCTCCTTCATTGGGCGATCCGACCGGGCCAGCTCATGATCGGGATACTCGGGCAGCTTCGCCCCGAGGAGGTGAGGCAACCCGGAGAGGGTGGTGTAAACCTCCACGCACCCCCAATCGCGTCCACAGCCGCACGGATAGGCCGGCACCCCGAGCATCTGCAACGGCGCCGGCATGTGCCCGGCCTCCATGCCTGCCAGCGAATCGCCGTTGAGCGGCAATCCCCTCCCATCAACATAGGCCGCTCCGAGGCCGGATCCGGCGGCGAGCATCACTACGCTCCCCGTTCCCGATCCCCGCACCCGCTGTGCCTCGCCGACACCTCCCAAATCGCCGTCGTTCCCCACGACCACCGGAATCGGCCGGCCTGTCCGGGTCTCCAGGGCCGCCATGTATGCCGATCGAATATCGAACCCGACAAAGCTCTCGTGCAGGTTCGCCGACCGATCGAGCACCCCATAGCTCCGAAACGGCCCTGGAATCGCCAGCCCGACCCCCTGGACCTGATCCCAGGCAATCCCGTGTTGCTCCAGAAACGATCCAATGGCCTCGACCCAGCCGCGCACCACGGCTTCCGGCCCCGCGTGTGACTGGGTCGCCTGCTGCAAGAGCCGGGTCGAGACGATCGACCCATCATCCCAGACCGCCCCCACTTTCGAGGTCGTCGCACCACTGTCCGTTCCGATATACACCGATCGCGTTGCACTCATCGCTTCAGTTGCTCAGATGTTTTGATGGGAACAGGAGCGTTTCACACGGCCGGAGCGACCACTCGGTGCTCTGCGGAGGCAGTGAGCACTGCCTCGCACAGCGCAATTGTTCCCAGGTTGTCGCGGCCCGAGATGTCGGGCTCCGTTCCCGATTCCAGGGCGATCATCAGACCCGCCATCGGCCCGGCGAAGGCGTCGGGGAACCAGGCCTCGGGCCAGGTCGGCCGATGCCACTGACCGTCGTCCACCGTGGAATAGGCGATCGTGCTCGGCACCCGGTCCGGCCATCCCGGCCATCCGATCGTACCGATCGCAGTGCCGTTCGTCCCCTCGAATCGCCATCGAATTCCAATCTCGGCTCCGCCCCCTTCCCGAGCCGGGCCGGTCCAGACGTCGTCCCAGCCGCACCCTCGTGCACCGTTGTCGTATTCGAGGATGTAGAGGTTGATCCCGTCCGAGTGCGGAAATGATGTCCTCGGATCGGGCCTCGTGCTGGCCAGCACCCGGTTCGGATTGCCGAGCCAGTAGCGCATCGTGTCCAGGTGGTGAATGCTCATGATAAAGGTTGAGAGCGACCTCAGCCCCTCGGCCCAGGGCATCCAGTGGGGAATCGCCCTCATGTCGATCGTTGCCAGCACCGGATCGCCCAGTGCCCCGCCCTCGATCAACGCCTTCAACGCTCGGACCGAGTGATCGTACCGCATGTTCTGATTGACCTGCAGCACGACCCCCGCCGCTTCGCAACGCTGCACCAGGTCCCTTGCCTCCTCGATCGTCATGGCCAGCGGTTTTTGCGCGAGAATCCCCTTCGGCTTCTTTGGATGCGCAACCACGCGTCGGATCATCTCCGGTTGATTCTGCGGCGGCACGGCCAGATCGACGATGCCGACCTCCGCCCCGTCCAGCATCTCCTCGACCGAATCGAAGACCCGAGGAACCCCCCGCAAACGCGCGACCTCCTCGGCCGTCGATCGGGTCCGCGAGGTGATCCCGACAACCGGGAATCCGGCATCGGCATAGGCGACCAGGTGACAATCCTTCACGATAAACCCTGCACCCACGACTCCGATCCCCCAGTCCCTTCGCCTGGGCATTCGAGGCAGGTGAGCATCAGGGAGTAACAACGGGGTCTGGCTCATCGGTTCGGCTCCGACGGAGAGAGGCTTCGGTGATCAACCGTGCTCGGAGTTCACGCGATCCTCCATCGTAGCCGAGCGGCCATGACCCGTCAGGTGAGGTCTCCCGATCACGTCACCCCGATGAGATTCAACTCGCTCGGCACGGAACCAGCGGGCGAACTCCTCCTCGACTGCTCCCTTGCGCACGGCTCGCGCAACGCGAGCCGTCGCCAGCACCGGAGCCAGCACAGCCATCCCACCGACATACGCTTTCCAGCCCCATTCCCAGACGATCGGCTCGACTCCCGCAACGATTGCCAACCCCAGCAGGGTGATCAGCACGACGTGCGGCTCGCAGATTTTGTACGCTGGCCAGGTGAGCATCCCGATCCCTCGCCTTGGCCACGGAGCAGGGGGGGAGGGCCGACCTCCCGCGCCTCCTATCACACGGAAGGCACCCGACGATCGTTTCAACGGTTGAAAGAACGCTTTGTATCGGCAATCGTTTTGAAGGCTCAAGAACATCCATCCCGCCGACACCAGGGCTCCCGCCGCCGCCCAACCCAGTGTTCCCGTCCTCGCGGCCAGCCCGAAACCCAGGGCGAACCCCTGCGCCATCGTGGCCGCATGATGCATCATGTAATCCAGATAAACGCCATTGATCCCCGCCGACCCTCGCCAACGTGCCACCTGCCCATCAACCCGATCCAGCCAGAAGGCGAGCAACCCCAGCACCGCCCCGGCAAGGAACCCGAGAAGAGTTCCCCATGCCAGACCCACCGCCCCCGCCAGTGCTGCCAGCAGCGATGCCACCGTGACATGATGCGCCGAGAGCCCCAGCCGAACCGCCAGCCAGGTCCCGTAAATCGCCGTTGGCCGGGCGAATCGGCGGGCCAGGATGTTGCCGATCTGAGCGTCCTGCCCTTGCAGTTCCCGGTCTCGTAGCTCGGCCAAACTTGGGGGTGAACAGGTCATCGGCGTTCCTCTCCCGCCGCCTGGGTGCGTGCCAGATTCGTCGGATCGGGCAACCGGTACAGGGCATAATGCCGGGTCACGCCGTCCGGATCGGTGATCGACTCGGCATAAAGCGGCACCTGATCGTTGATCCACGATCCCAGCAACGTGTTGAGATCCGGATCAAATTCGATCGCATCCAGCGGCTCCGGCGGACAGACCAGAACGTGCGTGAACCCCTCTTCGGAAAAATGTGCGAGAATCTGCTCCGGTGTCTCTCCCCGAGTGCCGAGCCCTGTCCGTCTGCGATGTGCTTTCTCCATCGCATACGGCCGAGGCAGATAAAAGCCTCGGTGATCCTGCCCGACAATCCGGGCCGATTCCGGCAAGCGATCGTCGATCCATTGCCCGACCCGATACGTCGGCTCGCGGCGGGCCAGGAACTCCTCGGCCGATTCGATTCCCAACGCAACGGCGAGCCCATGCCGCGGGCGAGACAGGGCAATCGTCGCCTCGAACGCGAGCATCACCACCACGCTCGCCATCAAGAGCTTTGGCGCGATCCCGCGTCGCCTGCTCCAGTCCGCCACCAACCACGCGACCGCCACCGCCATCGGTCCAACGCCTGGCAAGACGAACCGCATGCTCTGCCGCTGTGACAGGCAGATCAGGAGAAACGCATACGCGACCAGGACCAGCGTCATCAAACGGATCGGTGGCCTCCAGATCAGGATGGCGGGGAGGAACAGCAGGAATGCCGGTCCGAACTGATGGGCAAAGCTATCAAAACGGTTCGGGTCGAGCGTCATCGGCACGATCGCCGTCACGAGGTTCCACGCCGTCGGCTCCATCGGCCGCTTGTCGTCCGAGAGCACCACGTCGAACCCCGATCCGAACGTCTCCCGGAAAAACGGATGCACCGGGTTTCCCGTATGGAGGTACGCTCTCAGATACCACGAGCCGCCGATGAGAAGGGCAACCCCTCCGCACACCGCCGCATGACGAAGCACCGTGCGCCAGGGCAATCGCCCCGGACGGGTCGAAAGCAACATCCCGAGCCCGATCACCCCTCCCCAGACCAAGGCCGGATACTTCACGCCCATCGCCAGACCGATCAGCACCCCGATCAGCGCCGCCCCCGCTCCCGATGGCCGGTCAAGCCAACGGGTCCACGCCACCAGCGCCGCCGTCGCCATCGTTGCGAGGGCAACATCGTTCAACGGGGCTCCCATTCCGTTCGATACCGCCGGCACGCCCAGGGCGATCGTCGCCGCCCAACGCGCTCGGTCCCCCAAAAAGGGCCTCGCCAGGCTCGCTACGTTCCAGGCGAAGAACACCCCGAACGCCCACTGAATCAACCGGCACGCCACCGGCCCCCGAAACACGAGGCCGACGGCATAGAGCATCTCCGTCACCAGCGGATAGACCGTCTCGTGCAGGTCCGGCTCATAGAAAACCGAGCCGCTCCAGAGAAAAAGCTTGGGCACTTGAAGATGATAGCAGAGGGCATCGCCATCGGTCGGCGGAATCAGAGCCGTCAGGAGCGATCCGAGCAGGATCAACCCCATTGCCAAATCAAACACCACCCCGACCGGATCGATCCTCCCAGCCTCGGTGCGGACGAGCCTCGGACAACCCAGGCCCGATCGCAGGCTCTCCCAGACCCTCGGCCGAAGTCCCAGTAGCAGGCCCACGAGTAGGACGCCGATCAATCCCGGGCGCCCGAGCCATCCCACTTGCCCCAACCCCAGCGCCGCCATCGCCAGCAATCCCAGGCCGAGCGGCACGGCCAGACCGATCGCTTCGGAGCGAGATTCCGGCACCGGCCCGAACCGGCGCAACAGCGCCAGGCCGACGATTGCCGACCAGAGCATCAACAGAACGACAAATCCCAGGTCGAGCATCCGTGCGCTCCGTGTGGTCTCTCGTGATGACGAACCAGCAAATCAACTCGCGTGTTTTCTTCGGAATCGGTCCGCGAGACCTCCCCATCCGTGGGCTCGGCCCCACAGCACCAACGTCGGCAGCCCCCAGGCTGCGAGGATGACGATCCGAAGGGGAAACACCTGCCACGCCGGCCCGTCGATCGGTACGTGAGCCGCCAGCACGGCCCCAGCCCCGTACCAGCCAACCGATCGCATGACCCGTGATTGATGAGTCAGCCACCCCCGTGTTCCCAACCCGCCGCCGAGACTCGCCAGCGAGGTCAGTAGGTACACCGCCGCGTAGCCGAGCGTCATTCCCCAGGCCACCCCGACGATTCCCGACCCCGAGGCTCCCAACGCCCCCACCAGCGCTGCTAACGCCAGGCCCGGCAGCGTGACGATCGCCAGGCGATACGGCCGATCGACCGCGATCATCGCCTCGCGGCACGGCAACGCCAGACCGAGCAACAACGTCCCCGGCAGCAAGGGCCGCAAGGCGTCCAGACCGGGAGCATATCGAGGAATAAGCAGTCCCAGGAACGTCGGCGCGACCACATACGCCACCGCGCTACCCGCCGCCAGCGGTGGAACCATTGCCTCAACCACGCGAGCCGCCTGTTTTGCCACGGCCACGACATCCTGAGTCCGGCCGATCGTCGTCTGGAAATAGGTGTACATCACGGAGGCGATCCGACCGGCCAGATCCATCGTCCAGCCGGTCCCCATCAGGGCGATCGCGTAGTAGCCCGCCGCTTCGGTTCCGTTCGGGGCGATCGAGAGGATCAGAACCCGATCCAAGCTCAACAACCCTGCAAACGCCGCCGAGTTCACCAGGATCGGTAATCCCGTGCGCAACAGTCGCCAGACAATCGGACCATCCCAGGCCCACCCAAGCCGCATCGGGTGCCTGACGTGCAAATAGGCCACGTTGAACAGGCAGAGCAGTCCGACCGCTGCCAGTAAACCCCACAGGCCCGCCACCCAGAGACCCACCGCCACCAAAGCGGCAAACACCGCCGCGTCGATGATTGCCAGCTCTGTGACCAGAGTGAACCGTCGGTGCGCCCGATGCAAGGCAATCAAGAAGTCCTGATACCGCTTCATCAAGACCAGGACCGCCACCGCCACCAGGCCGCCGCTCCAGGCCAGGTCGATCGGGTCGGCACTACCGCCGCTTGGCCAGCGCCACCAGGCGAAGGCGAGCAATCCCACCGCGTAGATCAAGGCCCCGATGGAGCAGGCGGCAAAGGCCACGTCGGCCACCCGCTTTGCCTCGTCCTCGTTGCCTGCGGCGCGAAGGATCGGGATTTCCTGCACGGCCCCCCGGCCGATCCCCAGGCTCGCCCGGTTGGCGTGGTCGAGTGTGAGCCGAAGCCCCGAATACACCCCGTGCTGTTCCGGCGCGAGGCCCCACTTCATCACCAACGCCGTCAGTGTTCCGACCGCTCGCTCCAGTTGACCGCCAATCGTCACGATCAGGCTGTCGCGCACCGCGAGCCGATCCTCGCTCGCGGCCAAGGGAGCGGCGGCCGGTGCCGAGGCGGCCACAGCAGGCGATGTTGCATTCGCGGGAATCGCGGTCACGAAGGGCCACCGCTCGTGAAGGAGGTCACTAGGGATCTTGCCCGATCACCACTCGCCCAGCTCGGCCACGCAGAACTGCGACCGGGCCACCTCGTCCTGTGACCCGACTGGAATCACCCCGACCTCGGCCAGCCGAATCCCCGACGCCCGATACCAGGCCGCCGAATCGTAGCCGAAGCGGTTGTAGGTCACGTCCGTGTCCTCGTTATGCACCACCCATCGCCGGGCGATCCGGATCGCCTCGCGGCGGATCTGGTCGGCGATCTCAGGGGCATTGTGCAGGATCACGGCCGAGGTCATCACCAGATCGACCGATTTGTCCGGCAAGGGAACCCGTTGACCATCGCCGAGCATCAGGGAGACCCCACCAATGCCGTCGAGAAACCCTTTCGCATAATCGAGTTGCGTCGGGCTGAAGTCGAGGCCCAATAGGGGAACTTCCGGCAAGCGATGCCGGATCGCCCGCAGCTGTTTCCCGTAGCCGCAGCCGATTTCCAGCACCGAAGTCGGCCGATAACTCGCGATCCGATCAGCCAGCCACTCAGACCGTTCCGAACGGGCCGGCTGACCCTCTTGTTCCCGGAAATAATCATCCCCGCCACGAAGGGTCCAATACAATCGAGGATTACGGTAGAGTATCCGTCTCTTGCACGACGGCCAGCGTCGCAGTCCCCGTCGCAGGGCCTTGTGCCAGACGTACCGAGCTCCCCGACGCCTCCAGGCATCGACGGCTCTCAACGGCAGCAGCGGTGGTGATTCGAGTTCCGTTCGGTTCACCTCGGGCCTCCGGGTCAATCGAGGACCGGGCCGGTCGGTCGACCTGCGTCTCGGGCCGATTGCGGATCAAAGGGGAATTCCCCAGCGCGCGGCGAGTCTATGGTGATGGCCCCCAGGGGTCAAGCCGAGGCGGACCGTTGTCCCGATGCAACGTCTCATTCCCTCGCTGTCGCGGTTGGTCTTGGTTTTCGGTGGATCTATAATGGATGCAGTGCCCAGCACCGGGCAGGAATCAGGGACGATGTCCGAACACGTGGAGCCGTCGGGATGGGCGTCAGTTACGGCCGTTCGAAGCTGATCGACATCACGTTCCAGGTCTATGCCCGTCCGATTCATCCGGACTGGTTCACCGTGCGCCGCCATCGCCGAGTGAGTCACAGCGCCTGGGACGCGGACCTGCGAATCATCGAGGGAGGGCACGCAATCGTCTGGTCGGCCGGCTCAAGCCGCTTGACCGAAGTCCTTTGCGGGCTAGAAACTCCGCTGCCCGATCGTGGCCTCCTCCTCCGTGAGCCGGTGCGCGTCGAACGCTCGGCCACGCTCCGCCAGGGGGCTTCGGTCGAGTATCAGACCTGCTTCGATGCCGAACGGCTCGACGGCGAGGTCTTCCGACACCTCTGCAACGAACTCTCGCTCGACGCCGGCAAGGGCCTCTTTCACCGCTTCTCGCCCCAGAATCGCCTGTCGCCCTCCCCGGTCAGTTTCATCCGAATCGACGCTCGCCCTAACGGCCTCTCTGTTCAAACCTTCCATACCTTCCCAGACGACCACTCCATCGTCCGTACGCAGTCCCTTTTCGAGCTGCTCGACGCTGATCAGAGCTGATCAGACTTGATCCCCTCTCATCGACCGTGAGACCATCCCGAACACGGGCATCGTCAACTTCAACGACTCGTTCCTCCGTCGGGCGTGGCTGCCGACCCCCTCGGCGGCCGTTTCCTGGACAGACCCGCATCGTCACGCGCACAATAGCCAGGCACCGGTGGCCGGTGGAGTCTCCGGCTCGCTGTTGTTGCACCCTCGCCTCGACTGACGGGACGCCGTTCGATGCCGGATTCGCCCGAAGCCCCCCGCTTTCTCAAAGCCTGCCGCCGAGAACCGACCGACGTCACTCCCATCTGGCTGATGCGTCAGGCCGGCCGCTACATGGCCGATTACCGCGAACTCCGCTCGCGCGTCTCTTTCCTCGAACTCTGCAAGACCCCGGACCTGGCCACCGAGGTCACCGTCACCGCCGCCGAGCGCCTCGGGGTCGATGCCGCCATCCTCTTTGCCGACATCCTGCTCATCCTCGAACCAATCGGACTCAACCTCGAATTTGCCAAGGGGGAAGGCCCGGTCATCCACAACCCGATCACCGAGTCGAGCGACGTCGACCGCCTTCAGCCGATGACCAGCGCCGAGCCGCTTGGCTATGTCATGCAGGCCGTTTCTCAGATCCGGGCCGCCCTGCCGCCCTCGGTCCCCTTGATCGGCTTCGCCGGAGCGCCGTTCACCCTGGCCTGCTATGCGATCGAAGGCGGGGGCTCACGGCACTACGACCGGGCCAAGGCCTTCATGTACCGCGACCCCGGTGCCTGGGATGCCCTCATGCGGCAGCTCACCGACGCCACCGCCCTCTACCTCACCGCCCAGGCCGAGGCCGGGGCCCAGGTCCTGCAACTGTTCGATAGCTGGGTCGGCAACCTCTCCCCCTTCGATTACAAGCGCTTCGTCCAACCTCACATGAAGCGCCTGTTCGACGCCCTCCCCCCCGACGTGCCCACCATCCACTTCGGCACCGGCACGGCCACCCTCCTCGAAGCCCAGCGCGATGCCGGCGGCTCGGTCATCGGCCTCGACTGGCGCGTCGAACTCGATGAGGCCTGGAACCGCCTCGGCCCCGGGGTTGCCGTTCAGGGCAATCTCGACCCGGTCGTCCTGCTGGCCCCGATCGACGAGATCCGTCGCCAGGCCCTCCGCATCCTCGATCAGGCTGCCGGACGCCCCGGCCACATCTTCAACCTCGGCCACGGCATCCTGCCCAGTACCCCGGTCGATCACGTCCGAGCCCTGGTCGAGATCGTCCACGAAGCGAATCGCGCCTGATTGGTGCATGTATGTCGCCTCCTTGGGCGATGGATTCACCAAAAAGACCTCGTGTCAGGGGAGAACCTTGGCCACTCAGTTGGTGTCACCAATCAGCGACTCATCAGTAACGTGACACAACGCTCATGACATGGAGCCATTCGTTGAGTGGCGAGCACTATGCCGTCTATTTTTTCCAAATTGATGCATATCAAAGCAATGTGTCGAAAAAAGGTCGCGAAAATGAAGTTCCGATCAAGTTGGTACTTGTCGGTGATCCCTGCAAATGACTAACTTGTATCATCGATTTTGGTGCGGAAGCTTCGGCATTTCGTCTCGAACGCGGATTGTTGGGTATCTTGCTTCTTGGCGATGCCCTTGCGTGTTCGGGTGTTCGAGGCTTCTCCAAAGCACCGCTCGTCCTTCCTTTTCCGAACAGTCGCCAGCTCTCGGCACTGGTTTTCGCTTCATGCGCTGATCATGACCCTGGGAGTCCTGCCCGGCAGACTGTGGGATGATTCTTCACGGCACGATGCTCCGGATGGTTTGGAGCCATCTGAGACCCAAAGAACGTCACGATTGTGAGAGCCGGACCTCGGACGGGAACGGATCATTCCCCAATCAATGACATCGGTTGCACGATCTGTGTGCGTTCCTTGATGCGTCCTGCTCGCACGTGACCTGACCCTTCGATCATCTTCCCCTAGGAGCCCGATTCCATGACCACCCGACCGTCTCGGACGCGTGGGTTTACGCTCATCGAATTGCTGGTGGTGATTGCCATCATCGGCGTGCTCATCGCCCTGCTTCTGCCTGCGGTCCAAAGTGCTCGCGAGGCCGCCCGACGTGCCCAGTGCACCAACAACCTGAAGCAGATCGGCCTCGCCCTGTACAACTATGAGAGCACCAACGGAGCGTTTCCCATTGGACTCCAGCGTCGAGTCCCGGATGCCCCCGGCATTCCGGCCGACGGCGGTTGCTTGAGGGTCTCCCGACACACCATGTTCGCCTCGATGCTACCGTACCTGGAGCAGGGCAACACGTTCGACTGGTTCAACTTCGACTTCTTTGCGAACAGCATCCGCAACATCACGGTGCAGGAAATCAAGGTCGCATCGTACATTTGCCCTTCCGATTTCCAGTCGTCCGGCCCGTTGAACCCCCCCGGCGGTCCTTTGCAGTTCATCGGGGTGAACCAGGGCTCCTACGCGGGTTCGGCCGGCGAGGTTGAGCTGATGCGTTATCGCTACTCGACCGCGAACGCCGGCAACTGCCGCCACCTCGAAGGAACCGGTGCGTTTGTTGTCAGCTTCAACTACAAGATCAGCAATTTCAATGACGGCCTGAGCAACACTCTCTTCGTCGGTGAGGCATCCCGATTCATGAATCAGCCTGATTCATGGCAGTTCCCCTGGAACTATGGCGAATGGTTCACCCTGGTCGGCCAGCCCGCTGGTGGCGCAGGGTCCGTCCTGCATGGAATCGCCTACACTGCCCCGCGGATCAACGCTCCCTTGCAATTGACGAGCGTCACCCCGATCATCGACCCCGATCCGTTCACCTGGTTCCTGAAGCCCGAGGCCCGCGAATACGGCGGCTTCGGATTCCGCAGCCAGCACCCGGGCGGTGCGAATTTCCTCCTCGGAGATGGCTCTGTCAGGTTCCTTAAGGAAACGATCAACCCTGACGTCTATCGCGCCCTTGGGACCCGCAAGGGCGGAGAAGTCATCAGCGCAGATCAGTTCTGACCCCTCGCATCGCGGTTGAACGCGCATCGGGCGAGCTGACCCGAGTGATTCGACCCGATCAGCTACGAGACTGAGTCGCTTGCCCCATGCAAGCGACTCGCAATCGTTCGTTTCATTGAGAATCTCCACGAGAAACCGCCCATGAGAATGTTCATCTTGGCTCTCCTGATGATGGGTTGCGTCGGCTGCAACACCGGCGCCGGTCCCGCGATGGGGGAGCTTCCCGCTGACGCTCAGGAGTCTGGCTCAGAAACGGCCGGTTCCACCCCCAAGGGCCTCGTCGCCGAAGGCCCCGCCGGCGCCGCCGATGGCATGATGACGGTCGAACCCTGAGCTTCGTTGGTCGCAAACGAGGGACGCGTCGATGGACATCGCGTCGACCGTCCCTCTGGGTTGCCCCCGTTGTGAACCCTGATCGCATCCAGTCGTTTCTCGAAGGCCCCAGGCGTGGGGCCGAGACCGTTCTGGTCGTTCACTCTTGAATCGCCGGTTTCACCACAGATTGAAACTCAGATCGAATTGCGACGCGGCGCTCATTTCGGTCTTCGAAGAAACTTGCGACAACGGCTTCGATGCAGAAGTCAGAACAATTAACCTCGATGGAAGATTACGAGAGGTTCCTGAATTTGCTTCTTGGACCTTCGTATGTCCGAATGGTTAACCGTTCCTGACGATTGCCTTTCGTCCTGACCGTTGTGATCGACCCGCAACTCTCCTCGCTCCCAGCGTGGATTCGATTTTGGGATCACCGCCTCGTCGATCGTAAGATCAACTTGTCTTCACATGGCGTTCTGGTTCCCTTGCGGCGCACGATGTTCCCCTGAGAACCTTACTCTTGTGAGAGCGCGGCCGTGGGATGGAGTCGAAACACGATTTCGGTTTCCCCTGCCACGCTCTCAAGCGATCGATTCACTTCTCATCCTCCTCGTTGTAAGGAGCCCGATTCCATGACCACCCGACCGTCTCGGACGCGTGGGTTTACGCTCATCGAATTGCTGGTGGTGATTGCCATCATCGGCGTGCTCATCGCCCTGCTTCTGCCTGCGGTCCAAAGTGCTCGCGAGGCCGCCCGACGTGCCCAGTGCACCAACAACCTGAAGCAGATCGGCCTCGCCCTGCATAATTACGAGTCGGCCACCGGAAGCCTGCCGATGGGCGACTTCCGCAACGCAACGACCGGCTATGGCCAGGCGATGAGCCCCGGCAACCCCTGTGGCTCGAACATCTGGGTGAGCTGGATGACCTTCATCCTCCCCTACATGGAGCAGGGGGCTCAGACCTCGGCCTACAATTTCGAGGTGGCCGCCACCTGGTTCAAGAATGAGACGGCGACCCTCTCCCGCGTCTCCTCGTATGTTTGCCCGAGCGATGATGAGCATGAAGACATCAGCGCCAACTGGTTCACCACTTACCAGACCTCCTATGCGGGAGTGGGCGGCACGACGGAAACGACGTGGAATCGTTGGGGGACGCTCAACCCCGAGCGCTGCTTTGCCATCGAATCCGACGGGCCCTTCGGCCGGAACTTCGCCTACGGCTTTTCCGCGATCCGCGACGGCTTGAGCAACACCATCCTCGTGGGTGAAACCTCACGATTTCGGAACGAGCCGGGAGGCTCGCATTTCAACTTCGGTGCATCGGCCGGTTCCTGGAACGGCCCCCCCTGGGGAGCCACCTTCTGGCCAGGTGACGTCCGCATCACCGGCATCGCCTACACGGTGCCCCGGATCAACGCCCCGGCTCTCACCGGTGGCCAACCTGCCCCGTATAGCACCCCGACAAGTTGCCTGAGGAATTCGCATCCCGTGGCCACCCGGCCCGCCAACTGGGCCAATACCCCCGCCCCGTTCGGCTGCACCGAGATGGGCCAGTTCGGCTTTCGAAGCAATCACCCCGGAGGGGCCAACTTCCTCTTCGGTGACGGTTCCGTGCGTTTCCTCAAGGAAACGATCAACATGGCCACCTACCGGGCCTTGAGCACCCGAAAGCTTGGTGAAGTGGTCAGTGCCGACCAGCTCTAATCGTGGACACCCTGCTCCATTCAATCCGTTTCCCCCTGACTCTGGAAAACGCATCATGACCTCGTTCGTTGCTCGATTCTTCGCCCTCGGGCTGCTCGGTCTTCTCGTTGCCGGGTGCGGTGGCGATGCCGCTGCTCCTGTTGCCGCAGACGATCCCAATTCCGGCGCCGAGTACTCCGGTGCTCCGGAAGAAAGCTCGGGAGCCATGGCCGCTCCCCCGGCCATCGTTGAATGATCGTCGGTCGCCGCAAATTTACGCCGCGATCGGTCTGATTCGAGCGTACTCACTCAAGGGCTCCGGTCCCATCCCAGGACCGGAGCCCTTGAGCGTTCTCCCGTCGCTCCCCGCCTTTCGTTCCGATCCCCCTCAGCCGGGATCAACCCTTCGAGCGGGTCCGTGGCTCTTGTTCCGACCAGATTCGGCCCGTACACTGGAATCGATGCGAACCCCAGAACGGTCGAATCCTTCGGAACCACTGGTCTTGTCAGGGGATCTGTCTTCCGTGTCGAACGTCTCTGCTCGGCCCCATCGGGTTGTGATCATTGGAGCAGGCTTGAGCGGCCTGACGGCAGCGTACCGTCTGGCCGAACGATCCGCGACGCTCCGATCACCCATCGAACTGGTCGTCCTCGAAGCGCAGGACCGGATTGGTGGCGCGATCTGGACCGATCGCATCAATGACTTCACCCTCGAAGGGGGCGCTGACTCGTTCATCACCAACAAGCCCCACGCCATCGAGCTTTGCCGGTCGCTCGGCCTCGGCGATCAGCTCATCGGCACCGACGACCGCTTCCGCCGCTCGTTCGTCGTCCGCAAAGGTCGATTGGTGCCGGTCCCCGAAGGCTTTGTCCTGATGGCCCCTCAGCGCCTGTGGCCGCTCATCACCTCGCCCATCCTCTCCTGGCGAGGGAAGCTGCGCATGCTCTGCGACCTCGTCCTCCCCGCCCGTCGCGACGAGGCGGATGAAAGTCTCGCCAGTTTCGTCCGCCGCCGCCTCGGCCGTGAGGCGCTCGACCGCCTGGTTCAGCCCCTGGTCGGCGGCATCTACACGGCCGATCCGAACGACCTGAGCCTGCACGCGACCCTTCCCCAGTTTCCCCAGATGGAACGCGAGCACGGCAGCCTGATTCGGGCCGCGCTCCGCCAGGGGCGGGCGGCTCGTCTCGAAGGGCAGGGGGGTGGTTCCGGAGCACGCTACAGCCTCTTCCAGACCCTCTCCCACGGGATGGACACCCTCCCGAAGGCCCTGGCCGCCTCCCTTCCTGCCGGATCGCTGCGACTCGGCACCGCCGCCCGTCGCGTCGCCCGACACGAGCCCGAGGGAACCTGGCGCGTCGAGCTGCTGGACGGCCCTTCTCTTGAGGCTGATGCCGTGATCCTCGCCGTCGAGGCCCACGCTGCCGCCCGGCTCGTTGATGGTGAAGACAAGGACCTGGCGCTCGATCTCCGATCAATCCCCTACGCCTCCTCGGCAATCGTCCAGCTGGCCTATCCCCGAGACCACGTCACCCACCCACTCGATGGGTTTGGAGTGGTCGTGCCAAGCATCGAAGGGCGAGAGATCCTGGCCGTCTCGTTTACCAGCGTCAAGTTCCCCGACCGCGCTCCCGAAGGCTCGGTCTTGCTTCGCGTCTTCATCGGCGGTGCCTTGCAGGCGCACCTCTTTGAACGCAACGATGAGGAGCTGACCGCGATCGCCAGACGAGAGGTGGAACAGCTTCTCGGCATCTCGGGAGCCCCGATTCTCTCCCAGGTCGCCCGTCATTCCCGAGCCATGCCTCAGTACACACTCGGTCATCTCGATCGGGTCGCCTCCATTCGATCGCGAGCCAAGGCTCATCCCGGTCTCATCCTGACCGGCAATGCCTACTCGGGAGTCGGTGTTCCCGACTGTGCCCGAATCGGCCAGGAGGCAGCCGAAGCCGTCCTTCGCCTCCTGACCAACGCGCGAGGCCGGGCCGTCGCCTGACGACCCTCGGCTCCGGGCGTTCCCCGCAAGGAGGATCCCCTCATCGCGCCCGACCGTAGCGGAGGATCAAGGCGCCGGCGGCCAGGCTCAACCCCAGACCGCTCACCGCCCACTCGACCCGCCAGGGCACCTTGCGGAACGGCTGCCTCGTCACGCGTCTGATGGTTCCCGTCGTGTGATTGAAGTAATCGCTCAGCAGGTCAAACGTCGGTGTGCTCACCATCGGCTTCGGACCGAACATGGTTTGCCACTGGGCATAGCTCACTTTCGCTCCGTCCCAAAGCAGCGGCATCGTCAACAGGCCGACGAGTAGCAAGATCCCCCATCCCTTCGACTTCCGGGGAGGCCCAGAGTGCTGATCCATCGAGATGCGATGATATTTCTTCATGGCTTCGCCCCTTTGTAGACCGACGCCGCCGTTCTCGATGGACTACATCCCAAGCAAGGTATCCTTGATGTTGATCGCCGCCGGACCGACCAGGACCACAAACACACCGGGAAAGATAAACAGAATCAGCGGCAGCATGATCTTGACGGCCGTCTGTGCGGCCTTCTCCTCAGCCAGTTGCCGGCGTCGGGTCCGCATCGCGTCCGACTGCACCCGCAACGCCGATCCAATGGGCGACCCGAATTTCTCCGCCTGAATGATGACGGCGGCCAGGGCCCGCACATCTTCCACTCCCGTCCGGATTCCCAGGTCTCTCAGCGCCTCTCGACGGGGACGGCCCATCTGGATCTGAAAATTCACCACATTCAGCTCATTGCAGACTTCCGGGCATGAATCGGCCAGTTCCGTCGTCACGCGACGCATCGCCGCGTCAAACCCCAGCCCGGCCTCCACACAGACGACCATCAAGTCCAGCGCATCGGGCAAGCCCAGGAAGATCGCCTGCTGCCGCTTCCTCCTCCATTGCCCAACGATCAGGCCCGGAATGTAGAAGCCCACTCCACCAGCCGCCATGACCGCGAACACCCCGTTCTGGGTCAAACCGAAGTGGGACCAGACCGGCGGAATTGACACCCCCATCCCGATCAAGAGCCCCAGTAGCTTCATGCCGAGGTATATTTGCACAGCCTGCGGATGCCGGATCCCCGCGTTCAAGAGCGAGATCCGGAGCTTACCCAGCTCCGCCTCGTCTTTCGGCTGCATCGGGCCAGACAACTTCCTGGCCGCCTCGGCCACCCGATCCTGAATCCGCTGGCGTTCCCGAGCGGCCCGAGCCCGATCGGCCTCCATCTGCGGTCGATCCAGCATCCGCTTCAGGCGGTCCTCCGCGCGGCTCGGCCGGTTCGCCACCAGCGACAACATGCCCCAGCCCCCGAGCATGAACGCCAGGAAGGTGGCGAGGGGAATCATCGTTTCCGGGGTCAGGAGGGTTTCGAGCGTCGGCACGGCCGGATCTCTCCGCTGTTTCGATCGGAGTATGCACCGATCAGACCTTGATCGAAATGATCTTCTTGATTGCGACGGCCCCCATGAGCTGGAGGACCACCGTCAACGCCAGCAGTTTTGTCCCCAGCTCCGTCTGGAACAGGGGAGCCACGTAGGAAGGATTGCTCACGGCAATGAACGCCAGCAAGCCAGGAGGCATCGCCAGCAAGACCAGGCCCGAGAGCCGACCCTCGGCCGTCAGAGACTTGACGTGACCGACCAGCTCGAATCGCTGACGGATCAAGCGGCCGATCTTGTCGAGAATCTCCGCCAGATCGCCCCCCGTAGCGCGCTGGATGATGATCGCAGTCACCAGAAAGCGCACGTCCATCGTTGGCACGCGCTCCGACATGCCTCGCAGGGCCTCATCGACTGGCACGCCGAGGTTTTGCTCCTCAAACACCCGGCCGAATTCCTGAGAGACCGGCCCCTTCATCTCTTGAGAGACCAGTTGCATCCCCGAGGCCAGGCCGTGGCCTGCCCGCAAGGCCCTGCCCATCAGCTCCACGGCTTCAGGAAGTCCTCCCATGAACACTGCGATCCGTTTCCGCTTGCGATGGTGAAGAAACATGATGGCCAGTCCCGCCCCCATCACCGCTCCCACCGGAGCAAGCAGCAGGGAACCCAGCACCCCCGCGGCGGCTCCTCCCAGCACCGCCAGCCCCGCGGCAATGGCCAGAAACGTCTTGAACGGCAGCGTCAGGTCGGCCTGTTCGTACAGCCGCTTCAGCGATTCGCCACTCGGCATGTATTGCTCAAGGAACGCCATGTTCCGCGCGTCGATCGGGGGCGCCCGCAACAGCGAATCGGCCGCGAGTTGCTTCTTGACGCTCGGACGCTTCCCGCTGGTGAGGTTCCGCAGGCGTTCCTCGGCCAGGGTCGATTCCGACTTCGTCACCACCATGGCCACGCCTGCGACGAGCAGGGCAATGGCCACTCCCGCGGCAATCATGACGAAGGTCGTCCCGTCCATCACTCACCATCCTTCCCGTCTACGATTCGACATCAATGCTGATGTCTCCTGGTTCGTGCCCAATCGACCACCCCACCCCTAATCCGCCATCAGGTCGCGCTGACGGAACAGGTCGGCCGGTAGCACGCAGCCAGACGATTCCAGGCGATCCATGAACGACGGCCGGATGCCGGTCGAGGTAAACCGCCCATGGGCTCGCCCGCCGGAATCAACACCGACCTGCTCGAATTTGAAGATCTCTTGCATGATAATCGTGTCGCCTTCCATGCCGACGACCTCGGTGATGCTCGTCACCTTCCTCGGACCGCCTTGCAGACGGTTCGCCTGAATGATCAGGTCCACGGCCGAGGCGAACTGAGCGCGCAGTGCCCGGATCGGAAGCTCCAGGCCTGCCATGCTGATCATCGTTTCCAACCGGCTCATGGCGTCGCGCGGGTTGTTGGCGTGCACGGTCGTCATCGAACCCTCGTGGCCGGTGTTCATGGCCTGGATCATGTCCAGTGTTTCGGCTCCTCGACACTCGCCAATGATGATTCGGTCGGGCCGCATCCGCAGGGCGTTCTTCACCAGGTCGGTCGCCGTGACCGCTCCCCGCCCCTCAACGTTTGGTGGTCGGGTTTCGAGTCGAACAACGTGCTCCTGCTGCAGGCGAAGCTCGGCCGCATCCTCAATTGTGATGATCCGGTGATCGTTCTGAATGAAGCTCGATAGCGTGTTGAGGAGCGTTGTCTTGCCCGAGCCAGTGCCTCCAGAAATAATGATATTCAAACGCGCTCGCATCGCCGCTTCCATCAAGATGAGCATCTCGGGCGTAAATGCCTTGAAGCGTAACAGATCATCTTGTGTCAGAGGTTTCGAGCCGAACATTCGGATCGTCAACACCGGCCCATCAAGGGCCAGCGGCGGGATGATCGCATTGACGCGAGAGCCGTCCGGCAGTCGCGCGTCGACCATCGGAGAACTTTCATCGATGCGCCGACCCACGCGAGACACAATTCGGTCGATGATCTGTAACAGGTGGTCGTCATCGCGGAACCCCACGCACGACCGCTCGATCCGTCCTCCTTTTTCGATGAACACATACCGGGGACCATTGATCATGATGTCCCCGATTCCCTCCTCCTTGAGCAGCGCCTCAAGCGGCCCAAGTCCGAACGTCTCATCCAGGATCTCATCAACGAGCCGTTGACGCTCACTCCGATTGAGCATCGGGTCGTCTTCGTCGAGCAGGTGCTCAATGACCGAACGCACCTCGGCACGCACGGTCCTCGGGTCCAGTTCGTTGACCCGGTTGAAGTCGAGCCGGTCGACCAACTTGCCGTGGATCCTTCGCTTGATCGCCTCAAATGCCGCTACGGCGGGGTCGGCCTTTGTCTGCTCTTGATCCTTCGGCTTCGGCGGCTTCGGCGGCTTCGGCGGGGGGGCCATCACCGGCGTGGGCACGGCCGAAGGGGTCGGCGGAGGCTGCGCGGCGGCAGCGGTGCGGTCGGGCCCCTCAGAGTTCTCAGAGGCGGGCGGCTTTGCCTGCGCGGGGGTCGCTCCGAGCGTTCGCTGCCCAAGCGGGCTACGGCCAAATCCATGAAGCATCGTCGGGAAACCTCCGAGGGTCCCCGACTCGGCCGGTTCGCACGGGAGAAGGGGGACCAGAAATCGTCAGAATCTCAGGTAAACATTGCCGCAATTTTTCCCATAAAGGGTTTCGGTTTCTCGCCCCCAATCGGGGCGAAGCTGCGAGCAATCTCGGCAATCGATCGCGTGATCCGGTGCTTCGGGGCTTCGATTTCGAGGGGTACACCCTTGGTCCGGGCTGCCCCGACAATCTCTGAGACATTCGGTATCTGCCAGCCGATCGGTGCCCCAAGCGTTTCTTCCGCCTTTTTCAAACCGATCGTCGTGATGTCCGATCCCACTCGGTTGACCACCACGCGGACCCGATCGGCCAACCCATCGATTTCCCGAAAAATCTGCATCAACCGCGCTCCGTTGCGCAGCCCGCACACATCAAGCTGCGTGACGAGCAACACCGTCTCGGAACGCTCAAGCGCCACGAAATCGGTTTCCTGAAACCCCTTGCTCGCATCGACTACCACATAGCGAAACGCGCCGAGCAAGAGGTCCATCAGGTGACGAAGCCCTTCGATCTCCACCTTCGCGGCGTCTTCCATCGCTGCTGGGGCCGGCAACACGTGTACACCCGATTCGTGCTGAGTCAACGCCCGATGCAGCAACGATTTGTCATAACGGTCGATGTCCGAAACCACGTCGGAAATCGTCAACTCGGGCATCACGTCGAGCAGTGTATCGACGCACCCGAGCAGAAGATCGAGGTCCACCAGGGCCACCGAAGCTCCGGGAGCCTTGGTTAGCGCCACCGCCAGATTGACTGCAAGCGTCGTGCAACCGACTCCACCGGCCGAGCCGATCACTGTCACCATCGTGCCCCGACCATCAGACGGAAGCTGGACGTCGGGCAACAAGCGAGCGATCGCTGTGCGAGCTTCCTCGACCTCGATCGGCAATGGGAGAAATTCCGAGGCTCCCGCTCGCAACGTCCGAAGAATCGTCTCGCCGTCACGCGACTGACTGGCCGGCAGTACCGCGACCCGCGGGTTACGGTCCTTGATCTCCCTGATCGTCTCCAGGGCACGTTCCGGATTCGCGTCCAGGACGATGACCACCAACTCGCAAGACGATGCCTCAATCTGCCGTAACGTCGCATTGTAGTCTGAGCACGTATCCACAACCTGGACCGTTCCCAGATTCGTCAACGCGGCCTTCACCACCGCCGCAGAGGCGGGGTTCGGGTCGACCAGAAGGAGTCGTCGGGCAGTGTCCATGAGCTCGACCGGTGTCTCGGCGTCGGGCGGGTGTGCTGACGTCCCGATTGGGAGTCAACCTCACCCGGGTGGGGAAGGAATTGCGTCTGCATCGATGGTCAGGCCATCGAGGCGGAAGGGGCGGCGGGCTTCCAGGCCCACTCCCGTCTCCAGGTTGGCGTCCGGCTCCGGCTCCGGCTCCGGCTCCGGCTTCGGGCCGACAAGCCGCGTGTGAGGGGCTCGAAGCCCGGCGAAGATCGTCAGCCGTCGCGGTGCTTCCTGCACTTCGGGAGTCTCAACCGTCTCGGTCATTACCGGGGGCGGGTCCACCAGCGCGATTGGAAGGGGCTCCGGCTCGGGGAGGGGCTCCGGCTCGGGAAGGGGCTCCGGTTCCGGTTCCGGTTCGGGCTCAGGTTCCGGCTTGACCGCTACGATCGCAGCGTCGTTCAGACCCCGAAGTGACAGCGTGAGCGGTCCATTCTGCATGGCGCTTGCCAGGGTTTGCACCTGATCCGGCGAGACTTCCAGGGTCACGGTCCGCGCCTCGATCGAGCGATCTTCGGGGCTTTCGAAAACGGTTCCCGAGGCCAGCACGCGAACGTTCTCCAGGATCACATCAGCCCGACCAGGCAAATCGGCCCGTGGCTGGAGCACATCAACGCGGTAATCGGGCAGGATAAACCCCGAGACTCCGGTCTGCTCATCCACCCGGACGGCAAACGCTCTCATCCCCGGCGTGATCCGCGCGATCATTCCCGTTGGCGTTCCTTTCTGGGCCAGCTTGCCGTCCAGAATCACGTCGCCGGGAAGCATCCGGATCGTCGCCCAGCGATCAAGGGCCTGCTTCACGTCGGTCAACGCACCGCTGGGGACCATCTCCGTCGGAATTTCCTTTGACTCGAGCATCTCCGGTGTCAGCGTTTCTTCGACCCTGATCTCCCGGTTTGCGACCAGCACCAGGGTTTTCGGGACGTCAGTCGAGGGCTCTCGATTCAGGACCGATCGAACGCCCCACATCGCGGCCAGCCCGCACAGTGCGGCGAGCCCGAGCAGCATGGGTGCCTTGCCGTTCATCAATGGTGCTCCTCTGCCCCTCGGGGCGTCTCGCTGCTCACATCAACAGCCCGTGGAATGCCATGTAGCCGATCGAGCCAATCGCCAGCGGAATGCCGTAGGGCAAAAGCCGCATCGTCGGCTTTCGCTCGGCCGCCCGTTCCGCAAGCCGATCGGGGTGCTTCACCGTGACAATCTCCTGCGCGATCTGCTTGCTCATCGACCAGTGCCGCCGCCACTGACCGCTCCAGGCGATCATTCCCAGGGCGATGATGCCCCCCACAATCGCCGAAACGGCCAACGCCTCGGCCGCCATCAACGGCCCGACCCAGGCACCAAAGCCTGCAAACATCTTGACATCGCCCGCCCCCATGCCGCCGATCGCACAGACGATCATCAGCGGCACGAACCCGACGACCATCCCGGCCACCGACCAGCCCAAACCTCCCCAACCAGCCGTCCAGGCCCAGTAGGCCAGCCCACCTGCGGCCAGGTGGAACGTCAGCCAGTTCGGCACCTTGAGCTTGCGGCCATCGATGATCGCCGCTTCCACGAGCAGGGCCGAGACCAGCCAGGCGGCTCCCATCGGCAAGGTGTATGGCATGGTTCACAATCCTCCCTTGTGCAATCGCCTGTTGGCCCGACCCCCCGAACCGTCTTGCAGGCGTTCTCTTGTCAAAGAAGCCTAGGACATGAATGACCGAAGGGCCTCCGGCAACCGGCTATTTGAGCCGCATCGCCGGAGGCCCTGTCTGGTGCTGCCCCAAAGGGCGCTCTGGCGTTTGAGCCAGACGTCAGTTCGAGGTCGGCAGGCCGCCCACCGTGGTACCAATATTCGAGAACGTGCTGTTCATGCTGGTGCCCAGGGACCTCACCCCGACGATAATCGCCACGGCGATCAGGGCGACCATCACGGCATATTCGACCGCCGTCGGGCCGTCTTCACTCTTGATGAAACCGCGAATTCGCTTGATAAACGTGCTCATGGGTTTTTCCTGACTTTGGAGGCCTTGCTCGATCGTGTCCGAGACTGGCTCCGGTTCCTTCGTCCGAATTTTGCGTCGCTCCTGATCGACGATCGGGCCGCGACACCCTCAAACCAACTTATCCCGATCTCTTCCGTTTCATGATGTCCCGCAGTGTTTTGTCTGCGAGGCTATCAGAACCCTAGGTCAGATTTTGAAGTGCGGTGTTCCGACCTTTGGGAAATGTTGCGAGGAAACGACGCGGCCTTTCACTCAGGCCCCTCATTGCTCCAGGCTTACGGTTCGAACCGACTCGTCGGTCGCAACGAGCGTGTTTCCCTGGTAATAACGGACCCGAAGTAGCTTCATCGACTTGACCCGGTTCGCCTGCCAGCCCACCCCGGAGAACCCTACCGAGGTCTCCGGATAATAGCCCGACATCGACGACAGTGACGTCGCCACCGTCAGCCCCAGGTTTGCCCCCGACCCCTGGCCGAACTGGCCCCAACTGGTCGATTGCCCCTCGATGATCTGGTACCTCATTGTGCCGCCGGAGACGCCCAGCGACTGAGTCCAGGTAATCGTTTCGTTGGCTGTCGACAACTGCGAGGTGTGCTGGGTCGAGGTGGCCAGCACCGCTTCGCCGTTATAAGCGATCAGCTCCAACCCTCCCGATCGAAACGACGGCTGGCTTCGATAGTTCAGGTTGAACACGATGAACTGGCCCGCCTGGCTGTCCACCGGGCTCATCGAGGTGGTGATCTGAGGCCCCTCGGCAATCGCGTCCGGCGCGATGATGATCAACTCCCAGTCTTCCTCAACCCGATCAATCGGCGATGTCGGGCTTTGTGCCGCGGCGTTCCACGCTCCGGCCGTGGCGATCCACGCGACGGCCAGGAGCGGCCCGACCGCTTGCACGATCCGTGGTCGGTTCATGCGTTCTGCTCCCTTTGGCAAAAAAAAGAAGTCTCGTCGCGCGGAGCGCGGGCCGCGCGGGGGGGGTTATCGCGACAGGTTCAGCCGGATCAACCCGCCTGCAGTCCAGCCCGTCTGGACCTTGCCGGGGATTGCGGTCGGATCGCGCGTGAGCGCCGGCTGGACGATCACGTACTTCGGATTCCCTTGAAAATTCACGGCCACCACGCGGACCGAGGCAAAGCCAATGACCTTGTACTGCGTGTTGTTGCCGTTGCCTCCCGATCCGTTCGGATCGAAGATCGGAAGCGTGCGCGGCTGGCCGATGATCGCCTCCAGCGCGCTTTTCATCCCGGCACTGATCCCGGGGTTCCCCCCGAGCATCACATAAGGTTTCCCCTGGGCATCGGTCTGGTGGAGCGTCAGTTCGCCCCCCGGATACATCGACAGTTGCTGAGGGGTGACCCCGTGCTCGATCTGAGCCCGGAGCGTGTTGGTGCTGTTGTTTGTTACCCCGATGTTCGCTGAGCCCCAGTTGCCCGGATACCCGTTCTTCACCGGGAACATCTGCGATTCTTTGATACCGTCCGACCCGTTCGTGACACGCTTCGTCTCGGCGTTGTACGTGTACTGATCAATCGTTGAAATGTACGGATTGATCATTGCCTCGTAGGTTAACCTGTCGAGCACGAACGGCAGCAGATCGGCATTGCGGCTTGGTTCGGAACTGAAGCCGGCAATGGTGTAGTTCATCGCCGTCGCCGTGCCGCGCACGCGGACGGCCGCTCCGTCAATCCCGATCGCCCGGGCGAAGAACGCCGGGACAATCCCGCCCCGAGCCTCGGATCGGGCTGCCCGGATCTGGACCGAGTTGAAGTTCGCGGCCTGCGACATGTCACTGACAAACGGGCTGGACGGATCCAGCGGATTGGCAATGTAACCCAGAACCACATCCCCACTCGGGGAGTTGAACGGGTTGCTCACGACCACAGGCTTGTGGCCGAGGACCGTGTTTTGCTCCACAAACTGCTGTGATCGACTGTGAGCCGAGGTGAAGATCGTCGTTAACGACATGTTCGGGTTCAGACGTCGCTCGTCGGCCAGAGCCGAAGCCCCAGCCAACGCTCCGGCATCGGCCGCGATTCCCAGCTGGTGCCGGGCCACGGCCAACACCGTCGTATCGACGGCCACGGCCACGAAGCCGAGGATCGCGGTCATCATCACAGCCGAGAGCACCAGGGTCGCACCGCGGCGCCCTTTGGGCCGATCGGCTCGTCCTCTCATGAGCGGGTCCTCCTGAGACGGGGCCGGGAAATCACGGATTCTTTTCACTACTCATCGTTGCCGAGGCCACGACCGTGGTGTCTTCAAAAGCAAACGGGTCTCCCAGCCAGCTCACATTTTTGAACGGCACGCTCAGCCGGACCGTGATCGGCGACGGTGCCTCCACGTTGAGCCACGAACCGTTCGGACTACTAATTTGCACCGAGGGCGAGATCCCCGTCCCGGCAAGCGCCGCCTCGATTCGGGCCTTCACGGCCGCCTCGGTCTGACCCGGCAACACCGCCGTCCGGCACCCTTCGCGTGCCGCAACATGCAAGAGTTGCGAGACCATCCCCAGGCGAGACGCTTCGATCGTCCCCAGAATCAACGTGAGAAACAGCGGCAGGATGATAGCCATCTCCACCGCAGCCGCCCCGGATCGCTCGCAACGGCGCAACGGCGTAACGCGCATCTCGGGGAACTCCTTCATCACGCATCAACCCGTTCCGTCCCCACACGCGGATGGAACACGCTGATGCTTCCGCAACCCTGGATCTCCAGGACTGCTTGAAACCGTCCTTGAGAACCCTAGTTCACCCTTTCCACGCCTTGCAAAATGGTCGAATCAAGGCGTTTCCTTCCGGCATCATTTCAGTTCGCCTTGTCAGCACCGACGGTCGCTCGATACAATTCACCCTTTTCCCAAACCACCTTTGACCCAGGCAGTTCGCCGGAGCGTGTGCCGTGGCCGTACCGAAGCGGCGTACATCGAAGTCGAAGAAGGGCATGAGGCGTAGCCATGACGCCCTTCAGTTCAACGTCATTCTGATCAACTGCGAGCAGTGCGGCACCCTGAAGCCTCGCCATACGGTCTGCCCCGATTGCGGGACCTATCGCGGCCGCCAGGTGTTGAAGATCGGTGACGAGGAGTGAGCCGGGCCAGATCGCCTCTGTGCTGGCCATGATCAGGAGTCAGTCCGATGGGACGGCAGTGCGAAGTTAGTGGCAAAAAGACCTCATTCGGCAACCACGTCACCACACGCGGCAAGGCCAAGTACCTCGGTGGTGTCGGGACCAAGGTCACCGGCATCAGCCGACGGAAGTTCAAGCCCAATCTTCAGACGATCAAGGTCTGGCTGCCCAACGGCACCACCCGCCGCGTTCGCGTGGCGACCTCGGTCATCCGCGAAGGTAAGCTGACGCTCGAAGTCGACGGAAAGATGCAGACCTTCCCCCTGATCAAGGCCTCCAAGGGAAGCCGTCAGGCCCGGGAAAAGCTTGGCAATCTCTTCCCTCTCTAAGTTCCGAGCGCCTGCCCTCACGTTGCCCATTTCCGGGGAGCCCGCCCCCGTTCACGGCCTCTCCGTGGATCGGGGCGATCTCCCCGTCTTTGCAGGCTCAAGCGCGTTTCCTTTCCCTCACTCGGGCCTCGCCTTCCATCACGTTCTTCAACGACGGCCCTGCCCGCAACCCTTCCAATTCTCACCGGGACGTGGCCGATCGGCGATCGTCTTTCTCAACCATGTCTGAGGGGTCACGCTCTCGCGCGTTTCTCAGATCGGCAGTGCCCTCTTCACCGCGCACTCCGATTCGGGTTCAATCAAACAATGGTCTAGCGATTTCCCCGGTGCGTTGCGCGCAACGCTCCAGGGCATTCGAGTTCGACCCTCATCTTCCGATTGCCGGCGGTCCTGGACTCCCGAGCCCGGAAGACTTCTCTCCCGCCGAGTCGGACGAGCGAGCGAGGCGCTTCAACCATGGACGAGGAGTTGCTCAGGGGCCGCATTTCGAGCTGGCAACCACCGGCTCGTCAGGAGCCAAGCTCAGACCTCTCCCCCTCCGATGACGATCCCGCCACCGACGATGATCTGCCGGCTCCCGAACTGCCTGCCGTCCATCGCTACCTCGTTCAACTCATCGTCGATCGTGACGAGGCCAACGCCCTTTACCGACGGTTCGTGCCCGACCTTCAGCGGGTTGCCCAGCACAGCGCCGAGTCTCGCGTCGGACGGTCCCGGCTTCTCCTCCGAAGTTCCTTGATCCGGGGGCTCGTGGCGCTTCAACAGTCCGAGCACTGCCCCCTGCCGATCCCCGAACTCAACGCCTCCACCGAGGAGGCCCGCTTCGACGCCATTTGGAGAACCGAACTCCTGGAACGCACCTGGCAACGGCTCAGACGCCTTCAGGAGGAAACCGGTCAGCCCTACTTTCTCGCCCTTCGCCAGCGATCCGAAACCCCCGGACTCTCCGCTCCCGAACTGGCCGATCGTATCGCCCACGTCCTCGACCGCCCCATCTCCACCAGCACCACGCAACGCCTCCTGCGCCGGGCCAATTCGCAGTTCTCCCGAATGCTTCTCGAAGAGGTCATCGCGACTCTTCCCGAAAATCCCCCTTTTGAAACGATCGAACGCGAACTGATCGAAACCAACCTGCTCGCGTTCTGCCGAGAGGCAATCGGCTCACTTCGCCATCGCTCCTCCCCTCCGCACCGCCGCCCGATCGGATAAGCGTCGATCGGGCACAAACCGAAATCATCAAACAACTTCGGGGGCGATCGACACGAGCCTTCGCCCGGTCTTCGCCCCCGAATTCAAGAGAACTCAAGCTTAACCGCACCGCCGCCTTGGGCCTCAGTTGGCCTCTGCCGGAACCGCGTGAGCAATCAGCCGATCGACCAGTTCCACGGCATCTTCCGCCCGTCGCCGGTCGGCATATTTGGCCAACGGGGCCGATGGGGTTCCATCCCCGTAAATCCCGACGACCACATGCAACCCCCGAGACTCGACCACCTCGGCCCGAACAAACAGACCCGATCGGATCAAGGAGGCGAGATTTCGCTGCCAGAGTGCTGTCTCGTTGAGTTTCTTGACCATGTCGACCTCCCTGAAGAGCCGTCGCATTGATGAGACCTCATGGTGAACGGCCGTGCTGTTCTGCCACCTTTCTACGGTGCCTGCTGGGGAATTGTTCTCGAAAAGAGATTCGACGTCCCTCACCAAATCTTCTGTTCCCAGGCCGATTGCGACGGTTTTAAGCGTCCGAAGGGTCAAGCCCCACGCAACACTTGTCCGATAACGACTCTCAGGATTTTGACCCCGCATTCTTTACTTCGATCGGGCACGGAGGCGACACCCATGCGTAGAGCGCAAGGCTCTCGGCCAGACCGCGGTCCTCGCCGCAGGATGACGCCGAGCTTCGAGGCGCTCGACGGCCGGTTGCTTCTCTCGGGAGTGACGCCCGTCGGCGGAAAGCTCGGGCCGTTCATCGCTCCCGGAGCGATCCGGCCCCGCATTCAGCAGGCCCCGGTCCGCGTCGACGCCTCTCCGGCGGTCAATCAGTACCTCGTCCAACTGCTTGGACCTGAACAGATGGAGCCCATCCGCGCCCAGGCCGCTGCCCGGGGCGTGGCGACCCGTTCCATGCTCTACCAGGCCGTGCTGGCCCAGCCCTTCGTCAACGCCATGCTGGGCTCGATCGACACCTACGCTCTGCTCAACTCGCCCGCCGCCCAGACGCTCGTCGGCTTCTCGGCCGCTCCCCAGGAACCGCCCGAAGAGGAACCCCCGGTCGTATTCCTCGTCCCGGAGTCAAACATCCTGGTCCTTGGAACGACTGAGGCCACGGTCCAGATTCCTCCCGCTCCCGACCGAGCCGCCTTCACGGTAACGGTCCCCATCGGCAACTTGCAATTCCTCGGCGAAGGGTTCTATCAGGTCGTTGTTCCCGTGGATCAGATTCCCGGGGAAGGAGCCCTTCCCCCCTCCGAGACCATCGGCACCGGTGCGCTCTCCTCGGTCTACCGAGAGACGGGTCCGCTCCTCTCTCAGGCCCTCCTCACCGGCCGACCCCTCCGAGGTCCGAACACCCCGCCGATCGTCCGAGGCCTCCGCATGGCCCGATCCCTCGGCGACCCTCGACTTGTTCCCCACGGAACTCAGTCCAACTACCTCCGATTGCTCCGTGTCGCCGTCGAACGTAACGCCTTCGACGCCTCCCCCGCGCAAACTGATCGCATTGCCAACGAGCTGGAAGCTTTTCTCTTCGAGGTGCAACAGCTTTCCGCCTCGGGAGCCTTCACCCCCGCGGTGCCCCCGGCGACCCCCGCGAACGTGCTCGGCGGCGCGCGGCTGGGCAACACCATCACCATCACCTCGGCCGCCGTCCGAGACCTCGTGAACGTCGCCCCCAGCCAGACCGGCCTGCAACTGTTCGGCCTGAACTTCCCCGGCCGAATCGACTCCGGCATCATCCTCGCCGCCAATGGCGATTATGGCCTCGTCCTCTCGGCCCGAGGCCCGATGCTCGAAGCCCCCGCCGGCTTCTCCACCGACACCGTCGGCGGCGATCTCCGGGTCCAGCTCAGCAACGCCCAGGCGATTACCGAGCTCAACGGCCTTCGGATCGAGGAAGGCACCTATCTCGGCTCGGTCATCTCCGGCGAGATCACCGCCTCCCGCACCCCGAAGGGTCCTCGAGACCTCGTCACCCTCAGCGCCGCCGCCGGCTTCGGCACCGGCCTCGACTTCGGCACCACCGTGACCTACACCCGCGTCATCCCCCTCGGCAACCTCAACGCCCTGATCCCTCAGTATCCCGCACCGTGACCCCTCGGTGAGTGAGCCGACTCTCCCCGCTCGCGGGGGAGAGGGAGTCAATCCTCAACCCTCGCCCCCGCCTTGCGGGGGAGAGGGTGGCCGCCAGGCCGGGTGAGGGGGTGAATCGCCAGCACACCGATCCCTGCGATCCTCCTCTGGCCCCCTCTCCCCGCTCTCACGAACAAGATGCGATCACCGCAATCCCCCGCTCCGGAAGAACGAGCTCGGACGGAGCAGGGGGGGCCAGAGTCGGGGCACCGGCGTTGGTCTCGGGCTTCGGAAGACAGTCGAGAACGTGCCTCCGGGCCGACCGTCGCCATCGCCGTCGAGCAGGACGCCCTCCACATCCGCCACACCAACCCCCGCGCCGGGGATGCCCGTCACCTGATTGATCAAGACCTGCACCGGTGTTCCCGGCCGGATCGGCTTGAGGGTTCTCAGCGTGACGGTTCGGGTCGCCGGATCATAAACCGCAGGGCCAAGCGGCACCAACAGATCTTCTCTCGTACCGATCCGATGGTTGTGCCCCGGCACTTGCACGCTGTAGCCGTAATTCCGCAGGTCCTCGGTCCTCGGACGATTCATGTCCCGATCGAAGCCGATCGAGATCGTCAGGAGCCCCCGCCGGTCGGCCTGTGCCGAGACGCTCGCGACCCTCGGCACGTCCAGATTCGTGATCGTCAGAATGGCCGCCGACGGCACTCCCAGACTGGCCCCTCCCATCGGATCGTCGAGGAACAACCCCAGCACGGTCGAGGCGTTCGACCCTGGATTGAACAAAATCGGCACCGAGAAGGTCTGCACCAGTTGCCCCGGCCCGAAGGTCAACGTCCCCGAGACCGGCACATAATCGACCCCCGGTACGGCCGTCCCGGCCCTCGTGTCGTACTCGATCGAAACCGTGCCCCCGCCCGCGCTTCGGACGACGGTGATCGTGGCCAGCCCCGATTCCTCCGAAACCTGGTAGGCCGCGCTGGCAAAGGCAATCGTCCCCGGCTGATCATTATCGAGAATCCGCAAGATCGCCGTTGAAGGATTACCGAGGCTTGCCGCTCCTGCCGGGTTCGAGAGGACCAGGCCGACCGTCTCGACCGCCTCGCCCAGATCGTCCTCAAGAATCGGTACTGAGAAGGTTTGCACATTCACGCCGATGTCGAAGGTCAACGTCCCAGACACCGGAGTATAGTCGACTCCTGGTGTGGCCGACCCTCCCATCGTCGCATAAGAAACGGTCGCCTGACCCCCGCTGCCGCCAATCCGGGTCACGCCGATGATCGCTTCGCCGCTCGACTCGTCCACCTCGTATACGGCCATTGCGAACTGGACGGTCCCAAGCAACTCCGCCACGCCGGGGGAAAACTCCGAGGTGTTCCCTGCCGAGTCCGTGGCCGTCGCCGTCACGAACTCGCCCGGCAAGACCGCTCCCGGCACGTCGGCCGAGTACGTTGCCACCCCCGCGCCATTGGTCAGCACGACCGTCTCGCCCAGGTAGCGTTTCCCCTCGCCGCTCCCTGACGGGTCAAGCGTCTCATTCGCAAAGAACTGGATCACGAACGCCGTGTTCGGCACGCTCGTCAACGACCCTTCGATGTTCGCGAAGTTCGTCGAGCTGCGCACCCGGTCAATCACCGGAGCCGGCCGCAAAAGGTTCGGCCCGACCCCCGGAACTAATGGCTCAACCAGATTGATCCCCAGCCCCGCGTTGTCGAAGATGCTGTTCGTCAGAATTCGGTTCTGAATGCTCGGCCCCTCGACCCGCACCCCGTCACGGCGGCTGAAGGCAATGGTGTTCCCCGCCTCGACCGTCAGCCCACCGATCAGGTTATTCGAGGCTCCATCCCGAATCCGAACGCCATCCACCTCATTGCTCAACGCAAGCGTTCCGGTGATATCCGTCCCGATCAGGTTCCCTTGCACCACCGTGTTCGACGTCCCTGGGCCGACCAGATCCACGCCCCAGTGGTTCGACGAAATCAGATTCCTCGCCGCTGTCGTTGTCCCGCCGATCGTGTTGCCCGACGCGTTGTCGACCAACACCCCCTGCAGCGAGTTGTTCAGCTCCAAGGTCCCCGTCGGATCGGTGCCGATGAAGGTCCCCGCCACCAGGTTCCCCGTCGCGGTCGCTCCCAGAATCGCCACACCGACGTTGTTGCCCGAAACGATCTGAGAGCCCTCGCCATCACCCAGGATGCGATTATCCGGCGCCCCGTCGATCCGAATCCCTTCCTTCGCGTTCCCCAGGTCTCCCTGGCCCGATGCACTGCTGCCGATCCGGTTGTTGACAATCAGCGTGTTGCGCGTTGTCGAACCGACCACCGACACGCCTCGCAGGTTGGCCGAGATCACATTGCCGTTGCCGATCGTGTTGCCCGACGCCGACAACTCGACCCGAACCCCGTCTCTCGCATTGCCGAGCGCCGCGTTGCCACCGGCGGTTGTGCCGATGAAGTTCCCCGCCACCAGGTTCCCCGTCGCCAGCGGACCCGAAATCCGCACCCCGGCTCCGTTGTTCGCTGAGATCGTGTTCCGGCGGCCTGTCGCATCCTCGCCGACTCGATTCGACGGCGCATTGTCAAGAAATACACCGTCTCCCGCGTTCCCCGGGTTCCCGGCCCCGAACCGATACCCTCCTCCCGGAGCCGCCCCGATGTAATTCCCCTCAATTCGGTTCCTCGTCGCCCCCGGGCCGACAAGCCAGACCCCGTGGCTTCCGTTGGCCGAGATCACATTGCCCGAGCCCTGCACCGGACCACCAATCGCGTTACTGGAGGCAAGCTGATCGGCCGACGACTGGATCAGAACCCCTTCCAACGCGTTCCCCGCCTGCATGTACACCCCATTGCGAGTCGGGCCGATCACGCCAATCTGGTTCCCGAAAATCTGGTTCCCCTCGGCCCCTGGCTGGATCCAGATCCCCCGGCCTCCCGCAAGGGTGATCGTGTTGTTCTCCTGCGCATTGAAGCCGCCGATCGTCGTGTTCGTGCCCGCGACGACAATCGCGTCCCCCGTGATCCCGATCCCCGCGAACGCCACATCACTCGGAGCCGGCAGGGGGTCGCCCGTCTGAAGATCGACCCGAAAAAGGAAATGCCCGCCAATACTGTTCCCTTGAATCCGGTTGCCGACATTCGACCGGTCCGGCACCCGCACCCCGATGTCAAAGCCGTCAATGACCAATCCGCGCAGATTACTATTCTTCGTGGCGATCTCGAAGCCCACCACCTCGGGATACAACGCTCGGTTGATCCCGCTCCCGTCAACGATCACCCGCAACGCGGCATTGTTCCCATCGAGGGCGACAACCGTGTTCGGCTCCGACTGAAACGCGGTCGGCGCGTCGATGTCATCCGGATAACGAAAAGTGACTGGTACGTCGGCCTGAGAAAGCCCGTCAATCGTCACCGGATCCGTCAACGCCGGCAGGGGTGATTGCAGTTCGATCCGCCAGGTCTGCGTTTCGGGATCGAAGCCCGGCACGGGCACATTGAGCCCCGGCGCCGTCGAGGTCGGAATGGCAAACTCGATGAAGTCCGTCCCCGGACTCGCGTTGGCGTTAAGAATGGCTTGACGAAGCGATCCCAGCCCCGAATCGAACGTATTCCTCACAAAAAACGTCGTCAGCAAGCAGCGAGGTTCGACCCGTTCCACCCCGGGTCGGAAGCGACGCCGACGCCCCCTCCCGACGACAGCGTGCCCAGTCATGCCACTCCTCCATCTCTTGTCGATCAACGCCATGTTCGAACACGCAACGACACGCGGAATCGGCCAATCTCCTCCCGGAACCACCTGGAATTCAGTTTAACCCCGCGAACTGGTCGGAGACGCTGCCTGCCAATCCCTGCCCCGCGCAATCACGACGATTGTTCCGAGAGTTCTCAATCCAACGCCCCTTACCCAGATTCTCCTTCTTCTGTCATTTTGTCCTGCGGGAAAGGGATTTGCACCCGTCTTGAGGGGGGTGCCCTCCTCAAAATCGTGTGACTGACGTTGAGGAATTCCCCGATGATTAGGATGGCAGGGGATGCTTGGCCGCCTCCTCGATCCCGTCGCGAGCCCTGATCGCGTCCCCACCGACCCCGTTCTTTGGCAACTTGTCCGATACGCGTCCGCCCTCAACCGCATATTCCCGAATGACCTGGATGACGTTCCTCAAGGCTCCCGGAGAACACAGGTCGAGGCGATCTGGGATGACTCCATGATCCGTCCCCTCGGTCCAACCCCCGGCGCGAAACAAAGCCATTGCCGCGCTCTTCGATTTCCGAAACGAAAGGCCTTTCGCAACCCAAATCCCTGTCCTCAAAGGGAAATCGTTCCGGACCTCCCAGCGCACCCGCGGCGCACCGCGTTGCGCCCCCCGGCTCTCCCCGCCAGGGACCGGCCGATCGCAACCCGCGTGGCCCCAGCCGATTGAACGTGCCCTCTCCCGTTGTGAAAAGTCAATGGTTGCAATGGGTTGCGTCTCCGGAGCCCGTGCCTTGTCGGTGGGAAAGGCCCTCACGTACCTCCCGACCCAACGCCCGACCAAGGGTTCCGTTCGCGGAACCCTTGGCACCTCTGTGGAAATGGCCTCCTCCCTTTTTGCGAAACAAAGCCATCGCCCGGCGGCTCAGTTCCCGAAACGAACCACCCCCTGCACGGGAAGTCGTTGCTGAATCAAAGATTGCGTCTGGCCTGTCGGGCGCACCGACCCGCGCACCGGCGGTCGAGCGGCTGGACTCGCAGAGATCGCGGCCCTTCCCTCCCGCCCGTCCCTGGAACCAGGGGAAGGAAGTCCTCGAAACCCCGGCACCATCACCCTATGATAAGGACTGACCTTCCCACCTTTTTTTGAGAATTGTGTCTCGCCCTCCGTCGTTCTCGGGATCGCCGATCGCCAAGCCCCTGGTGATGATCGCATGAGCTTCCACCCGCCTCGACTCGGCTTCATTAGCCTGATTTCCTCGATCTGCCTCCTGCTCGGCGGCGGCACGCCCCGGGAGACATCCGCCGAGGACCTGCCCAACCCCGATCGCGTCGATTTCGGTCGACAGATCCGGCCGATCCTCTCCGACCGCTGCTTCCACTGCCACGGTCCCGACGAGGCCGACCGCAAAGGGGGGCTCAGGCTCGACACCCAGGAAGGAGTCCTGGCCGAAACCCCCTCGGGAGCCCGCGCCGTGGTTCCCGGCGACCTCGACGCGAGCGAGCTGATCTGGCGGATCACCTCCGACGACGACCTCGACCGCATGCCCCCGCCCCACTCCGGCCGCACCCTTTCCGACGACGAGATCGACCTGCTCCGCCGCTGGGTCGAGCAGGGGGCCGACTGGGAACAGCACTGGGCGTTCAACCCCGTCGCTGAGGTCTCCATCCCGGACGTGAGCGACCCCTCCTGGCCGGCCAACCCGATCGACCGCTTCGTCCTCGCCCGGCTCGACGCCGAAGGGCTCTCACCCGCCCCCGAAGCAGATCGCGAACGCCTGATCCGCCGCCTCGCGCTCGACCTCACCGGCCTGCCCCCCTCGGTCGCCGAGGTCGACGCCTTCCTCGCCGACGATCGCCCCGATGCCTACGAACGCCTCGTCGATCGCCTCCTCGACTCCCCCCGATTCGGCGAGCACCAGGCCGTCGGATGGCTCGACCTGGCCCGCTATGCCGACACCTACGGATATCAGGCCGATGTCGAGCGGGCCGTCTGGCCCTGGCGCGACTGGGTCATCCGATCGTTCAGTACGAACATGCCCTTCGATCAGTTCCTCACCTGGCAGATTGCTGGCGACCTGATCCCCCCCGACGAGCTTGCCCCCGACGACGGCTACGACCCGATCCTCGCCACCGCCTTCAACCGCCTCCACCGCATGACCAACGAAGGGGGCAGCATCGAGGAAGAATTCCGAGCTGAGTACATCGCTGACCGCACCGACACCCTCGGCACCGCCATCCTCGGCCTGACCATCGGTTGCGCCCGCTGCCACGATCACAAATATGATCCGATCAGCCAGCGCAACTATTACGAACTCTCCAGCTTCTTCGACAACATCGACGAATCCGGCCTCTACTCCCACTTCACCAACGCCACCCCCACCCCGACCCTGCTGTTGACCCAGGGCGACCAGGATCAACAGATCGAATCCTTTGAATCCCAGATCCAGGAAGCCGAGGCCGCCCTCGCCCACCTGGCCGACCAGCGCCGCGAGGCGTTCGACGCCTGGCTCGACCAGTCCGACCACGAGCCGACGGTCATCGGCCTGATCGGCGACTTCCCGCTTGATGAGATTGCCAGTGACAGCCAGACGACCCCGAACCTGGCCAACCCCGACGCCCCCGGTCGCCTCGTCGATGCCCCCCAGCCGATCGACGGCCAGGTCGGCGGCGGCCTCTTGCTGAGTGGCGAAAATAGCCTTGTCCTGCCGATGGGCAACTTCACCCGAGACGACCCTTTCACCGTTGCTCTCTGGGCCAGAACTCCCGACACCAAGGACCGCGCCGTCCTGTTCCACCGCTCCCGAGCCTGGACCGACGCCGGGAGCCGAGGCTATCAGCTCCTGATCGAGGACGGACGCCTCAGCGCTTCACTCGTCCACTTCTGGCCCGGCAACGCCATCGGCATCCAGGCCATTGACCCCATGCCCCCCGAGACCTGGGTCCACCTCGCCGTGACCTACGACGGATCAAGCCGAGCCGATGGAATCACCCTCTACGTCAACGGCCGCCCCGCACCCGTCGAGGTCGTCCGCGACCACCTGGTCAAGGACATCACCGGTGGCGGCGGCGACGAATTGACATTCGGCCAGCGCTTCCGCGATCGAGGCTTCATCGGCGGCATGATCGACTCGATCAAGGTCGCCGACCGCCGCCTCACGCCGCTCGAAGTCGCTCATCTGTACGACGGAACCTCAATTGCCGATGCGTTGACCTCTCCCAATGAGCACCTGTTCGCCTATTACCTGGCGAACCACGACCCCGAGTACCGTGCTCGCCTCGCGGCCCTCCGCGACCTCCGCCGACAGCGATCGAGCCTGGTTGAGTCGATTCCCGAGCTGATGGTCATGCGGGAAATGCCCGAGCCTCGCCAGACCTTCCTGCTCGCCCGAGGCGCCTACGATGCTCCCCGCGACCCGGTCGAGTCGGGCACGCCCGAGGCCCTCTTGCCCTTCCCGACCGACCAGCCCCGCAACCGCCTTGGCCTCGCCCGGTGGCTGACCGACCCCGAGCACCCGCTCACGGCCCGCGTCGCCGTCAACCGCCACTGGAAGGATCTGTTCGGTCGAGGGCTTGTTGCCACTCCCGAGGACTTCGGCAGCCAGGGAGCCGCCCCCCCCCACCCCGAACTGCTCGACTGGCTTGCTCAATCGTTCATCGACTCCGGCTGGGACGTGAAACAGTTGATCCGAACGATCGTCACCTCCTCCACCTACCGGCAAGATTCAACCGTCGATCCCGAGGTCCGGGCCCGCGACCCGGAGAACCTCCTGCTCGCCCGAGGCCCCGTTCGTCGACTGCGGGGTGAGACGATCCGGGATGCCGCCCTCGCCGCCAGCGGGCTTCTGGTCGAGACGATCGGCGGTCGGCCGGTCAAGCCGTATCAGCCCGCCGGTATCTGGGAGGAGAACTCTGGTCAAACCTACGTCCGAGACGAAGGCCCCGGCAGCCGCCGCCGCAGCCTTTACACCTTCTGGAAGCGAACCGCGCCGCCACCATCGATGATCACCCTCGATGCCTCCGCTCGTGAGGTCTGTACCGTACTTCGCCCAACGACCATGACCCCGCTTCAGGCCCTCCTTCTTTTGAACGATCCTCAATATGTGGAAGCCGCCCGCGCCCTTGCCGTGCGGGCCATGCACGAAGGAGGAGACACGCTCGACGCCCGGATTACCTTTGCGTTCCGATCCGCCATTGGCCGAGCACCCACCCCCGACGAATCCGAGATCCTGACCGAGGTCTACCACGAACAGATCGACGAGTTTCAGGAGGCTCCCTCCCGCGCCGAGGCCTTCCTCGCCATCGGCGACGAGCCGCCCGACCCGAGCCTCGACCCGGTCGAGCAGGCCGCCTTTGCCGTCCTCGTGCAGGTGATCTTGAACCACGATGAATGTCATATGAAACGGTGACCCAATGTTCTTCGATCCAAACTCCCTCGACCATCCCGGCCTGCAGCTCAATCGCCGCCACTTCTTCGCGAAGACGGGCCTCGGCATCGGCACCGCGGCGCTGGCACATCTGCTCGGCGTCGAGGGACAATTCGCATCGGCCGCAACCGATGCGAACGACTCCGGCCTGCCCGGTCTGCCGCACTTCGCGCCGAAGGCGAAGCGGATCATCTCCCTCTTCATGAGTGGCGGTCCGTCGCAACTGGAGACGTTCGACTACAAGCCGACCCTCAACGATCGCAACGGCGAGGACCTGCCCGAGTCCGTCCGGGGCGGCCAGCGTCTGACCGGCATGTCGGCCAACCAGGCGACCTTGCCCCTGGCCGGTTCGCTCTTTAAGTTCGATCGCCACGGCGAGTCGGGCGCGTGGGTCAGTGAGCTGTTGCCCTACACGGCCAAAATCGCGGATGAGCTTTGCATTGTCAAGTCGATGTATACCGAGGCGATTAACCACGACCCGGCGATCACCTTCCTGCAGACGGGGGCCCAGATCGCCGGTCGGCCGTCGATCGGCTCGTGGCTCAGCTATGGGCTTGGGTCGGATAATGAGGACCTGCCGGCCTTCTGCGTCCTGATCACCAAGGGGAAATCAGGGCAGCCGCTTTACTCTCGGCTCTGGGGGAATGGGTTCCTTCCATCAGCCCATCAGGGGGTCCTGTTCCGAGCCGGTGCCGAGCCGGTCCTCTACCTTCAGAATCCCGACGGCGTGACCGACGCCGGCCGCCGCAAGATGCTTGACCGGCTCAGGGAGTTGCACCAGATCGAGCATGAGGAGACGCTCGACCCGGTGCTCGACGCCCGGATCGCCCAGTACGAGATGGCCTATCGGATGCAGGCGTCGGTCCCCGAAGTTGCCGATGTCTCCGACGAGCCCGACTCGACCTTCGACCTCTACGGTCCCGACGCCCGGACCCCCGGTACCTTCGCGGCCAACTGCCTGCTCGCCCGTCGCCTGGCCGAGCGTGGCGTGCGCTGCATCCAGCTCTTCCACCAGGACTGGGACCATCATGGCGGCCTCCCCGGCGGCATGCGTCGCGAATGCGGGCAGACCGACCAGGCCAGCGCCGCCCTCGTGATCGACCTGAAGCGACGTGGGTTGCTCGACGACACCCTCGTCGTCTGGGGAGGCGAGTTCGGCCGCACCAACTACAGCCAGGGGAAACTGACCGCCACCGACTACGGCCGCGACCATCACCCCCGCTGTTTCTCCATCTGGATGGCCGGCGGCGGCGTCAAGGCTGGCCTTTCCTACGGTTCCACCGACGAATTTGGCTACAACATCGCCGAGGACCCCGTCCACGTCCACGACCTGCACGCCACGATCCTGCACCTGCTCGGCATCGATCATGAGCGGCTCACGTTTAAATATCAAGGTCGCTACTTTCGTTTGACCGACGTGCACGGCCGCGTCCTGAACGATTTGCTCGCATGATCTTGCGAGCAGCCTGCGATTTGTTTCGCTCTCGACCGCCGTCCCGCCCCCCGGACGCCTGTCTCCCAACCCTCGCCCCCGCTTGCGGGGGAGAGGGTGGCCGAAGGCCGGGTGAGGGGGCTCCGGCCCGAACACCACGCCCTGCGATCCGATCGGGGACCCCTCACCCCAACCCTCTCCCCGCTTGCGGGGAGAGGCGGCCAGATCGGATCAGAGCCTTGATTAGCCGAAGGCCCGGCGAAGTGCCTGGGCAGCTTCGGTGACGGCCTCCTTCCCCTGGGGCATGATGTGGCCGAGGTGGAAGAAACCGTGGATCTGGCCGTCGAAACGGCGGTGGGTGGTGGCGACGCCAGCCTCGGTCAGGCGACGCGCGAGGGCTTCCCCCTCGTCGCGGAGCGGGTCGTACTCAGCCGTCAGGACGAAGGCCGGGGGCAGGCCGGTCAGGTCGGCAAGCAGGGGAGAGGCGTACGGCTGTCGACCGTCGCCCCATTCGCCGAGGTACTGCCGCCAGTAGTACTGCATGGCGTCTCGTGTCAGGCCGAAGCCGGTGGCGCACTCGGAGTAAGACGGAGAGTCGCAGGCCGAGTCGGCGACGGGGTAGATCAAGAGCTGGAAGGCCGGTGCCGGCTCGCGCCGATCGCGGGCCATCAGGCAGGAGACGATTGCCAGGTTCCCCCCTGCGCTGTCACCGCCGACGGCGATGCGAGCCGGGTCGATCCCGAGGCGGCCGGCCTCGGCCCGAACCCATTGAAAGGCATGGGAGGCGTCCTCGGCCGCGGTCGGGAAGTGGTGTTCGGGAGCGAGGCGGTAGTCGACCGAGGCGACAACGCACCCGGAGGCGTTGGCCAGGCTCCGGCAGGTCCCATCCACCATGTTGCAATCGCCCAGGACCCAGCCGCCGCCGTGCGAGAAGACGAGGGCTGGTCGGGGTGAGGGGGCGTCGGACTCGGGCCAGTAGACCCGCAGTGGAAGACCCGCCTCGGTGGTTCGGTCCTCGACGCGGGCGACCGCCTCTCGTGGCACGTCGGCCATGCGGGCGGCCATCATGGCTCGAGCCTCGGCCACGGGCATCGTGTCGAAGCCACGAAAGCCGGTCATCTGTTGCAGGTCGAGCAGGGCCTGAGCATACGGGTCGAGCGGCATGAGCACCTCCGAGGGGAACAGGCGTTCGATCCGTCCTTGGGCGTCCGAGGCGTCGGTCGGTATCGTCTACGATCCAGGCATTGCCGACGGATCGGCTCCCAGCCCCAAGGGTAGCAACCCGCGGGTTCGGGGGAAACCGCAGGATTGCAGACGAATTCGTCCAAAATGAATTGTCTGAGTTCTTTACAAGAGAGCCGTTGGCAGCGGTGCGGCGAGTGATTACCTTGAAGCCCTTCCGTCCCCAGGTGAGGGCCGAGAGGCCCGTTGTGAGGGAGGCCGGCGAAGGGTTCGGCGGACGTTCGCCGGCCATCTGAACAGCCGGAGCAGGAACGGTGACATGAGGCAATCGGCCGGTCATTGTCGTCCGGTTTCGAGCGATCCAAGGAGCATCAGAACACGATGACCGACATTCCGATTCCGATCTGGTGGTGGCTGGCTCCGATCGGGGCGATTGCCGCTCTGGTCTCCGCCTTCGGCTTCTACCGCCAGTTGCTTGCCGCTTCGCCCGGCGATGAGCGGATGCAGGAGATTGCCGGTTACGTCCGAGAAGGGGCCTTTGCCTACCTCAAGCGGCAGTATCTGGTGGTGGGTCTGGCGTTCCTGTTCCTGGTGATCTTGCTGGCCGTGCAGTCGTTCGTCCTGAAGCAGCAGCACGGCCTGGTACCGTTTGCCTTTCTGACCGGCGGGTTCTTCAGCGGCTTGAGCGGCTTCATCGGCATGAATACCGCCACCCTGGCCTCGAACCGGACAACGCAGGGGGCCAAGGAGTCGCTCAACCGAGGCTTGCAGGTCGCCTTCCGCGCCGGGGCGGTGATGGGCCTGGTGGTCGTCGGTCTCGGATTACTCGACATCAGCGCCTGGTTCTGGCTCCTGGCCTGGCTCTTGCCGCGAACGATCGACGGCTTCCACATGTCGCTGGAACAGATCACCGTGGTGATGTTGACCTTCGGCATGGGTGCCTCCACTCAAGCCCTCTTTGCCCGCGTTGGCGGCGGCATCTTCACCAAGGCGGCCGACGTGGGGGCCGACCTCGTCGGGAAGGTCGAGGCGGGGATACCCGAAGACGACCCTCGCAACCCGGCCGTGATTGCCGATAACGTCGGCGATAACGTCGGCGATGTGGCCGGCATGGGAGCCGACCTTTATGAGAGCTACTGCGGGTCGATCCTCGCCACCGCCGCGCTGGGAGCGGCCGCGGCCCTGGGGCTTCGGGGGGCGAGCGGAGAAGTGCTCAGCCCCGGGGACATGATCTATGCGCAGGCCCAGCTGGTCGCCGCGCCGATGATCCTGGCCGGGATCGGCATCTTGCTCTCGATTCTCGGCATCTTCCTGGTCAAGACCGAGGAAGGAGCCAGCCAATTAAGCCTTTTGTGGGCCTTGCGACGCGGAATTTACGGCTCCAGTGCGTTTATTGTGCTTGCAGCCTTGCTGGTCTGCTGGATCGTCTTGCCGGCCGAGATTTGGCTCGGGGTCTTCCTGGCGATCACCGTTGGTCTGATTGTCGGTGTCCTGATCGGCTACTTCACGGAGTACTACACGTCGGCCGACTTTACACCGACGAAGTGGATTGCCGATCAGAGCGCGACCGGACCGGCCACGACGATCATCGCCGGGATGGCGCAGGGGATGCTCAGCACCTGGGCATCGATTGCCATCGTCGGTCTGGGGACGATCCTGGCCTACTTCATTGCCGGGGGAGCAACCAACGCGACTCTGGGGCTTTATGGCGTTGGCTTCGCGGCCGTCGGGATGCTCTCGACCCTGGGTGTGACCCTGGCGACCGACGCCTATGGGCCGATCGCCGACAACGCCGGCGGCAACGCCGAGATGACCCACCAACCTCCCGAGGTTCGTCATCGGACCGATGCGCTCGACTCGCTTGGCAACACCACGGCCGCGACGGGTAAGGGGTTCGCCATCGGCTCGGCCGCGTTGACGGCCTTGGCCTTGCTGGCGGCCTTTGTCGAGGAGGTTCGGATTGGCATCCAGCGTGAGGGGCTCTCCTTCGTTGAGGCTCATCAAGGGGAGCTGGAACTGGGCGGAATCTATCCGATCGGCAACGGGAAATACGTTGAGTTCTCCGAAACGGTTGATCCGGAAACCGGCTTCTACCCGACCTATTTTGCGTCCAGCGGAGGGGCGCCGTTTGTCGAGGCCGATGGCGAACTGGTGCAGGCCAGTGATACGCAGATCGTTGAGCATTACAAGCCCGAGATCGAAGCGGCCACACCGATCATCAACCTGGTTCGGGTTCGGACGGCCAGCCTGGCCAATTTCATGGAGTATTACGGCGTCAACCTGATGAACCCGAAGCTCCTGGTCGGGGTCTTCGCGGGGGTCTTGATGGTCTTCGTCTTCTGCGGCCTGACCATGAAAGCCGTGGGACGGGCCGCCGGTCGGATGGTCGAGGAGGTCCGCCGCCAGTTCCGCGAGCTGAACCTCTTGACCGACCCGAACGCCAAGGCCGACTATGCCGAGTGCGTGACCATCGCCACCAGAGGAGCCCAGCGCGAGATGATCGTGCCGGCGATTCTGGCGGTTTCAGCCCCTCTGGTCGTTGGGATGGTCCTCGACGTCAGCGGCCTGATGGGCCTGCTGGCCGGGGCCCTGACGGCGGGCTTCGCGATGGCCATTTTCATGGCCAACTCCGGAGGAGCCTGGGATAACGCCAAGAAGTACATCGAGGCCGGAGCGATGGGGGGCAAGGGGTCCGAGCCCCACAAGGCGGCCGTAGTCGGCGATACGGTCGGCGACCCGTTCAAGGATACTTCGGGCCCGAGCCTGAACATTCTCATCAAGCTGATGAGCATGGTCGCCGTGGTCTTCGCGGGGGTGATCGTGAAGTACGCCCCGCTGATCGGCGATTTTCTCGGGATCAACTGAGAGAGATTATTGCGGTCCAGCCTGACCCTCCGGCAAAGGTTCAAGGGACCCTTTGCCGGAGCGGAGGGGTGATCGCGATTTCTTTCTGCGACGTGCGGATCTGATCATGGAGATTGGATGAGGTTGGCTCGTTGGCTCTTTCTGGGCGCCGGTCTGAGCGGTTTGCTGGCGATTCTGCCGCAATATGCGCTGGAGGGTTGGATCAATCGGCAATTTCCTCCGGTGATTACGCATCCAGAGTATTTTTATGGGTTTGTAGGGCTTGCGGCGGCCTGGCAGGTGGTCTTTCTGGTGATTGCGAGTGATCCGATCCGGTATCGGCCGTTGATGCTCGTCGGCATTCTGGAGAAAGCAACCTTTGGAGGAGCTGCGGTGGCCTTGTTCCTTCAAGGGAGGGTTGGTGGATCAGTGCTTGGTCCGGGCCTGGTCGATCTGGTCTTCGGGGGCTTGTTTTGGGTGGCTTACCTGGCCACGGCCGCTCGGGATCATGCGGTTTCAGAAGGAACCGGTTGTCCGGGGGCCGACCTGCGTGACCCTGGCCCGGAGGGTGGACCTTGACCGATTCCATCGGCCCCGACCGAACCCGTGGCATCGATCGTTCGCCGAGGAGACCGATCCGATGAGTCGATCGTCGAGATCCGAGGGGTTCAAGGTTCGATCGTCATCGGTCCAGCGACGAGGGGGGATGGTGTCGGCGGTGCTGGTGCTGTTGATTCCTCTTGTGCTGGTGCCGCTTTCGGGATGGTTTGCCGATCTTTCGACCGAGGATGTTGATCAGTTGCCGCTCTGGGCGATCGAGGCGTTCCGGACCGAGTTGCTGGTTGCCTGGATCGCCGCGACTCGGTTGCCTGTGCCGATTCTGATTGGCTACGGGTTGGTGCCCCTGGCGATGCCGCCGTTGCTGGCACTGGCAGGGTTTGGGACGGTGAGCCGATGGGCGGTGCTGGCCGGGTTTTGCCTGGTAGCTTCCATACTGACGGGGCTTCTGGGGCTCGGAATACTGCTGGAATTGATCGCGTCGGGGGCTCCTGGCGCTGGGGTTCGCCTGGAAGTCCTGGCCGGATTGTGCTGGCCCCTCCTGGCTCTTGAGAGCGGCGGATGCCTGCTGGCGTCGTCGATTGGCGGGTCGGACGGATGGATCCAGGGCGAAGGCGGCTCGGCATGAGGCAGCGGGAAGATTCGCTGGTGCTAGGCATTCCGGCTTCACCTGCCTACAATGGTCGCCTCAGTGGCGATGTCACACGTTTCCCGACCGTCGCGCGGCCCAGGAATCGGGAGTGGCGACCTTGCCGATCCGCGAACATCGTTCGCCGGGGCTCGATCCCGATGCGGTCGGCACGAGACAGGGATGGGCTGCGATCCGATGGCCTTGGTCAATGGCGAGGACTCATGCACACTCCGGACAAGGATCAGGCTGGAACGGGGCTTGGCATGGCGGCCACCGTCGAGGCGCCCACCTCGATCGGTACGAGCGGCTTCTATCCGCTGGTGCTCCGATGGTTCGGGATGCTTCCCTTTCAGCGGTCGACGGGGGGTGGAACCACGCTCCGGAAGCGCTTCACACGCGGCTGGTACGAGTTTCTGAGCTTCATGGACCGTCGGGTCCACTTGATGTTCATGAACTACGGATACGCAAGCCTCGACCAGGACGAGCCGACGGTCGCCTTGCAGCCGGAAGACGCGAAGAACCGCTATTTCATCCAGCTTTATCACCGGGTCGCCAGCGCTGTCGATTTGCGAGGCAAAGCGGTGCTGGAAGTGGGTTCGGGCCGAGGGGGTGGCGCCTCGTTTGTGAGTCGATACCTGGAACCGGGCTCGATGACCGGCATGGACTACGCCGATCGTGCCGTGGACTTTTGCAAGCGGACCTATCACGAGGACGGCCTGAGCTTCGCCTCGGGAGACGCGGAGCAGATGCCCTGGCCTGATGCGTCGTTCGACGTGATCTTGAACGTCGAGTCGTCGCATTGCTATCCGCACATGGATCGCTTTGTCCGAGAGGCGTTCCGGGTGCTTCGGCCCGGCGGGCACTTGCTTTTTGCAGACATGAGACACCGCGATGTGATCGGATCGGTCTTTGAATCGTTCCGCGAGGCCGGCTTCGAGATCGTCGAGGAGCAGGAAATTACTCGCAACGTGCTGCGAGCCCTGGAACTGGATAACGATCGCAAGAGCGGCCTGATTCACCGTGAGGTTCCCCGGGTGTTTCGCCCGATGTTCCGATGCTTCGCCGGAATGGCGGGAACCGAGTCGTTCCAGTCGTTCGCCTCGGGCGAGTGGGTGTACTGGAGATTCGTGCTGCGCAAGCCCGAAGCAGCCGGTGGCGTGTCTACCGGTGACTGACGAGGTTCTCGAATCGATTCAACGACGGCTACCAGGGTCGAGCGTCAACGGTGTCCCGAGATCGAGGAATTGAGCCAACAGATGAGTGACCGGCCTCTTTTTATCACCGGAGCGACTGGCGCCCTTGGCCGCCGCCTGATTCACGAGTTGCTTGACACCACGGACCGGACGCTCTACCTGCTGATCCGCCGCAAAGGGCGGCTTTCGACGCAGGATCGAGCCCGCAAGCTTCTGGCCCCGCTCGGGCTGGATGCCCTGGTCGGTTCTCGGGTCAGGGCGGTGGAAGGAGACGTAACCCAGCCGGGCCTTGGCCTGGACCCGGCGGATCGCGATCGGCTGCGACGCGAGGTGGTCGAGTTCTTCCACATCGCGGCTCTGACCGAACTGAACGGCAGTCAGGATCAGTGTCAGCGCATCAACATCGGCGGCACGACCGAGGCGTTGAGGGTCGCCTGGGATCTGCTGGAGAAGGGACGGCTTGAACGGCACTTCCACTTCAGCACCGCCTACGTGCCGGGGAGCCTTCGGCCGTATCGGTCGCTCGAAGACGAGATGGCTCCCGAGCCGGCCCATGCGAATCATTATGAAGCGAGCAAGTACGAGGGGGAGCGACTCGTTCGCACAGCGATGGCCGCCGGCCTGCCGGTGACGATCTTCCGCCCGAGCATCGTTGTCGGCGACTCGGCCACGGGTGAAGTCACCGAGTTCAATGTCATTTACCCGTTTTTCAAATTGTATGTTCATGGAATCTTGGACGTCTTGCCGGCAAGGGCCGACGAAACGTTCAACATCGTGCCGATCGACTTCGTCACACGGGCGGTCCGGGCGATCGCCTCGCAGCCCGACTCGGTGGGGAAGACGTACCACCTCACGTCGGATCGGCCGCCGTCGATCGGAACCTTGCTGCGTGTTAAGGACATCGAATTCCCGAAGATGCCGCCCGTCACGCTGGTTGATCCGGATGAATTCGATCGAGGGACGCATTCGTTCGTGGTGAACAAGGTGAGGCGGTTTATTCAGCCGTATCTGGGCTACCTGCGCTGCCAGCTGACCTTTGACACGTCGAACGCCCGGTCTGCGCTGGAGGGATCGGGAATCGCGTTTCCGGAAACCGATTACGAGTTTCTTAAGCGAATCTTGCAGTACGCGGTGGACCGCAAGTATTTGATCGCCTGATCCCAAGCGATTCGGTTCAGCGGTTCCGAGGTGTCAGGCCCGGAACCCGGCCGAGCGTTTCGACGATCGTCTGGACTCGACCGTTGATGGACCCGATCGGGGTGCTGATCCCGTCGAGCTTTCCGTTCGTTTCGACCAGCCGGCCGTCGACGCTCTGGAGGGTCTGGTTGGTGGTCGAAAGTTGATCGTTTACCAGGTCGAGATGGTCGTTGGTCGAATCGAGCCGTCCGTTGGTCTGGGAGAGGCGATCGGCCACGGTGGTAATGTCGCGGTTGACCTCGGTTAGCTCGATGCCGAGTTCGGCGATCGTCGCGTTGGTCTGATGAAGCTTCGTATCGAGTGTCGCGACCCCGTCGTGGACCGAGGCCACCTCGTCTCGTGTTTCTTCCAGGGTCGAGTTCAATGCGGTCAGGTCGGTCCGAACCTCCTCCAGCCGTTGGTTGACCCCACCGATCCGTTGATCAAGCGCCGCCAGGTACTGGTTCGTGACCGAGAGCTGGGCATTGACCTGGTCGAGCCGGTCGGTTAGGGGAGACAGACAGCCGGTCAGTCCGAGGAGCAAGAACGGGGGGATCGGCAACCGAAACATCCGGACCTTCTCCCTGGGAACTTCAATCAATCGTTCGAATGTGACTATCGGCGCGATTGCAGGGAAAAGATCAGGGAATCGGGCTGGATCGGGTGGCAAGTCGGGCTGAGGCGATCAGGTCCTCGATCACGTCTGAGTCAACCGGCTTGACCAGATGGTGATCGAACCCGGCGTCCCGTGAGCGGCGATAATCCTCTTGCTGTCCCCAACCGGTCAGGGCAATCAGCAGGGCGTTGCCGCATTGAGCCGAGGCTCGAAGCCGACGGGCGACCTCGTAGCCGTCCATTCCAGGCAGTCCGATATCGAGCAAGACGACCTCAGGCTCGAAGGCTTCGGCGATCTGGAGCGCCTCGGGACCGTCGTGGGCGACTCGAACCTCGTGCCCACCGAGTTTGCCGAGCAATTTCCCCAGGGTGACCGCCGCATCGCGATTGTCGTCTACAATCAAGAGACGAAGCGGGGAGGGAAGGGCTGATCCAGGGCTCGGCGTTGTCTCCTGGCCGTTGAGGAAAGATGGTACGACCGCGTTGAGTTGGGACTGAGGCGAGGCGATTCTTGGCAATTGAACTACGAACTCGCTTCCCTGGCCCAGGCCGTCGCTCTGGGCCCGGATGGTTCCGCCGTGCAATTCGACGAGCATCCGGACGAGGCTCAGACCGATCCCGAGGCCCCCGCGATGACGGCCCGGCCCCTGATCGGCCTGAACGAACAGCTCGAAAATCTGGGGAAGGGTTTCCGGGGTAATGCCAATGCCGGTGTCCTTGACCTGAATGATCGCCTGGATCTCGTCCAGGGTAATCGACAGTGTGATCCGACCCCCGGAGTCGGAGTACTTCGACGCATTGGTCAGGATGTTCCAGAGAATCTGCTCGATCCGGGCCGGATCGGCCTGGATCCAGACCGGCTCGGCGGGGAGATGGACCGAGAGGGCCTGGCCAATCTCGGCCACCTGGGTTCCCACGGCCGAAACGACGCGACGGGCGACCGAGACGAGGTCGATCGTTTCCCGGCGCAACTCGATCGTTCCCCGGCTGATCCGGGTTACGTCCATCAGGTCTTCGATCAAGCGGGCCATATGAGCGACCTGACTGCTGGCCATGGCTCGAACGTGTTCGCGATCGGCGGCTTCGGGGTCGTGTCTCCGAGAGGGCTCGGGAAGCTTCAGCAGTTCCAGTGCGGTGCGGACCGGAGCCAGGGGATTGCGAAGCTCGTGGGCGAGCACGGCCAGGAATTCGGTCTTGCGACGGTCGGCTTCGCGAAGTTCGAGATAGAGCCTGGCATTTTCGAGGGCGATGGCGGCGCGTCGGGCGAGGTCCTCGGCCACGGGAAGGTCCTCGGCAGAGAAGCGGCGATCGGGGTGGGTCATGGCCAGTCCGAAGGCCCCGATGGTCTTTCCGGCAGCCATCATGGGGACGATCAGATGAGAGGTGGGCCAGGCGGGTTGGAACCGGTTCCGTCGATCGGGGTCGGTGATCAGCGTGGCGATCGTCTCGGGATCAATCTCGGGCCGGAGGTCGGGCTGTCCGGTTCGAAGCACCTCGGCGACCGGAGACGGGCCGTCTGGGTCGATTTCGAAGGAGTTGAGGACTTCGACCATCAATTGCTGGATCGAGGGATCACGGTGGGCGATCGCGGCCCGCCGGATCGCCCCTTCGGGATCGGTGAGGTAAACGACACAGGAATCGGCGAGACCAGGAATGACCAGGCGGGGGATGCGCCTGATCGTGCCTTCCATGTCGGTCGGGTTTGCGAGGAGGATGCCGGCGTCGGCCAGCAAATGGAGGGTGCGTTCGGCACGTTTGCGGTCGTCGATGTCCGTCGCCGATCCGATCCATCGCTGGATGTTTCCCTGAGCATCGCGGACAGGGACACCGCGCCCGAGGTGCCAGCGATAGATCCCGTGTCGGTCTCGGATGCGATACTCACCCTCGAAAATATCACCAGACTGGCAGGCTTGTTGCCACCGTTCGGAGATCATGGGGTGATCATCGGGATGGATGACCTCGTGCCAGCGATCGAGGACGCTGGGTTCCTGCGGATCCTGGCCGACGTAGTCGAACCATCGGCGGTTGAGTGAGAGGAGCGTGCCATCGGGCGCGGAGGTCCAGACGATCTGGGGTACGGCATCGGCGAGCAAGCGGAAGTGACGTTCGGAGGCACGGAGCGTGGCCTCATCTCGCTTGCGAGCGGTGATGTCGGCTGAGACGCCGATCATTCGGATGGGAATATCCTCATCGTCGCGGATGACGACGCCTCGATCAGCGAGCCAGAAGATCGAACCGTCGGGACGTTGGATACGGAACTCCGACTCGTACGAAGTGCCTTGCTCAATGGCCTGACGGAGGCAACGTTCCACATCGGGCAGATCCTCCGGATGAACCAGGGATCGGAAGCTCTCGAAGGTCCCCTGGAAACTCCCGGCAGGAAGGCCGTAGCAGGTCAGATCATTCTCGGACCAGTCGACGGTTCCGGTACGGATGTCCCAGTCCCAGGTGCTAAGTCGTCCGGCTTCCATGGCCAGCCGCAAGCGTTCGCGGTCGGCCCGTTCGGCGTTTTCGACGCGGAGGCGTTCGGACACGTCGCGGAGCACGACGACCAGCCCTTCGTGGCCGTCGACTTGAATCGCTGCCGAGCTGGCCTCGACGGGCAATTCCGAACCATCGAGACGGCCAAGCAGGGTCGGCGCTCCGGTGCGGTGAACGATTCCCCCCTGAAGAATCTCGGCGACGGGCAATTCGGCGGTCTTCGTGGTGAGGGGGTCGCGGGTATGGAAGACAGTGTCGAGCGGTTTCCCCATCGCCTCAGCGGCGGTCCACCCGGTCAATTGCTCGGCAGTCGGGTTCATTTTCACGATCAGGCCATCCTCGCCGGCGACGATCACCCCTTCGCTGAGGCTCGAAAGAATGGCCTCAAGGCGTTCACGCTGTCGGCGCTCCGAGGCTTCGGCCCGAAGGCGTTCGCGCGATTCCGACTCGTTGTGCCGCAGGGCTCGGTGGTACGATTCACAGAGCCAGATGATGACCAGACTGGTGAGGAGAAACGTGACCAGAGCGGTGACGTCGGCTGGCCCCGGCACCAGCGGTTCCAACTCGGGGACAACGAAAAACGTTGCACCGGCCACCAGGGACACGGCGATTGCCAACACCGCAGGCAAGGAGCCGAGAAACAGCGCCGCGAACAGAATCGCGGGATAGAAGGTGACGTACGGCTGCCTTGCCCCCAAGGCCGGGTCGAGCAGCGCGCGTAGGCCAATGGACAGACCGACCGCGGTCATTGCAAGCAGATAATCAATGATTCGAGGCCGAGGGTTTCGTTGCATGAACGGGAGACTCGTGGGCAGAGATGAGAGCGTCTCCGCGAGATCCTTTGGGGGAGACCCCGAGGCAAGTGGTGTGAGTCAGGTTGCGATTTTACTCAAGGTCGATGAGAGAATCTGCCCCTCGAGGTATGTGCCTGGGAGGGATTCAACAGGGTTGGCACGCTGCGAACCCGGTCCGAAGGTCGGGATGTTCCTGATGCGGATCGAGGAATCAAATGGGAGACTAGTTCGATGAAGTCGCATACGGAATACCTAACGCTCAATGTTCCAGGTCGGATGGAGTTCCTGAACATTACGTCTCGGGTGGAGGAGGCGGTGCGATCGAGCGGAGTTCAGGAGGGGATTGTGCTGGTGAATGCGATGCACATCACGGCCTCGGTGTTCATCAATGATGATGAGTCGGGCTTGCATGCTGATTACAAGGAGTGGCTCGAAAGGCTGGCGCCGTTTGATGCGTCTCCGCAGCGTTACCGACACAATCGGACGGGAGAGGACAATGCCGATGCTCACATGAAGCGTCAGGTCATGGGTCGTGAGGTGGTGGTGGCGATCACCAAGGGAGCGCTCGATTTTGGCCCCTGGGAGCAAATCTTCTACGGCGAGTTCGACGGGAACCGGCCCAAGCGGGTCTTGATCAAGGTGATTGGCGAATGAACGCTGCGTCGTACGATGAGCTTCATCCCTCGGCCGAGCCGTTGGATCGGCTGTTGGCCGATTGCGACGTGCGCTTTGCGCGCCGATCGGGTCCAGGGGGTCAGAACCGCAACAAGGTGGAAACGGCGGCGATCTTGACCCATCGTCCCACCGGCCTCTCGGCCGAGGCCAACGAGCGGCGATCGCAAGGCGAAAACCGGGTGGTGGCCCTGATGCGGCTTCGCGTGCTGCTCGCCCTGGAGGTGCGCAGACCGGTCGATTTGGAGGTCGGACCAAGCGCCTTGTGGCGGTCACGACTCAAGGGAGGTCGGATCGTGGTAAGCCCGTCACACGACGACTTTCCCGCCCTGCTGGCCGAGGCGCTCGATGCCGTCGACGCGAGCGACACCGACGTGAAAGTGGCCGCCGAGCGCCTTGGCTGTTCGGCCTCGCAACTGGTGAAATTCCTGAAGCTGGAGCCGAGGGCGATGAAGCAAGTCAACGACCGTCGCACTGCGGCGGGGCTTCGACCACTCCGATGAGGTTAGAAGATCAGGACAAGGCCCGTTGAGATCAAGGCCCCGACGCCAGCCACGGCCAGGGCGAGCGGGACCTGAGTGGTGACGTGGTCCATCACATCGCAACCCGTAAACATACTGGAGAGCACGGTGGTATCGGAGATCGGTGAACACTGATCGCCAAATACAGCCCCGCCAATCACGGCGCCGAAGCAGACCTTGACGAAGAACAGAATCGAGGTCCAGGCAGCTCCTCCTGCCGCGGCCACCTGACCGAGTGTCATGGGGTCGATTCCGGCACGATTGGCGGCCAGAGTGAGCGCCAGGGGAACGGTAATCGGGAAGATCACCGCATAGGTTCCCCACGAGGAACCAATCGAGAAGGCGATGATCATGCAACTGATCATCAGCATCGCCGGCAAGAGCGCTGCCGGGAGCCAACTGCCGAAAATCGAGACAACAAAGCCGGCCGTGTCGAGGTCCTTTGACACCTGGCCGAGCGTGACGGCGAGGCCGAGGATGATGGCCCCGACCGTCATGTTCCGGCAGCCGTCAAGGAATCCGTTCATCGCCGTCTTCAAGGGCATGCCCTTGAGCACGGCGATGAGAATGGCCGAGGCTGTGCTGAAGAAAAACGCATGATTGATCATGTTTGTTTTCAAGACAGCCAACGGCACGATCGCAAGAAACAGCAGGATTCCCAGCGGCACGAGAAAGTCGATCAGACTGACGGGGTAGCCTTGCTCGGGGCTGCCTTCCATTGCCTCCAGATCGACCAGGGGTTGAGCCCCGGGAGCGTCAAGTTCGCCGGTGGTGCGAGATCGCTCCACGGCTCGTCGCATCTTCGATCCGTACCAGGGAAGCAGGCCAAAGCTGAACAGGAGAGTCGAGAAGACCGCGAGAATGCCATAGAAGTTGAACGGTACCGACCAGAAGAACCAGTCGCTGCCGACCCTCGAATTGGGGACCAGCACGAAATTCCCGATGGCGGCGGTGGTCGTTCCGGCGATCAACCCGCCGACATAAAGCGGCCAGGCGTTGAACGGAAGCACCGTCGCCGCGGGAGAGGCGGTCGAGTCCACAAGATACGACAGTTCTTCATGACTGACCTTGTTTCGGTCGCTGACCGGCCGGATGGTGGAACCGGCAAGCACCGTGCTTACCGTCCCTCCCTGGTGGAAGACCATCCCAACAATCCAGGCGAAGAACCGAGCAGTGTTCGGACCTCGGACGACCTTCGACCCCACCACCTCGGCAAAGTGCCTGGCCGCCCCGGTTCGTCCCCAGACCCCGAGGATTCCTCCCAGGAACCAGAGATACACGAGCAAGATGGTGGCATAGGACTCTGAGCCGAGCGCCTTGAGGAAGAAGTCGCTGATGAAGTCCAGCTCCTTCGGAACCCAGAGGCCGGTCGAGAATCTCGCCTGAAAGAACTTGACCACCGATCCGCTGACGATTCCGGCAAACAGGGAGAGCAAGACATCCCGCGTCCAGAAGGCCAGGCCCAGCGCGACGACTGCGGGAACGAGCGAAGCAATGCCGAACCATCGGACCTGATCGATCAGCGCCTCGCCAAACCCGACGCGATCGACCGTACCATCACCGACATCCACCCCTCCGGCCTCGATCCGATCCCAGACCCGAGCGGGGACCTCGTCCCCCTGGCGGTTCAGCACACCGTCGGCATTTGCATCAAGGCGACCGTAGAAGCGATCGAGCCGAAGCTCGACAGACTCGGCGACCTGTCTGCCGTGGGCCTCCCGAGCCGGGATTGCATCGAGGGCAATCAGGCTCACGATTACAGCGGCGCACCTCAGCAACTGCCGACGACAAGGTCGTATCCGTCGGGGTTCAGTACGATCAGTCGAGGTAAGCATCGGTGTCGAAGGGTTCCGAAGGGCAAGAAATGTGACGGTTGAGAGGATCGGTTGGTGGGAGGATTCAGGACGACGTTCCGGCGAACCCCCGGGCCTGTGACAGACCGGCGTTTTCCTCGATGTAGAGCGATCGGGAAGGAAAGGCGAACTCGACGTTGAGCGCTTCGAGACGGCGCACCAGGGAAAGATTGATGAACTGTTGAAGATCCATGTACTGATTGTAGTCGGGGCTCAGGACGTAATAAACGACTTCGAAATCGAGTGAGCTGTCGCCGAACTTGGCGAAGTGGGCGCGATCGAACCGAACTTGCTCGAGGGACTCGATCGTTTCCCGAACCTCCGCGGGAATGCGCTCGAGAATCTCGGCCGGAGTATCGTAACGCACGCCGAAGCCGAAGGTCACCCGGCGTTCGACCATGCGCTTGTAGTTTCGCACTCGGCTCCCGATCAAATCCGAATTCGGGAAGACGATTTGCTCTCCGCCAAGGCTCCGGACGCGGGTCGTCTTGACACCGATGAATTCGACCACGCCCATATGATCGCCTGTGATGATGAAGTCGCCGACCTCGAATGGCTTGTCCAGCACGATGGCGACCGAGCAGAAAATGTCTCCGAGGATTTGCTGCAAGGCGAATGCGACCGCGATTCCACCGACTCCCAGGCCGGCCAGGAGCGGAGTGATCTCGACCCCGAAGCTGCCGAGGATCAGGATCAGGATGATTCCCCACAAGCCGGCCAGGGCGAAGAACCGGACAACGCCATGTGCCGTTCTTGCCGCCGATTCACTGAAGTTGGCGAACCGAAAGCCGTGCGTAAGACCCTCATCAATCAGACCCATCCCCCATCGGCCAACCTGGAGGAACAGGACAATTAACGAGAGGGCGCGGATGGTGTTCCCCACGGCGGCCGCGGTGGGATCAATCGATCCTCGAAAATCAACGAGTGTTTGCGCGAGATAGGCGGACAGGGCCACGATGCTGATCGACCAGGTGTGGTCGAGTATCTGGCAGAGGTAATCGTGCAGCGGAAGCTCGGAGCGATCGGCCAGCCGACGAGATCGGCTCTTGGCCACGGCGAGGAGGACCCGAAACGCAAACGCGAGTCCGACGAGCAACCCCAGAAAGACAGTCCATGATCCTAACGAGATACCTAGCAGTGTTCGATCGTCCAGAATGAGCCGGATTTGATCCCAGGTTTCTGCCATGCTCACCTCCTCGATTGCTTCGGATCGGTTCGGAGCGACCTTAGCACGATCACGGAACCGTCGCAACGACGCGGTTTGTCGTTCGATCCTTCAGCACGAGAGTGCTTTGGGCTCCGAAGCCTTCAGTCCGAGGATTGCGGCCCAGAGGTCACTGTAGGCTCGAATCACCCGTCGAATTGAGAAGTGACGCTCGATCCGATCGCGGCCCTCCTGGCCGAACTGGTTCAGGCGTTGCCGATCGGAGGCTGCGTCAAGGAGGGCCTTCGCCAGCGCCTCGGGTTCTCTCGGAGGAACGAGCCAGCCGGTTTGCCCGGCCACGACGAGATCTTCGGTCCCCTCGACCGCGGTGGCGACCACCGCCCTTCGGGCGGTCATGGCCTCAAGAACGACGTTCGGCATCCCCTCCCATCGCGAGGGTAAGACGAGCAGATCGGCGGTCTTGAGCAGGCCGGGCACGTCGGATCGACGACCGAGCCAGTGAAGGCGATCGCCCGGAATGCAAGCCGCCGCATCCGATCGAATCAAGGTGTCTCGATCCGGGCCATCACCGACGATCGCCAGGTGCCAGTCGGGACATTGCTGAATGACCCGATTGGCTGCATCGAGCAGCGTTGGCACGTCTTTTTGCGCATCGAGCCGCCCGACGAAGAGGGCGAGCATGGCTCCATCCGGTACCCCGAGGGTCGATCGATCCACGGGAATGGCCTCGTCGATCGGCGCGGGGTCGATCCCGTTCGGGATAACGACAAGGCGGTCGGGGTTGAGCCTTCCGGAGGCGATACTGAAGCGTCGGACTCCCTCCGAGACACAGACCGATCCGGTGCCGAGCCTTGAAGTGAGGCGATCGAGGGTCTGGTGCCACTTCTGGCGATGTTCGGCCACTCGGAGGCCACCGATTACCCAGGGACAACCGGCGATCGGGGCGGCCAGTCGGCTGGAAAAGTTTGCGTGAAAGAGGAAGCTTTGCACCAGGAGGGGCCGTGCGGCTCGCAGGGCTCGGGCGAGTCGGGCGACCGCAAGAATCGGTTGCCGAGGGTTCACGTCGAGGCACGTTACCGGAATCTCGGCCGATCGAAGCAACGGGGCGAGTGGACCTTCCGGCCCAAGGGCGATGACGGAAGGAGACCATCGGCGGCGATCGAGCCCGGTTGCCAGAGCCACGAGGGCACGTTCCGCACCGCCAATGTCCAGTTCGGTAATCACCAGGGCGACCGGCACCGGCAGATCAGGCCAGGGACGGGCTGGAGCGGTGGCAATCCGACGGGCAAGAGGCGGTTGCAGCACGATCGGGCTCGGCGGAACAGGAAATGAGTCGGGACCAGTAATCGCATCTCCAGTTTAGCCGACGCTCGATCGGCTTTCCCGACCCAGCGAGGCTGCACGATCACGGGCGGCCTTGACAGGGAGGTAGGGATCTCGCGCAGAGTCCCAGAGCAGAAAAGGGAAAAGTGAGAAGAGGAAGGAGAGTGCCTGGCCAACACGCCGCACTTCCACTTCGCTGTGCCTTTGCCTCGCTGCGAGAGATGGCGCCACCGATTGCCCGCACCCCTCTGCGCGCCCATCACCCGCGACGAGTGGAAGCATCCGGCACGACGGTCTGATACAACGATCGGTTCCGAACCGCCATTGAGGCCGGCATTGGAGTCCTTGAGCAAACCGTCCGGATCGGGCCGGACCGATCGTTTGCCGAGCGAGTCGATGCGGCCATGGGATTTACGCTTAGGAAGTTCATCACATGACACTGCTTTTTGCTATTACCATCACACTCGCCCTTCCTCCCGATCAGGCCAAGCTGGTCGAAGTCCGCCGCATCTGGGGCGAAGGGGAACACAATGCCTTTACCGATCTGATTCGATTCAAAGGTCGTTGGCTCTGCACCTTTCGGGAAGGGCAGGGACATGTCTCTCCCGATGGTGCGCTCCGGGTGATCGCCTCCGAAGACGGCGAGCAGTGGGAGTCAATCGCCCTGATCACGTCCGAGACGGCCGACCTGCGTGATCCGAAGCTCTGCCTGACGCCCGAAGGTCGTCTGATGCTGACTGGAGCCGCAGCGCACAACAACCCGGGAGACATGCCTCGTCATCAGACGATGGCCTGGTTCTCCGACGACGGCGAACGCTGGGACGGTCCGCATCCGATTGGCGATCGAGGCTTCTGGCTCTGGCGGGTGACCTGGTACGACGGCATTCCCTACAGCGTCGGCTATTCGACCGGAGGGGATCAGACCTCGCGGGTGGCCCGGCTGTACCGAGGTGTCGACGGCAAGGCTGATCGGTTCGAACCGCTGGTGGAGACGCTGTTTGAAGAAGGGGAACCGAGCGAGGCCACCTTGCGGTTTTTGCCCAATGGCGAGGCCCTTTGCCTGCTGCGACGCGACGGGGCGGAGCCTTCGGCCCAGCTTGGCCGATCGCTCGCGCCCTTTACCGAGTGGAACTGGACGGACCTGGGGGTACGCGCGGGAGGGCCAGACTTCATCCTATTGCCCGACGATCGCCTGATCGCCGTAGTCCGACTCTACGACGGCGGCGCGCGGACCTCGGTCTGTCGGCTCGATCCGGAAACAGGCCGCCTGACCGAACTGCTCGAATTGCCTTCGGGAGGAGATACGAGTTATGCCGGCCTGGTCTGGCACGAGGAGCAGCTTTGGGTCAGCTACTACTCTTCGCACGAGGGTCAAACCTCGGTCTATCTGGCGCGTGTGGAGCTTTCCGATCCGTCTTGAGCCCCTCGATGGAAACGTGGCCACGCCCGGGAATCGACGATGCAACCTCTGATCTCGTCGTGAGTTCAAGAAAGGATCGTCTCGGCTGGGCGTGGTCGCGGGGTGGTTTGAGGATCATGGCACACAATCTGCACTGACGAGAAATGTGTTGTGGTCTGATCGTCGCCGTCGGTGGCCGTCATCAAGGACGTGAGGGTGAGGGAGTATCTCATGGTCATTCGCATTTTCGACCGAGGGGCCGCGACGGTCATCGAGACCCCGGATGATGTGGTGGTGCACCACGGGCGAGTCCTCGGTCTTCCGGACATGCTGGAAGTCCGAGGAGCGGCCGGTCAAGAGGCGGTTTTGCTCACTGAGTCGGTGGCTATCTCGGCGGCTCGGCTTGGCCTTTATGGGTTGAAACTGGTCGAGCATCTGCCAACGAAGGTCCGGTCCTGAGCGGAAGCGGGAAAAGGGTTGGATCAGATCAAATCGATGAACTGGAGGTCGGCGGCGGGTTGCCGAACAGGGTCTTGATGGTGAAGCAAAGGATGATGTGGGCAGGGGCCCTGATGGTGGGCGTCTGGCTCAACGGGCTTTGCGATGCAAGCGCTCAGTCAGAGGGTGTGATGGGGGCGTTGGTCGGAGGGGATACGTCTTCGTCCTCTCCGCCCCAGGAATCGTCCGGCAACGGCGAGGCTGGCAGCAATCCGAAGTCTCTGGATATGCAGAGTGATGCTTATGTGCATCGGCCTGTATTGAACGAGGGGCTGCCGCCGATCGAACCGGCGGTGGATCGGGAGACGCCACAGGCTGCTCTGGCCAACTTTGTCGATGCCTGCGCGGAGGAGAATTACCGCCGCGCCGCATACTCAATGAACCTCAACGATCTCCATTTCCTCGATCAGGCTGAAAACGGGTCGGAACTTGCTCGGATGCTCCATGAGGTGTTGGAGCAAAAACTCTGGATCGACTGGGACGACGTTCCTGATCGCCCTGACGGCCAACGATTTGGCTATAACCTGGAAAAAGCGCAGGGCAACGACACGAACCGCCCCAAGGCGTTCTACCATCTCGGAGCCATTTCTCTGAATCACCGGGACGTGGATGTGTACCTCGAACGGGTGAAAGTTCCTGGAGAGCAGCCGGTCTGGGTCTTTTCCCGGAGGACGATCGGTGCCATTCCCGCGCTTTACCGGGCTTTCGGTCCCAGCGAGCTGGAGCAACGCCTGCCTGAGCCACTGAAGCAGATCAAGTTTGGGGGCATTGCTCTTTGGCAGTGGGTCGGCATCGTTCTGTTTGGGCTGATCAGTCTGGTCACGGGTCTGGTGGTGCAAAGGCTGGTCGAACGGTTGCTTCGTGCTCAACGCAGTCAACGTGCTCAGCGCTCTCGGCAGTTTGTTGAACTCAGCCTGGCACTGACCGATTCAGTGCATGGGCCGATCGCGATGATTGTGGGTCTGGTCGTGTTCAAGGTGCTGGCGTCTCACCTGCTCCGGCTCGCCGGCCCGGTGATGGCCATGCTCGAGCCCTTGATTTTTGTCCTCATCGTGCTGACGGCCACCTGGCTGCTTTCTCGTTTGATTGACTTCGCCTCGGCCCGGCTCAGTGGGCGATACGAAGGAGAAGAGCGAGCCGGCAATGCGCATGAGATGCTGACTCGGATCAAGGTGGCCAAGCATTTTTTCTCGGTGGTGGTCTTGCTTGTGGGCCTTGGTGTGGCGTTCTGGCAATTCGAGTGGTTCCAGGCGATGGGATATAGCCTGCTGGCTTCCGCCGGGATTGCCGCTCTGGTGCTGGGACTGGCGGCACAGCGACCCCTGGGAAACCTCTTTGCCGGGGTTCAGCTTGCACTGACCCAACCGGTTCGGGTTGGCGATGCAGTCATCTTCAATGGCGAGTGGGGATGGATTGAAGAAATCGCTGTGACGTATGTCGTGATTCGCACATGGGATATGCGACGGCTGGTCGTGCCCACTTCGCAGTTGATGGACAACGCGGTCGAGAACTGGACGAAGGGGGGCGAGAACATGATGAAGCCGGTGTATCTTTACGCCGATTATCGTGTCGATTTTGCCGCAGTCCGGGACGAACTGGAGCGAATCCTTCAGCATTCCGAGGATTGGGATAAGGAAGTCCCCCCGATCCTCCAGGTCACCAACTGCACCGAGGAAACCGTTGAGCTGCGTGCCCTCTGCTCGGCCAAGAACCCATCCGTGGCGTGGAACCTCCACTGCCAGGTCCGAGAACAGCTCATCGCCTTCCTTCGAGACCTCGATGACGGGGCGTATCTGCCCCGCACTCGGGTCGTGATGATGGGCGACGATCCGGTTCAGGCCTCGGAAGCAGACTCTCCTTCGTCCACGCGTTCGGGAAGTCGCAAAGGAAAGGGAGGCCGATCGTCTCGATCGGAGCGACGCGGCAATCGTGATCGGAGCAAGTCCCGCAAGAAGGCCCGCTCACGAGAGACCCAGGCCGCCAAGCAGAACCGCATGGGTGGCGACGCCCGGAGCGATGGGGAAGCTGAAGGCGGCGATGGCCAATTGGCTCGCTGACGGCCGAGTCAATCGCCCCGATCGCTCTGCTCTTGCCGAGGCGAGGGCAGGGGGAGTGCTGTCTGACCAGGAAGAACACCCACGCTCAGAAGTCGAACCCTTCGGCCCATTCTCAGACAGAATCTGGAGGCAGCTTTAAATTGCATCAATCCACTCAATGGCTTCTCGCCGCCTCGACGATGAGGGGAGTTCTGTGTATGATTGAGTGGTCGAGCGTGATGGTCGCCATTGGGCTGCGTCGCACGCTCACTCTCCCGAGATGGAACGCCCAAACCGGCATGACGCCGAGGAGTGCCCCGTGCCACCAACGCTCTTGATTGTGGAAGACGATCGCTCGCTGCTCGAAGTCTGGAAAACCATTTTCTCAACACGTGGATGGCATGTTTCGTCAGCCACCACGCTGGCCGAGGGTTTGGCTCATCTGGATCCGCCCCCGGACTATGTGATTCTTGATCTGGAACTGCCCGACGGCAGCGGCGAAGCGATCCTCAGGCAGATTCGGGAGTTAGGGCTGAAGACCCGCGTTGCTGTAACTACGGGATCAGATGATCTCTCTCGGCTGACCGACTTGCACCCCGAAGCCCTGTTTCAGAAGCCGGTCGATGTGGCCGCCATCTGGCAGCAGGGAGGATTTGCCCAGGTGAACTGATCGGACGCGTTTTTGCTTTGTTTGTTGTTGGTGCTCGCGTTGATCACGGTGACGCTCCTATGGGAGCAGCCCCGATCGAGCCAGCGTGTCAAATTGCTCTCCCGTTGATATTTGACAACACGAGGGCTGTTTCTCACGCTTGCGGAGTGCCCTCGTCTGCTTTTTGCTTGCCAGAGTTCTGAACGCGAAAGACAATCCCTGTAGTGTCTGTGAAGCATTTGCGTGTGACCCACTCCTTGAGTGGAGTGATTGCCGGTCTCTCGGCGAAGGGGCCTTGAATGGAACCGGCCAGCCCTGATGGGCCTGTTGAACCGTCTCGCCCTGAATCGAATCACGAGTCAGGCGGGGGAATCCGGATCTTGCTGGTGGAAGACAATCCGGACATTGCGCGCGTGCTCTCCAGCCTGCTGGCACGGGCCGGTCACGTCGTCACGACGGCGGGAAGTATGACCCGAGCCGAGCAGATTGCGGCCACGTCCGGTCCGTTTGATTTGTTGATCAGTGACCTGAGTCTGCCCGACGGTTCCGGCCTGGAACTGAAACGTCGGCTCGGGGCAATTCCCGGAATCGCCGTCTCAGGCTACAGTACCGAGGTCGATGTGCAGGAGTGCCTTGATGCGGGGTTCATGGACCTCCTTGCCAAGCCGATCGAGTTCGCGGCCTTGAAAGATCTGATTCGACGCATCGACTGGACGAAGTAGTTCTCGGCCGAACGTGACTCGGGCAACACGGGAAGACGGGCTGCCTCAACGCTCGACTCGTGAGGCAACGCACCCGTCTCCCTTGGGATTCGCTCTGATCCGCTGGCTCAATGGCCCGGCCCGAAGAAGACGGCATTGCGGAACAGCCGTTGGGTTACTGGGGAAAGGGCACGCGCGTTCGGATCATCGGTAAACCCGATGATGTGCCCGTCACCGATCGATTGCGACAGGACCAGCGGCGATCGACTGATGGCCTTAAGTGTATCGGGCCAGCAAAAGCCGCTGACCGGCTCGTCCTGGGGGTCGAACGTGACCAGATTCCGCCCCTCGGTCGGATCGAGCGGATCGACGATGAGGCTTGTCTGCGTCAGGATCTCGATCGACTCGGGAAGCCCGACCGTCACCCAGTGGTCGCCATAGACGGTCGCCCGCAAGATCGCCCCCGGGACCGGTCGGGGCGTTTCCTTCGGCGGGTCTTCCGATCCGGAGGGGGCGGGATCGGCGTTCAAGGATTCTGAGTCGTCGGCCGGGTCGAGCCCCTCACCGGGAACTGGCGGCACGGGAACTTCGCGGCGATCGGTGGGAACCAGCCCGATCTCTTCCTCAATGCCCCAGCGAAGTGCGCCATCGACGAGAATCAAGGTGCCGCCCGACGTCACCCAACGCCGCAACCGATCGGCGGTGGCGCTGTCAAAGCGGGAGGATCGACCATAGTTCCCATCGGGGAGAATGATCACATTGAAGTCTTCCAGATCGACCGATCCCGCCAATTCCGAGGCTGCGACCCGCGTGGTCGGGTACTTCCAGACCTGATCAAACAGGTACCAGGTATGACCGACGAACGGGCTGACCGGCGTCTCGACCGCGAGCAACACCCGCGGAGGCTCGACCCACGAGACGTTGGGCCCTCCCAGGCCGGCTCCTTCATCGACGAAGCTGGAGTCGATGCCGGTGATCGACACTCCGTGGCGTTCGGCAGCTTCTCGGACGGCCGTGTGCAGGCGATCCGGATTCTCGGCCGTCCGAAGCAAGAGGGTTCCCGAGGCGAACGAGTTGCCGTCGAGAACAAACGATTGTTCGATCACATGAACGCGGAACCCCTGTTGCAGCCAATCGGACAAGGCGTTGAGTCCAGCCTCGTCTTCGGTCGGAACCAGGTAGCCGACGAGCGGGCGATCCGGTCCCTCGACTGATCCGACCGGCCGATCGCCCTCGTCGTCGATCGGCTCGGAGGCAGGCTGCTGCGCCGGCTGTCCCCGGAGGGCCTCGATGCCGAAGGTCAGGGGCAAGGACCAGGCGGTCACGTCGTAAATTTCGTCACCGAGACGCTGGGCCTTGCGATCGAGCTGGCGAGCGATGAACGCCTCGTCCATCTCCTGACGCTCGGCCAGCAAGGTCTCGGCGAGCCGTCCGGCCGGCTGGGCTGCCGGAACATAATAACTTCCTGAGGGTGCGAGCTGCTTGAAGCCGCCCGATCCCAGGTCGACCTCGACCGGCTCGGTGAGGCGGCGGACCTCGATGCCATTGGCCTTGAGCAAGCGTGCTAGTGACGCCGCTCGCTGGGGGGTTGAGCCGGGAAGGAGAAAGACGTCGGGTGATTCCCCCGATTGCCCACGTTCAATGGCCTCGGCCCTGCCGTCGGTAAACATCCTGAGCAGGTCGGCCCGGCCATTTGAAGCCGCCTCGATTGTTGCCAAGCCGCTCACGTAATGATGGCGGACCGCGTCGTGGTAATGCAGCGTTGTCTCGTTCTCCCGATCGACGAGCAAGCCTCGGACGCCGGCCTGTTCCCAGAGAATTCCGAGCCCGCCCTGCATCATTGGCCAGGTCGAGCCGTAGCCGGGATAGAACGCGTCGAAGATTTCGCGGGTGGTATAGGCGAAGCCGAACCGATCAAACAGCTCGGCCTGTCGCCGCCCAATCCGGGTGACCCAATCGGCCTGCCTTGAAGTGATCTGGGGGTTGATCGGATCGGAGGAGGGGTCGAAGTAGTAATTCGAATTGGCCCCCATCTCATGGGCATCGACATAAACCTGCGGTTGCCAGTCCAGATAAGCGGCCACCTTGGCCTTTGTTTCGATTTGCGAGTGAAGATACCAGTCTCGATTCATGTCAAAGAGATAATGATTGTAGCGTCCTCCTGGCCAGGGCTGAATCCGCTCGCTGGCCCAGGGTGATGCCTGCGGGAATACTCCCCGCCCTCGCCGATACGAGCCGACAAACCGATCTCGCCCGTCAGGGTTCTGAAGCGGGTCGATGATCACAACCAGGTTGTCCAGCCAGGCCTGGGTTTCGGGACGCTGATCGGCCAGCAAGGTATAGGCGGTGAGCAGGGCCGCATCAGTCGAGGAGCTTTCATCGCCGTGCACCGAATAGGCCAGCCAGACGATGGCCGGCGCACGATTGATTACGGCGTCAATCTCCTCGGCCTTGAGGGTCCGGGGATCGGCCAGTTTCTGGTTGTCAGCTCGAACCTCGTCGAGCCGCCCTATGGTCTCAGCCGAGGCGATGACCAGATAGACCAGGGATCGTCCCTCGTACGATCGTCCGTAGGGCATAAGCTTCGCCCGATCGGGGGCCGCCTCGGCCAGGGCTTCCAGATAACGGAGCGTCTCGGCGTGGCTGGAAATCTCCGTTCCCCACCGGTGTCCGACCACCTCCTCCAGCGTCGGGATCTCCGGATCGGCCTGAACCTCCGGCATTGGCAAGAGCCAACTGCGCTCCTGAGGCTCCTGCCCCTCAGCCGTTCCCGAGAGGCATCCCCACACCACCAACAGCCCGAGCACTCCCCTCCCGAATGGTCTCAGGAGGCCGAACCCGTTCCACGTCCTCACGCGATAGACTCCCTGTTGCGTTGAATGGTCCTCGCTGCGCGATCCCTGGCTGACCGCATCGTTGGCCACCGCACCGTTATCCGCCCGAATCTCCACCACGTCAAGCAACCTGCCGCGTTGCTTCTGCGTTGCCACCTCCTCGCAATCCCCCTTCCCACGATTGGAGAGCCTACACCAGGGGAGTGTTCTTGTTCCTTGCCTCAAATTCTCCCCTGCACTGACTTCCCTTCCTCGACTCCTACCGGTAGAATACCTACTCAATCGCCTGCAAGAACCCATCGCACCCGTAGCTCAACTGGATAGAGCATCGGTCTACGGAACCGAAGGTTACAGGTTCGAATCCTGTCGGGTGTACACAACGAAGCGAGACGCTCCTGAATGGGGCGTCTCGCTTCTTTTTTTGCTATGTGTCTGCCGATATGGGATTTACGGCAAGCCAAGTTCCGATCCCACGACATTCTGCCCGACTCGACCCTGGTCGTGAGACGAGGGAGACGGAGTCAGCGAGCGCGTGCCTACTCAACAGAATACGCAGCAGTTATTGTGTGTCCGTTCATTTTCTTCAGCCCCCGCTCTGGCACTTCCAGGCCAATCACGGCGGGTGACCAGGCCGGACCCCATAGGATTCATGTGAAGGATGCTGGCCTGGGACTTGGCGGTGAATGTCCGTTGATTTGCCGCCATCGCTGGACTTCTCACGAACAGTTTACGATCTTGTCGGAGCGATCGCCATTCGTGGGGAAGTCCAGACGAGGCTTTGCTCACCAAGGATCACTCGACGATCAGCCGCAGGGCGATCCGGCCTGCGACCTTCTCGTTCTTGTCGATCTTCGTGGGGTGGGCGGGGGTGTTCTGGTCCTTGGTGAACTCGTAGACCAGCTGGAAGACACCGGTCTGGCCCCCCTCCGCGTCGAGCAGCGACTGGATGTACTCGCTCGTGAAGATCGACGACCGGGAGGTGCCGTTCACCTTGACGTCGAGGCCGGTGACATTGAACTCCTCGGTCAGGTCGCCGAGGAAGACGTTGACGCGGAATTGCTGGTTGATGTCGATGTCGTCCAGCTCGGTGAGCAGCGTGCCGAGCGAGAACGCCTGGCCCTGGTCGAGCGTGAAGGACCGGGACCGCTGCGAGGTGCCGGTGAAGTTCTCCAGCGAGCCGAAGTGCACCTGGACGGCGTCGGAGTAGCGCGTCCCATCGCCGCCGATGTTGAAGAACATCTCGGAATTGCCGAGCTGGAACGGGCTGGTCGAGTTCGGGTCGTGCAGGCGGATGTAGGACTTGATGACGAAGTCGCCGGCCCCGAGCAGCGAGGTGTTGCCGGCGCCCGGGTCGCCGTCGTTGGCGTCGTTGTCCGAGTTGATGGCGAAGTGGTCGAACTGGACGGTGATGAAGTAGCTGGCCGTGGTCGGGTCGGTCCCCCGGCGGACCTCCTCGAGGTCGGTGCGGCGGTCGCCGTCGGTGTTGGCCTTCTCGGGGTCGGCGCCGAGGAAGATCCGAGGCGCGCCGTTCAGGCCGACGACTTTCTCCACCTGCGCGAGCACGAACGGCTTGTCGCTCGCGACCCGGCCCGGGATCTGGCCCTGGGGGATGAACCCCAGCGTCTCCAGGTAGAACTGGAACTCCGACGGCAGCTCGGCGAGCGGCCTGCTCGTGTCGATGACGCGCACGCCCTGTGCGTCGATGAGTCGGAAGTGGACGACCCTCGTCCTCAGGACGTAGCTGACCTGGACGACGTTCGTCCGCCCGGTCGGGAAGAATGGCGACGTTCCGATTTGCAAGTTCAATTGCAGATCGATCGCCCGATCGTAGTTGATGAAGGTCGTCCCGCCGAGGAGGGTGCTGCCGGTGCGGTACTTCTCGGCGCCGTCGGGGAGGCCGTCGTTATCGCCGTCGGGCTCGCGGGGGTCGGTGAAGACCCGGCGCGGCTCCTCGCCGGGGACCTGGACGATCCATCGGGATTCGACGCCGAGCGTGATGGGCCTGCCGGCGGCGTCGAGGCCAAGGCCGGCCTCCTCGCCGTCGCTGAGGCCGTCGTTGTCGACGTCGGCGTCGAGCGGGTCGAGCGTGATCAGCTCGTTCGCGCGGTCCTCGTTGCCGACCATGCGGAAGCCGCGGACCTCGTCGATGTCGCGGAGGCCGTCGCCGTCGGTGTCGATATCGGCGGGGGAGGTGCGGAGAAAGAACTCCTCGAAGTCGGTCAGGCCGTCGCCGTCGCTGTCGGCGCTGGTCGGGTCGGAGGTGATGCGGCGCTGGACCTGGTTGCCCGGGGTGACGGACAGCGGGGCGAGCGTGAGGGCCTCGGTGGTGACGAGCCAGCCGTTCGTCTCGACGCGGTCGGGGAGGCCGTCGCGGTCGGTGTCGCGGTCCTGGCCGTCGGAGGGGTTCAGGCCGAAGCGGCGCTCGAGGCCGTCGATGACCGAGTCGCCGTCGGTGTCGGCCCGCTCGGGGTTCGTGTAGACGACGACGTCGGTGGCGCTGTCGATGGGCCGGTAGGCGAAGCCCCGGACCTCGTCGCGGTCGGAGATCAGGTCGCGGTCGCTATCCGGGTCGAGGGGGTTGGTGATGTAGTCGATGAAGGGCCTGTTGTTGAGGTTGAACAGGTCCAGTGACCCGTCGCTATTCTCGTCCATATAGATATCAGAAAAAGGCGTAACGGCAATCCGGACCACCCCGTTCCCGAGATCGGTCGCGGGTATGGGGATGAAAAAGATCGGAGTGTAGTTCCCGTTGGCGTCGGGGCCGGACGCAAAGGTTAATACCAATGCGTTCGGATCCGCGTTGGGGTTCTGATTCCGGGTGACGAAGAACACGGCGGACCGGGTGAGCTCTCCGTCGTCCATCAGCCCGTCGCCGTCCAGGTCCCGCCAGAGGGCGGGGGCCTCGGCGCGGTCGGAGAGGCCGTCGTTGTCGGAGTCGGTGCGGCCGGGGTGGGAGGTCACCCGGACCGTGCCGCGGTCGGGGATGTTCACGTCCCAGCCGATGAGCGCCTCGAAGCGGTCGTCGAGGCCGTCGCCGTCGCTGTCGCGGCTGTCGTCGCGGCTGCCGAAGAAGGCCTCGAGGTTGGCCGGCAGGAAGTCGCCGTCGCTGTCCTGGACGAAGGCCAGGGTGAAGCTCTGGCCGGCGTAGAGGATGTCATCGAGGCCCTTGTCGGGGTCGATGCCCTGGGGCGTGATGACCTCCCAGGTGGTGTCGGGGAAGTCGGTGAACTGGACGACGGCGCGTTCGCGGAAGCGGTAGATCCGCTCGACGACGCGGCTTCCGTCCGGGGGATCGGAGGCGACCACCCGCATGGTCGCGTAGCTGGAGCGGATCTGGGCCCGGGTCAGCTTCACCTGCTCGCCGTCGGCGTTGTAGTAGATCGGGATGCCGAGGGCCGGGTCGAAGTCGGGGTCGAGGATCGGCCGGTTCTCCTCGTCGAGCTTGATGGTGTACTCGGTGAGCCCGGCGTCGGCCAGGAGGTCGCGGACGCTCCGGCCCACCTGGAAGCCGTCGGGGCCGAAGGTGACGCGGCGGTCGTCGGAGTCGATGTCGCCGTCGCCGTCAGTGTCGATGACGCGGCCGGCGGCGGTGGAGACGAACAGGATTTCGGAGGGGTCATCCCGGCCGTCGCCGTCGGCGTCGAAGCCGCCGTAGTCGATCTCGATGCGGCCGGTGCGCTCGACGACCTCCTGGGAGGAGAAGGCGAAGTTGCGGTCGGACTCGTCGATGATGTCGTAGTTGGAGATCCGGAAGATCAGCGACCGCGGGTCGGCCATCAGGGCCTCGACGCGGTTCGGGAAGACATTGTCGCTGGTCATGACGATCGGTCCGCGGGCGGGGACGAGCGGGCCGAGAACGAAGCCGTCTTCGGGCTCAAACTCGGGCACGAGCGTGGCGACCGGCAGGAGCACGGCCGGGTTCTCGGGGGCGGCAATCAGGGCCGTCACCTGGAGGTTCTTCAGCCGGAAGGCGATCGGGCTGGCGTTCTGGAGGTTGATCGTGGTCTGGAGCTTGGCGTCGGTGACCTGGGTCTGCAGCTCCTCGCCGGCCTGGACCTCCTGCTCGGTCGTGCGGGCCTCGGACAGGGACCGCTGGGTCTCCTGGCTGGAGCTGGCGGTGAATTCGCTGCGCACCGCGGAGGACGTGCCGAACTCCTGCGAGGCCGAGAGCTCGAGGGCGGGATACTCGGTGTAGTCGGCCCCGACGTTGAACTGCTGACCGAAGGCGAAGTTCGAGAACGCCTCCTGGGTCGTCTCCGAGACGGAGGTGAAGCTCGTGCTCTGGGTGCGGACGAGGGAGGACTCGGCGGTCTTGGAGTCGAGCCGTCGGGTGCCGGTCGAGCTGGTGGCGAAGGTGTCGACCCGGAGGCTCAGCGCGACGTTGCCGACGTCGATCCGGGGGATGGGCAGGTTGGCGACGAGGACGTTGTAGAAGCCGCCGAGGGTGATCTCGGTCCCGTCGTCGATCTGGTCGCCGTCGGTGTCCTCGAGGTTCGGCGAGCTGCGGACGTAGAGGAACTCGGTGCCGTCGTCGACGCCGTCGCCGTCGGAGTCGGCGTCGAGGTGGTTGGAGAAGACCTCGGTGTATTCCTGATAGTCGGTGAGCAGGTCGTCGTCCGTGTCGGCGTCGCGGGGGTCGGTCTTGAGCTGGAGCTCGACGTCGTCGGTGAAACCGTCGCCGTCGGTGTCGGCGACGGAGATGTCGCTGGTGACCATGCGCTCGACCAGGCGGCCGTCGGCGGTGCGGAAGACGACGAGCCAGCCGCGCTGCTCCTCGTTGTCGGTCAGCCCGTCGCCGTCGGTGTCGACGAGCTGGTCGCCCGAGGGGGGCGTGCCGGGGAAGGTAGCCGAGGTGGGGTCGACGAGCACGCCGCTGCTGGTGACCTTCGGGGCCAGCGCGTTGCCGGCCAGGTCGGTGGCATTGACGACCGTGACGCGGTAGGTCAGCTCGTTCTGCGACCGGGTGGTCAGCTTTACGACCGTGCGGTCGCCGTTGTAGAACTCGGCGTTGGTGACGAGCAGGGCGCCGGCCTCGGGGTTGACGTTCTCCTGGGCGATGACGAAGTGCTCGGGCCGGGTGGCGTTGTCGGCCATCGGCTCGCTGAAAGAGACGAGCACCTCGAAGTTACTCAGCGAGGCGGCCCCGACGACCCGGGGCGGGCCGGCGAACTCCAGGGCCTCGGGACGAGGGCCGATGCCGGTGAAGCGGGCGTTGGCGCTCCGGAGCGGCGAGCCGGCCTCGTCGGTCAGGGTGGCGGCGGTGGTGATCCGGTAGGTCGTCGCGAGCTGGGAGCCGGTCGCCAGCTCGATGACCGTGCGCTGCCCACCGACGAACCGGGCGGCCTCGATCGGCAGGGTGCCAATCGGGCTGCCCTCCTCGTCGAGCTGCTCGATCTTGTAGCTCGACGGCGCCAGGGCGCTGTCGCCCACAGGGCCGCTGAAGGTCAGCACGATCCGGGTCGGCTGCGTCGGGATCGCCGCCACCAGGGACGGCGCCGGGATGCCCCGGAAGGTGCCGCTGCGCCTGCTGATGGAACTGTTCGACAGGTCGGTGATGTTCAAGGTGGTCAGCCGGTAGGACTCGTTGGCCTGGGCCGCGGTGGTGAGCACGACAACCATGCCGAGCGGGCCGTCGAAGCGGGCGCCGGTCACCGTGAGCCGCCTGTTGGCCGAGTCGCGGATGTCGTAGTGCTGCGGGGCCAGGGCGTTGTCGGCCATCGGCTCGTTGAAGGCGACGACGACCGTCGTCGAGGAGGTGGCGGCGACGCTGAGCACGGCCCCTTGTGGGTTGCCGGTAAACCTCCTCCCGTCGAAGAAGATCTGCTGGCCGGCCGTGTCGGTAATGTTGTTGACGTGGATCGTGTAGCTGCCGAAGGCCTGCGGCGTGGTCTGCAGCTCAACCTGGCTGGTGGAGCCCCCCACGAAACGGGCGCTGGCGACGCCGATGGGCTGCCCCGCGTCTCCCGAGAGCTGGTAGTTCCCCGGGTCGATCGCGCCGGTGCCCATCGGACGGTCAAAGGACACGAGGACCGTCGTCTCGCCGGTCGAGGCGACGTCGACCACCCGGGGCGCCGCCTTACCCTGGAAGGGCGCCATCCCCCTGGGGACGAGCTGGGCCCGGGCGCCCTCGCCCCGGACGTTCGCCATCCGGATCGTGTAGGTGGCGTCGGCCTGCGGGGAGGTGGTCAGCACGGCGCCCCGGCCGTTGCGGGCGAGCTGCACGCCGGTCACCTGGAGGCCCTCGACCTCGAAGCGCAGCCTCGGGGCGAAGTGGCTGGGGATCGGCCGCCTGAACTCGAGCCGGATGCTCTGGCTGTCGATCGACTCGGCCGCCCTGAGGAGCCCGGTCGGCCGAGCCGTCGGTGTCGCGTTCGGGGCGGCGACGAGGGCGGCGACCTGGGTCCGTTGCAACACGTCGGGGGTCGCCACGGTCGAGAGCAGCGTGCGCACCTCGAGAGATTCGAGGAGTGGGGTCCGGCGTTGCAGTTTGCGCGGCATGGTCGTTTTCTCTAGCTCACAAGGTGTGGGTCGCTCGGGAGTCGCCCCCCGGTCGTCGGGCGAGCACCTCGGCGGTGGGAGGCCAGCCAGGGTTGTGTGGGGATCTGGTTCCGTGGGCGAGGCGATTGAGCCGCCCCGTCGTCGCCATCCTGGGTCCGACGGCTCGACCCCGGGGCGTGCACCCCGATCCTCGGGGATGGGGAGGCGAGAGGGCCGTCACAGGACAGTGGGACCGGCCATCGGGACGGGCGCGATGCGCCTGATGCCCTACGAGGACATCACCGGGATCGGATCTTGACTCTTCCAAAATCACGTCCGAAAATCGTCGTTACGAGCTGTCAAATTTTTCTCCGGCACTTCGCCCGGCGATGCGGGAGCGAGCAATGTTCGAAGGGGGGGACGACCAACCTTCACCGACGATGCAGTCGGCGGCGGAGTTGCTTCCGGCGGTGTATGCCGAGCTTCGCCGGCTCGCCGGCTCGCTGTCGGGCCGGCTGGCGCCCGGTCAGACCCTCCAGCCGACCGCACTGGTCCACGAGGCGTACCTTCGGCTCGTCGGCAATCGCGATCCGGGTTGGAATGGCCGTCGGCACTTCTTCGGCGCGGCGGCGAGGGCGATGCGGGACATCCTTGTCGAGCAGGCTCGTCGCAAGGGGGCGCGTAAGCGTGGTGGCAACGCCCGGCGGGTGGAGCTGGCCGAGGGCCTGGCGATCATCGAACCGCCGGCCGACGACCTGTTGGCGGTCGACGAGGCGATCCAGAGACTCCGAGCGGAGAAGCCCCACCTGGCCGAGATTGCGATGCTCCGTTTCTTCGCCGGGCTGAGCGTCGAGGAGACGGCCGCGGTCCTCGGCGTCTCGGAGAGCACCTTGGCCCGGGAGTGGCGGTTCGCTCGGGCCTGGCTCGCCCGGCACCTCGGGGAGGCCTCGGGCCAGGATCATGCGACTCGATGAGGGAGCGCGACTGGGATCGGGTGCAGGGGCTGTTCGACCGGGCGGTCGCCCTGCCGCCCTCCCTGCGCCCTGCCTTCCTGGACGAGGCCTGCGCGGAGGAGCCCAGCCTGCGGGCCGAGGTCGAGAGCCTGTTGTCGTATGCCCCGAGCACCTCCGATGGCGGGCCGAGCGACGGCCTGCTGCGGAGCCCCCTTGTCCGATCACCGGTTCCGCCGGACCCGTTGTTCGGGGGACCGACCACCGGCCTCGCCACCTCCCACCACGTCGGACCGGCGTCCCCCGGGAAGTACCGGATCGTGAGGCAGGTCGCCGAGGGGGGCATGGGCACCGTTTTCGAGGCGGAGCAGGACAGCCCCCGGCGGACGGTGGCGCTGAAAGTCATCCGCCCCGGTCACACCTCGCCATCGCTGGCTCGCCGCTTCGCCTTCGAGGCGCGGATCCTGGGACGCCTCCAGCACCCGGACATCGCCCAGGTGTACGAGGCCGGCCTGCTGGACGACGGTCGTCCCTTCTTCGCGATGGAGTTCATCCGCGGCCTTCCCCTGGATGAGTACGCTCGGGGGCTCGCCCTGCGAGATCGGCTCGCGCTGGCGGCCCGGATCTGCGACGCCGTCCACCACGCCCATGAAAACGGGGTGGTCCACCGCGATTTGAAGCCGGCGAACATCCTCGTCGACGAGGCCGGCCGCCCGAAGGTGCTCGACTTCGGCATCGCTCGCGTCACGAACGCCGAGCTGCTGACCGCCACCGGCCTGACCCGGACCGGCCAGATCCTCGGCACTCCCCGCTACATGAGCCCCGAGCAACTCGCAGGCGACCCCGACACCGTCGATCGCCGGGCCGACGTCTACGCCCTGGGGGTGATTCTGTTCGAGCTGGCGGCCAACCGACCACCGTTCCCACTCACGGGGTGTCCCCTAGTCGAGGCTACCCGAATGATCCTCGAACAGGAGCCGACGCCCCTCGGCTCGATCCGGCCGGAACTCCGTGGCGACGTGGAGACAATCGTCGGCCGAGCCCTCGAGAAGGATCCTTCGCGACGCTACACGACCGCCGCCGAGCTGGCCGCGGACCTCCGCCGCTGGCTGGCCGACGAGCCGATTCTGGCCCGGCCTCCCTCGACGCTCTACCTCGCAGCGAAGTTCGCGAGGCGGAATCGGGCACTCGTGGGGGGGGGGATCGCCACCGGGATCGCCCTGCTCTTGGGGCTCATCGGAACGGTCCTGTTCGCCCTCGCCGAGAGCCGGCAGCGCAGCCTGGCCGAGCAGCACGCACAAGCAGCCGACGCCGAGCGTCGTGAGGCCCTCTACCAGGCCTACCGCGCTCGCATCGCGGCCGCGGCCGCGGCACTGCAGAACGACGACGTGCTCGACGCGACCCGTCAGCTCGATGCAGCCCCGGCCGCCCTGCGCGGCTGGGAATGGCGGCACCTCCACGGCCGGCTTGACGACAGCTCCTCGACGATCCCGATACCCTTGCCCGGTGCGGGCTACCTGCTCGACGGCCCGGAGCGGCTGGGGGTTGCGGTCATGACCGCTGACGGTCTCCGCGTCTCCGACCTCGATGGGGGAGGGCAACGGACCCTGCCGATCCGGGTCGAAGGGAGCCGGCCGGACGTCGTCGTCGCCACCCGCCTTGGGCTCCGGTCCGTGGTGTGGACCGGGAGCTCGACCTTCGAGCTGCAGGATGAGTCCGGCCGGGTCCTACTCCACGTGGGGATGCCGGAAGTCGACGGGCCCCGCCCCGTCCTTGTGAGCCCCGATGGCACGCGACTCGCGACGTCATGGGCCAGCGAAGGGAGGACGATCCTCGCCGTGATCGACGCGACGACCGGCGAGCGGACGGCGACCTGCGACGGCCACCCCGGCGGGGTACGTCGCCTGGCCTTCAGCCCGGACGGCGATCGCCTCGCCTCGGTCGGCGACGACCGGACTGCCTGCCTGTGGGACGCCGACACCGGCCGCCTGGTCGCCGTCTGCCAGGGGCACGAGGCCAAGCTCCTCAACGCGGCATTCAGCCCCGACGGCTCTCGCCTGGCGACGACCTCATCGGACGGCACGGTACGCCAGTGGGACTCCGAGACGGGCCGCGAGGTCGAGTCCCGTTACGACCGCCATTCCGGCGAGGTTCTCGCCGTCGCCTACAGCCCCGACGGCCGGTGGGTCGCCTCTGCGGGGACCGATCGGACCATCCGCGTCTGGCGAGCGACCGGCCGTCAGGACGTGGCCACCCTGCGGGGTCACACGGGGGCCGTCGTCGGGCTAGCGTTCGACCCGCTCGGACGCCGGCTGGCCTCGCTCAGCAGCAACTCCCACCTCCGATACCTCGGTGACGACACGGTCCGGATCTGGGACGTGGATCCCCAGGTCCCACTGCCGTCGCTTCGGGGCCACACGGAAACCGTCTTCTCCGTCTCCTACAGCCCGGACGGCCGCCTCATCGCCTCGGGGGGCGGTGACGGGACGGCCCGCCTGTGGGACGCCGACACCGGCGAGCCACTCGCGACCCTTCCCCATCCTGGGGCCGTGTGGAGCCTGGCCTTCGGCCCCGATGGCCGATGGCTGGCCACCACCAGCAGCGCCGACAACCTGCTCCGGATCTGGGACGTGGCAACCGGCAGCCTCCGCCGGGAGATCGCTACTCCCGGCGGGAACCTCCACTACGTGGTTGTCAGCCCCGACGGGACCCAGGCGGTCGCCACCTCGCTCGGCGACTCGAACTCGAGCAACCGGATGCACCTCTGCGACGTCGCCTCCGAGACCTACCTTTCCTCGGTCGATGGCTGGGGGATGGCCTACAGCCCGGACGGCCGTCGGCTCGCCGCTATGGCTGCCGATGACAGGACCGTACTCCTTCTGGACGCAACATCGCTCGAGACCATCGCCCGATTCCCTGGCCATGACGATTGGATCTACAAGATCGCCTTTAGCCCCGACGGCCGCCTGCTGGCCTCGTGCAGCGCCGATCGCACCGTCCGCCTCTGGCAGGTCGACGGCTCGGGCTCCCAGGTCCTCCGCGGGCACTCCGACGAGGTCCAATCGCTGGCCTTTCACCCCGACGGCTCTCGGATCGCCTCCGGGGGCGAGGACCGGACAGTCTGGCTGTGGGATCTGCCCCGGGGCGAGGCGGTGGCCCGGCTGCAAGGACACACGAGTTTCGTCTGGTCGCTGGCTTTCAGCCCCGACGGCGTGACGCTGGCGTCCTCCTCCGGTGACGCGACGATCCGCCTGTGGGATACGAATCCACGAAAAACACGCCGTCAATCGATGCAACATGATTCGAAGGAATAGCGCCCTGGTCCGATCGCAGGTCGATTGAATCCCCTCCAACACTCGCCCACGCCAACCAACCAACCAACTCAAGAAGGTCCGCGAGCGTCCAGCTCCCCTTCCTCAGTGTTTCGGAGCAGAGGCGAACCGCGCAGCCTGTAATCCGGCTTCCTTGGTCACCGATCGATTGCATGAAGTCATATCGAACTATGGAATTTTCCAGAATAATCAAATTGATTTTGCAATAATAAGAATTCTTTATCATTCGGAGAAAGTCCTTGCTCTCGTTGCTGGGTGTCCCTCTCGGTAGTCGCCTGGATTGGACTGACATTGATGGCATGCCCCAGACCCTGGTCATCGCGACCACTTCAGAAAAATGGATCGGGTTACTTTGAGCCCGCCCTCGCAATGTCGATACGGTAGACGCGCAGGCGATCTTCGGGGAGGATGAGACCAGACCGAGACGTTTCGACTGGATCGAGGACCCGGGAGAGGGCATGTGATGACACCGATGGGAGGGATCATTGTGGCGGGGATACTCTCCCTTGCGGTCTCGAACGGACCGGTCCAGGCGGGGAACGGGCCGGTCAGGGTCTTCATTCTCGCCGGCCAGTCCAACATGCAAGGCTTTGGGCAGATCGAGGCCAATCCGGATCGCAACGGGGGTCAGGGATCGCTTGAATTCTTGGTGAAAAACCCGGCCACGGCGGAGCGGTTCGAGACGTTGGTGGATGACTCTGGGCAATGGCGTCTTCGAGACGACGTGCGGATCACCTCCCTGGACCAGAGCGGACCGCTGACGGTTGGGTACGGGGCCCGTCGGGAGACGATTGGCCCGGAGCTGGGGTTCGGCTGGACGGTGGGCGATGCGCTGGACGATCCGGTCCTGATCATCAAGTGCGCCTGGGGCGGCAAAAGCCTCGCGGTCGACTTCCGGCCGCCAAGCGCGGGCAAGCCGCCGTATTCGCTCGGGGAGGAGGCCGATGCGGCCGTCGCGGAAAACCCGGAGATTCTCGGCTGGTACTACCGCGAGACGCTGGCCCTCGTCAGGGAGGCGCTGGCGAACCTTGAGGAACTAGTGCCCGGCAGCGACGGGCGCTTCGTGCTCTCGGGCTTCGGCTGGCATCAGGGGTGGAACGATCGCATCAACGATCGATTCAACACCGAATATCAAAGCAATTTGACGTACTTTATCCAGGACATTCGCAAGGACCTCGGTGTTCCGTTGTTGCCGTTCGTCATTGCCGAGACTGGGATGACCGGACCCGACGAGACGCATCCGAGGGCGCTGTCGCTGATGCGGGCACAGGCTGCTGTGGCCGAGCGTCCCGAGTTCCGGGGCAACGTTGCGTTCGTCGGTACCCGATCCTTCTGGCGGGTGGAGGAGCAATCGCCCAGCCGCCAGGGCTACCACTGGAATTCGAACGCCGAAACCTATTTTCTGATCGGCGAGGCGATGGGCGAGGCCATGCTCAATCTCGTCGAGCCGGGTGGCGGTCCGGTCCAACCGGCGGAGATGGCGGGATACCTGATCGTCCCGACGGAACGAGTTCCCGAGTCGTTCGGAGGCGGCTTCTCGATGTACGTCGCGGCCTGGCCTCTGCTGCGGACCTACCCGGGAAATCGCTTCCAGTCGGGGCTGTTCGGAACCTGGATGTTCGCGCGGCTCGACGAGCCTCCCCCGGAGAAGCTCTACTCCGACATCGAGGGTGGGCTCGGGTGGTGGCGCGACACCCGATTCGCCACGGAGACCCCGAAGTTCATCATGGGTGGAGTGGCCCCGAACTTTGTGGAATGGGCCAACGGCCCCGGCGCCGGCAAGGGGCGGGACTGGGACCGACCGGCGGGCAAGTATGGCGTCGCCCAACTGAGCCCCCGGCTGCTCTGGCCGCCCGACGGCCTGAATCTCAAACAAGGGACCCGCGGCGAACTCTTCGGGTACGGCTACTTACCGCTGCCGCTGACCACCGCCAAGACCATAACCGACGGCAAGGACGTCCCGGCCGGCGACCGTTCGTGGACGCTGTTCCTGAACACGAAGACCTTCAAAGGGCCGGTGGCCTTCTTCACCCCGTACTTCTGGTCGCACTCGACCGTCGATCAGCCGCAATTCGCTGGGATGCTGCTCGACAGCCGCCCGTCCGATCCCAATCGGCACCTGCAGATGGAGACCCAGTACATCCCGGCCTTTGTCTCCGACGGCGGCGACGGCGAGACGTATGCCCGCATCGCACCAACACACTTTCCACAGGGGGATGACGGCGAGTCGTTGCTCGTTCATCGCATCATGTCTTACTCGGAGGGAGCGCTCTGGGACGCGGTGAAAGCGTGGTTCGAGGGCGGCCCTCCGGCCAGCGGCGTCATCGACCCTCAAGACGCCGTCGTGCATCCGTTCACGGGCCGTGGCGGGGCGACCTGGCGAATCTACCCCGAGGGGACTCCGAGGGAAGATCGGGCGCCCGTCGCTTGGGATGCGTTCGCAACCCCAACGGTGCTCGACCCGCAGACGTTCGGCTATCGCTGGGACAATCAGGCCGTCACCGGGGCGGGCCCCGAGTCCGAGGCCCTGGTGACACTCCCCGAGTATTTCCGCCTGGAGAATGACGGGGGTGATCGGAACTCGCGGTGGGTGCCGGTCCCCGCTGAAGACGTGCCGGACGGGACGGGATTGAAGCAGTTGCGATTCGACGGCGACCACAACGCGGCACCCTCGGAGCCTTATGCCACGCCGGTCGACGAGGCAAGCAGCTGGAAGAACCCCGGCCCCGTTGCGGGTCCGTTCCAGGTGCAACTCGGCGACGGCAGCGTCTTGACCTACTCCTGGTATCGCTTCGCCGACCAACCGGCGCTGCTCAACGCGGGTTTGTCGGAGGCCGATCGTGAGGCGATCCAGGTGCGAGCCGAGCAATTGCATCGGCACTGGCCGATTGATCACGACTACCTGCCGCCCCCCACAATTGGGACACTCGCGGAACTCGATCCGGCCCTGATCGTGACGCCCCCCGAGGGCCTGGAAGTCGGCTACGTCCCGATCGTAATCCGACAGGAGTCGAACACGGCGGCTCCTTGATCGCCCGGTCCAGAGAAAGACTCGACCGACGCCTGAGCACCCTAGGGGCGACCAGGCGCCGTCCCTCCGAAGGGCCGCTTGGGCTACTCGATCACAAGGACCGGCTCACCGAGGACATCCATCCTTGGCGAGACGCCCAGGCCCGGCTCCTCCGAGGCCGCCATGCGCCCGTTCACCCGACGAGGGGCACCCTCGGCCGTGCTGACGGTCACGTAACTGTTGAAGTCGGTTGAGGTGAAGAGGAACTCCGTCGGTGTGCTGTGGGCCAGGTGGGCGATCGCCGCGGTGATGATGTCGCCGCCCCAGCTGTCCTCGATCGTCATGGCGATGCCCATCGAGACGCAGAGGTCGCGGGCCTGCCGGGCGCGGGTCAGGCCGCCGAACTTGCTGATCTTGATGTTCACCACGTCCATCGCCCGATCGCCGTGGGCCCGCAGCAGCAATTCGAGGGAATCGACGTTCTCATCGAGCACGAAGGGATGGTCGCAATGGCGACGGACGGTCAGGCACTCCTCGTAGGAGCGGCAGGGCTGCTCGATGTAGACGTCGACATCACGCACGCCTCGGACGACGCGGAGAGCGTCGTGCATCAACCAGCCCGTGTTGGCGTCCGCCACCAGGCGGTCGCCGGGCTGCAACTCGGCGGCAACGGCCCGTATCCGGGCGATGTCCACGTCCGGATCGCCGCCGACCTTCAGCTGGAAGCGACGGTAGCCCTCGGCCCGGTAGCCCGCTACCCGTCGGGCCATCGCTTCGGGGGCCTCCTGGGAGATGGCGCGATAGAGTACGAAGTCGTCGCCGTATCGACCTCCCAGCAGGAGGCAGACCGGGAGCCCGCAGGCCTGCCCGAGTAAATCCCAGCAGGCCATATCGATCGCCGACTTGACGTAAGGGTGCCCCTGGAGCGCCGCGTCCATCCGGCGATTGAGCCGATCGATCTGCCGGGGATCTTCGCCGAGCAGGTACGGGCCAAGCTCGGCGATTCCCGTGCGGGCCCCGTTGGCGTAGGCTGGGAGGTAGAACGGGCCGAGCGGGCAGACCTCACCGTGGCCCGTGAGTCCCTGGTCAGTCTCGATCGCGACAATCGTACTGTCGAACACCGAAACCGACTTCCCGCCCGACCACTTGTAACTCCCCTCGTGAAGCGGGAGATCGACGCGGTAGGCTGAGATGCGGCGGATCTTCATGGTGAGGACACCTCGTCGGGCCAGGGCCCGCCCTGTGAGTGCCGTCGGCTCCGGATGCCGAGCGAGCATGGCATCGTAGTCTGAGCCCCTTCCAATTCCTAGGTCCATCGAACTCATGCTCTACCTCGACGCCGCTGACGTCCGCCGCGCCCTCCCGATGCCACAGGCCATCGAGGCCATGAAGCGGGCCTTCGCCGCGCTGAGCGACGGCTCGGCTGTCGTTCCTCACCGGGCTGTCCTGCCGATCCCGAAGAACGCGGGCGTCAGCCTCGTCATGTCCTCGTACCTCGACGCGGCCGATCGAGCCGAGCAGGCGATCGCGGTCAAGGTCGTCTCGCTCTTTGACGGGAATTCCGGGAGGGGCCTGGCGCGGGTCCAGGCCACCGTGCTGCTCATCGATTCCGAGACCGGACAGCTCGAAGCGATCCTCGATGGTGCCGTGCTGACGGCGATCCGGACCGCCGCGGCATCCGGGGCGGCGACTGACCTGCTCGCCCGCCCTGAATCCCGCTCGCTGGCAATCCTTGGGGCGGGTGTCCAGGCACGCTCCCATATTGAGGCCATCTGCGCGGTCCGGCCCATCGAGACGGTCGCGGTCTACAGCCCGACGCCGTCAAAGGTCGAGGGTCTCATCCGCGAGTTCGCCGGCCGGACCGACATCGCGGCCCGATTCATCGCGGCCCGTTCCGCGGCAGAGGCGATCGAGGGGGCCGATATCATCTGTACGACGACCACGGCCCGGACTCCCGTCTTCAAGGACGACGACATTCGCCCGGGTACCCACCTCAACGCCGTCGGCTCGTACACTCCGGAGGCTGCCGAGGTGCCTCCCGAGACGGTCGCTCGTGCCCGGGTGGTCGTCGACAGCCGCGAGGCGGCCTGGATCGAGGCGGGCGATCTGATCCAACCCCTGCGATCGGGTCGCATCGAGGCCGGTCACATCGTTGCCGAACTCGGGGAGATCGTCCTGGAGCAGCAACCGGGGCGCACGAGCCTCGAAGAGATCACCCTCTTCAAGTCAGTCGGTGTTGCCGTGCAAGATGCCTCTGCGGCCCGATTGGCCGTGGACAATGCTCGCAGGGAGGGGTTCGGGCGTCAATGCTCCTGGTAGTCCCCGCAGGTGTTCACTCCATCGCCGGAGCCTCTGACCATGATCGCAGCGAGCCTGGTTGCGTGTTCCGCCTTGCTGGGATGCCAGCCCCAAGAGACGACCCCCGAGGAGGCGCCGCCGAACATCCTCCTCATTCTCGCGGATGACCTCGGGTACGGGGATGTCGGCTGTTACAACCCGGAGGCGAAGGTCCGGACCCCTCGCATCGACCGGCTGGCGTCGGAGGGGATGCGGTTCACCGACGCTCACAGCCCTTCGACTGTTTGCTCGCCGTCACGTTACAGCCTCATGACCGGCCAGATGCAGTTCCGTGTCGGCGGTCCGGGGGTCTTTGTGGGCGTGGGCGGGCCCAGCCTGATCGCGGAAGATCGCCTGACCTTGCCGCAGATGCTCCGAGACAAGGGTTACGCAACGGCATGTTGCGGTAAGTGGCACATTGGCATGACGTTCCTGGACCGAGATGGCAATCGGATCGAGGACGACGGGCTCCGGGGCGTTCGCCAGATCGACCCCACGAGGCCAATTCCCGACGGCCCGATTCACCGCGGCTTCGATCAGTTCTTCGGCACGGCCTGCTGCCCGACGACCGACTGGCTCTATGCCTACATCGAAGGCGACCGGATCCCCGTCTCACCGGTCGAGCAATTCGACCGATCTGGGCTTCCGGCGCACCCCTATGCCCTGGATTGCCGACCGGGGATGATCGCCGAAGGCTTCGACCACGAAACGGTTGACCTGGTGTTTCTGGCCAGGAGCATCGAATTCCTGGAGACGCACGTCCGGACCAATCTCGAACAACCCTTCTTCCTCGTTCACTCGATGCAGGCTGTCCATCTGCCGTCTCTGGCGGCCGACCGCTTCAAGGGCCGCTCCGGCGTCGGCCCGCACGGCGACTTCATCCTGGAAATGGACTGGATCGTCGGCGAGTTGCTCGACACGCTCGATCGGCTCGGCGTCTCGGAGCGAACGTTGGTCATCTTCACGAGCGACAACGGTCCCGAGGTCCCCACGGTTCTGAATATGAGAAAGACCTATGGTCATGACGGGGCCTTTCCGTGGCGAGGAGTCAAGCGGGATCAGTGGGAGGGGGGACATCGCGTTCCCTTCATCGTCCGCTGGCCCGGCAAGGTCGAGCCCGGCACGGTCACGGATCAGATGATGAGTCTGACCGACGTGATGGCTACCTGCGCCGAGATTGTGGGCACCCCATTGCCGAACGACGCCGCCGAGGACAGTTACAGTATGCTGCCGGTGCTGCTCGGAACCTGTGGAGAGGAGCCGATCCGCGAGTACCTGCTCCAGCAGACCATTTCGCTCGACCTGTCGATACGCCGCGGGCCGTGGAAGTACCTCGACCACACGGGCTCGGGAGGAAACGATTACGAGCGTCCCGGGCCCTGGGGGATGAAGGACTACGCCCTTCCAGAGACCGACCCCGATGCCCCTTGCCAGCTCTACAACCTCAAGGAAGATCCCGGAGAGACGACCAATCTCGCTCGCAAGCATCCCAGAATCGTCGCCGAACTCAAACATCAACTCGAACTGTTCCGTGCCAGCGGTCGAAGTGCTCCCTGAGACCGTGCTCTTGTCCTCCCTCCCAGGTGTCTCACTTCAATTCCCATTGGAGAAGCAAAGCATAAAGGGAATTCGAAGGGAGTGTGCGAGTTGCGAAGACCTTCCGCCCGGACTATCCTGAGCAAGCCACGGCGTCATTCAATCCGCGGGTCGCCGCAGCCAAGGGGCAGACGATGCAATCGTGGCGATCGAGTGGATGAGCCGTTGCCGGTGCCGGGCATCAAGCGCTCGATCGTGCTCAACGAGCTTCCCGACGATCGGATCGGGTCATCTCGATCCTGGGCCTCACAAACTCAGGCAGGATAGAACCTCAACGCGAGACGGAACCGGCCTCCGGGTTCGGGAGAATTGCCAGATGCGACACAACACCATGACGACCCTGTTCTCCCTTTCCTTTCCCTTGCTGTTCCCCGCGCTCATTGCCTGGAGCGGTGAGCCTCTTGACTCGGATCAGGTGAAGGTTGCGGCCGTTCAGATCCTCGGCTACGACAAGACCGACCTACCACGACCCGGATTCGACCCGAGTGAAGCCCTGGTCCCATTCATCGAGCGGGCGGCCAGGGACGGCGCGCAACTCGTCGTCTTTCCGGAGTATCTATTGGGCAGGATCTCTGTTCCAGGTCCGCAGACCGATCGCATCGCCAGAGCGGCCGCCGCGGGCAAGATCTACGTGGTCGTGGGTTGCTGGGAAGTGTTCGAGGACGGGTCGTATGCCAACACGGCGCTCCTCTTCGACCGATCGGGCAAGATCGCCGGGAAGTACCACAAGGTCCACGCCGCTGTGGATCATTTCGAGGGCGAACCACCCTGGTCGAAACCTCCGCAGGGCAAGGACGACGCGTGGTTCTTGACGAATGACCCCGAGTGGACCATGAACCGGGGCGAGGCCTTTCCGGTCTTCGACCTCGATTTCGGTCGGGTCGGGATCCTGACCTGCTACGATGGCTGGTTCCCGGAGTCGTTCCGCATTCTCTCGCTCAATGGGGCCGAGATCCTGGTCTGGATCAACGGTCGGAGGGGGACCGTGGAGGACTTCATCGTCAAGTCTGCAATGTTTCAGAACGAAGTGGCGATGATCACCACGAACCAGGCCTATGGGGCAGGGACGATGATCGGCCAGTGGCCTGCCCAGATCCTCGCTGAGAGCATGGAACCGAAGGAGAGCTACATCAGCGCCACGATCGACCTGCGACGAATCCGGCAGGCCCGGCAGAACAGCCGGAATCTCCAGCAGAGAAGACCGGACGTGTACGAGACGATCGTCAAACCGATCGGCACGACGCATCAGTCCGTCCCGTAACGCGACCCACGCAGACCTACCGATTGTGGTGACGCTCTGTCGCGACGAAGCGGGATCGGTGCCAGCTCCTGCTTCCGTGGCACGGCCCTTGATGAATCGTTCGCCAAAGGACACTCCCGGATGCCCCGCTGTCCCTTCTGCAAGCACGACAACCCCTACGCATCCCACTCCTGCGACCATTGCGGGGCGAGCCTGGCCTGGTCTTCCGAATCGAAGCCATTCGAGTTCCCTGATGATCTCCGCTCCCGCCTCCGCACCCTTCTCGATCAGGGGCAAACCATCGAGGCGATCAAGCTTTTCCGATCACACACCGGAGCCGGGCTCAAACAGGCCAAAGATGCCGTCGAGGCGATTGGGCGGGGCGAGCAGGACCTGATTCCGGATGGGAACGCGGGGCCTCTGGAGGGAGAACTTCTAGCCCTGCTGGGCCAGGGGAAGAAGATCGAAGCCATCAAGCGTTATCGAGAGGCAACCGGTGTCGGACTGAAGGAGGCGAAGGACGCGGTGGAAGCCCTGGGATGGAGGCATGGGATGGACGTGCCTTCACAGGGATCAGGCTGCCTGGGGGTCCTCGTGCTCGCCCTCATGAGCCTCGTCGGTTCCGTCGCCCTGGCCGAAACTCAGGATCAGCACACCGACATCTCGGAGGGCAGGCGAGACGAGAGGGGCGTCCTCTCGCACGCTGTTCGGTCCGAGTTCCAGGAAGGGACGACGAGCATTCGGGTCCTGCTCCCCGAAGGAAAGAGACCCGGGGAGCGATTCCCCGTGATCTACCTCCTGCCGGTCGAGGCGACGGATGAGCACCGCTACGGAGACGCGATCGAAGAGATACTCCGGCTCGATTTGCATCGGGAGCACAAGGCCATCTTCGTGGCCCCTTCGTTCACGGACCTGCCCTGGTATGCCGACCACCCGACCGATCCCCGTCTCCGCCAGGAGCACCACGTGATTGACGTGGTACTTCCCTTCGTCGAGGCGCACTACCCGGCGAGGACTGATCCTGGTGGCCGGCTTCTCCTGGGCTTCAGCAAGTCGGGTTGGGGTGCATACTCCCTCCTCCTTCGGCACCCGGACGTCTTCGGGAAAGCTGCTGCCTGGGATGCCCCGCTGATGATGTCCGAGCCTGGGAAGTACGGTTCCGGGCCCATCTTTGGCTCGTTGGAGAACTTCCGACGTTACCAGCTCAGCCGCCTCCTGGAGGAGCGTGCCGACGAACTCTCCGAAGGAAGCCGGCTGATCCTCCTCGGCTTCGGAAACTTTCGGGACGACCATCGAGCGGCCCATGCCTTGATGGAGCGGCTCGGGATTTCCCACCTCGACCGGGACGGGCCGGAGCGCGATCACGACTGGCACAGCGGCTGGGTCTCGGAGGCCGTTGAGTTGCTCCTGGAGAAGCTACCCCCCGGATGAGGCGTAAACCCCTCGGTCGTCCGTCCGGTCATCCCTTCTGCAAGCTGAGGAAGACTTTCGCAACCATCGAAACGGTGAAGGACGCAGCCGGAAAATCACCCGCCAGCCCGCGTCATCCAGAAGACGGGCCGTCGACCCGAATCCGAGCATCGACCACACAGCACGATCCGCCAGAGGTGATCCGAACCGGATTCAGATCGATCTCCGCGATCTCCGGCGCAATGGTCACCAGGCTGGAAACCCGCAATAGAATCTGCTGAAGTCGCGTCATCGCGGCCGATCGGTCGGTGCCCCTGGGCATCATCGCGGCGACCGGGTTGGCCAGGGTGAGTTCCTCGGCATCACGGTCGGTCAGCGGAGGGAAGCGGAACGAGACGAGGTTGAGTGCCTCGACCGCCGAGCCACCGGGCCCGACACCGATCGCGTGGCCGAACTGAGGGTCGCGAGCCAGGCCGACAAGGACCTCACCTCCTTCCCCGACCATCTCCTGAACGAAGACTCCCCGAGCATCGGGGGCGGAGGCGGTCACTCGGGTGTAGGCATCGCGTATTGCTGCGGCCCCTCGAAGTCCCAGGGCAATCCCCCCGGCGGCTCGCTTGTGCAGCACAGTGGGCGAATCGACCTTCAGAGCGACCGGCCCACCGATCCGATCGGCTGCCGCAACGGCCTCCTCGGCCGAGGCGACGACCTCCCACCTTGGCACGGGCATCCGGCAGGCTGAGAGCACCGATTGAACGTCCTCCGGGGCCAGCCACTCGCCGGAATCGTCCCCGCGGACTCGTGCCGTATCGAGAACACGACGGATGGCCGCCACATCTAGCCCGATCGCTTCGGTGACCATTGCCGAGCCACGCGCTCGAACCCACTCACCGTATCGCACAGCCCTCGCCAACACCCGAGCCGCCCGGCCTGGATCGGACAGCGCCGGAACGATGCGGCGGCCCTCAATCGGATCGGCAGGGGAATCGTCCCCGACCGGGAAGATCGCTAGCATCGGCGGTCGGTCAGACATCGAGCCGGCCACCTCGTCAATCGCTCGGACGATTGGCGGCAGATCTCCCGGCCCAAGCGGCACGAAAGACGCGATCATGGCGTCCACTTCTCCCGAGCCGAGCAGCAACCGGAGGCACTCGGCGAACAGAGCAGGGTCGGTCGAGCCGATCAGATCGACTGGGTTTACCACCCTGGCCTCGGGGCGGACCAGTGCCCGAAGTCGGCCTTGAAGATCTGGGGAAAGTGTCGGCAACACGAGTCCATCGTTCCCCAGGGCATCGGCACAGAGCACCGCGGGACCGCCAGCGTTGGTGAGCACGGCCACGCGACGTCCTCGGGGAATTGACTCGGAGGAGAGCAACGCAGCAATGTCGATCAGATCGTCCAGGTCATCCACCCGGATCGCTCCCGCCTGACGGATCAAACCCTCCGCAAGGGCGTCGGGGCTTGCCAGCGCCGCGGTGTGCCCCCCCGCGGCCCGGGAACCCACCTCGGTTCGTCCGGTTTTCAGGACCACAATCGGCTTCTGGACTGAGACCTCTCGGGCGATCTGGAGAAAGCGTCGGGGGTTCTGAAACGATTCGAGGTAGAGGAGAACCACTTCCGTCCTGGGATCGTCGCGCCACCAGGCCAGCAAGTCGTTCTCGCTCACGTCGGCCTTGTTGCCGATGGCGACCATCGCCGAGAGGCCGACGCCTGCGCGACGGAGTCGCTCGGGAAGGACCACTCCGAAGGCACCACTCTGAGAGCCGAGCCCCGCGTGGCCGGGATGCATCGGAAAATCGGCAAACGTTCCATTCATCGGAGAAGCCGGGTCGGTGCCGGCGATCCCCACGCAGTTCGGGCCGATCAGCCGGACCCCTGAGGATCGGATCAAGGACGCGACCTGCCCCTGGAGCGTTTTTCCCTCCCCGCCGACTTCGGAGAATCCCGCGGTGATCATCACAATCCCGCGCACGCCGGCCCGGAGACAGTCCTTCACCACGTTCAGCGCGGCGGCCACCGGCACGACGACGAACGCCAGATCCACCGGCTCGGGCACCTCGTCGATCGAGGCGTACGCCCGCGCCGATGCAATCGTCCCGGCCAGGGGGTTGATCGGATAAACCGGCCCCGGGAAGGTCGCCAACAGGTTCCGCACGAGGCGGCCCCCCATCGAGTCGGCGGATCGGCCGGCCCCGACGATTGCAATCGTCCGGGGTCGAAAGAAGACATCGAGGCCGGTGGGGGCCGAGGGAGTATCAACTGATGTGGCCATTTCTTCAAGCCTTCCGAGGCAGTTGGAGGCCGAGGGAAGGGAACCAGTCCGCCTAATCGGCGGCCCCAATCTTCTTCAGCACGGCGTTCGGTACGACATTGCCTCCCGGACGCGATCGGTGGCCAAGGCAACCGCGGCTCGGCGGGGCTCAATTCCCTCCTCCTGGGACCGTTGAAGCACCTCCTGCGTGTTCCGGCCAATCTGATCAGCGATCCGGCGCAGGGCGTCGGCTTCAGTGCCACCGTGGTACTCGACCGAGGCGCAGATCACGCCGCCGGCGTTGGCGATGAAGTCCGGCACGTTGACGACCCCGCGGCGGTGCAGAATCGTCTCGGCCTCCGGGGTGGCGGGAATGTTCGCTCCCTGAAGAACGAGCCGGGCCTTGATGGCGTCGGCGTTGTCGGCCCGGATGCAATCGGGCCGGGCGGCCGGGATGAGGATGTCGCAGTCAACCAGGAAAAGATCGGCCTGGGTCAGGCGACGCCCGCCCTTGAAGGCGGCGACAGTGCCACTCTCACCCTTCGCCGCCTCAAGTTGATCGAGGTCCAGTCCCTCAGGGGAAAAGATGGCGCCGCCCCGGTCGCTGGCCGCCACCAGAACCACACCGAGTTCGGCCAGAGACCGCGCGGCGTGGCGGCCGACGTTGCCGAGTCCCTCCACGGCCAGGCGGGCTCCCTTCAGGTTGATCCCGGCGAATGTGGCGGCCACCTCGGCACATCGGGCCAGGCCGAATCCGGTGGCGCCGATCTCGTCAAGCGGGATGCCGCCGAGGACCCTCGGCAGACCGACGGCCCGCCCGGTCTCCTCGCGAACGATCGCCATGCTTCGCTCGTTGGTTCCCATGTCAGGGCCGGGGATGTACTCGACCAGGTCCCGAATCGCTCGGGCGAAGGCGCGGACAAGTCGAGGGGCCTCGGCGGTCTTCGGGTCCGCACAGATCCCCGCCTTGCCGCCGCCGTGGGGAAGACCGGCTGCGGCATTCTTCAGCGTCATGGCCCGAGCCAGCCGGGCGACCTCCTCGGTTGAGACATCCGCTGCCATCCGCACGCCGCCGATCGCGGGACCGGCCGCAACGTTGTCGATGACGACAATCCCTTTCAGACCAGTCTCGGGATCGTATAGGTGCACAACCTTCGATGGGCCCAGCGTGTCGTGCCAGGTGAATTTGGGGTGAGCAGTCACGTCAGCCCCCCTTTCGTGTCGAGGCAACACGGTCGGCCCGAGCGGGTTCCGACCCGATCGGCCCACCGTTCGGATCAGCATCGTTCGGATGCAATGGCGGCGTCCCAGTAGCGGTCGACGGCCGCCTGGATCGCCGCGATCACGTCGTCTCGACGATCCGGGTGGAAGAGATGCCGATAGCGGCGCTGGGGTTCGAGATACGCTTCGACCGGTCGGCGATGCTCAGGGATGAACGTATGTCGGATCGATCCGTCGGTCGCCTCTTTCAAGGGCCAGATTCCGGTTTCGATCGCCAGTTTCGCCAGCTCGTCCCCCATCGCCGGCTCGAATCCCCAGCCTGGCGGGCAGGTCGCGAGCGAGACGAAGAGCTTCGGACCGCAGAGGGGGCGGGCCCGCTCGATTTTTTCCGCCAGGTCCACCGCGTCGTGAGGCGAGATCGTCGCAACGTACGGCGGACGGTGCGACCTCCAGATCTCAAAGATGTCCTTCTTTGACCAGGGTGTACCCAACGGCGAGGTCGCCGTCAGGGAGCCGAGCGGCGAGGCCGGCGAGGCCTGGAAGCCGGTATTGCCATAGGCCTCGTTGTCATAGCAGAGGTACCAGAAGTTGAGCCCTCGATGGATGGCTCCGGAGGTCGACGACAGGCCCATGTCGATCGTGGAGCCGTCCCCGGCCAGAACCAGGACCTCCAGATTCTCGTCCGCCGGAAGCCTTCCCGACTCGATCAGGATGTCGAGCGCGTCTCGGAGGCCCTGGGCCCCGGCTGAAGGACTGGCCATCGTCGTATAGAGCCACGACGACCGGAGCGGCGTGAAGGGATACGTCGCCATCAACGTCATGCAACCGGCTGCGTTGACCACCACAACCTTCCCGCCCAAAACCTTGTGAAAAAGCCTCAGCGTCGTCAGGCCGCCACAACCGGCGCAGAGCGGCGAACCCGGTGCGACGAACTCGGCGGACGGCAGATCCTTCACGCTCCGATAGTGCTCTCGGGTGACCTTCATGGCAGCGCCTCCTCCGGGACGTGCCCCGCGATCCGGAGCCGTTGCCCGACCTGTTCGGCTTCTCGGGCGGTCATGAGCAGCACCGGCCCAACCGGACCCTCGTTCGGACCGGCCTGTTCGGTGACCTGAAGCACATGATCAAATTCGGCTCGGCTAATCTCTTTGCCTCCAAGTCCGCCGACGAACGACCGGAGGATCGAAGGTCGAACCGGGCAGCGGGCGAGCACGGCGGCGACCTCTTGAAACAGGATGCCCCCCAAGCCGGGCGCGAGATCCTGGTCGAGGACCGCAACCGCTTTCCGACCCGAGAGCGCCGCCGCAAGTTCGGCCGTCGGCCAGGGCCGGATCATCCTCAGGCGGAGCAGGCCGACACGGCGGCCTTCCGCTCGCCAGCGGTCCACAGCCGCCCGACCCTTGGTGGCGAACGACCCGGCCATGATCAAGACCGTCTCGGCATCGTCCAGTTGGTATCCATCGATCATCCCGTGCCGGCGTCCAAAGCGGCGCTCGAACTCCTCGGCTGCCTCCTCGTGGACGACCCGAGCTTGCTCGACGGCAAGGTGGAGTTGATACCGGAAATAGCTGTAGGTCGGCCCTTCCAGCACCGCGACCCCCCGCGCCGCCGGCCGGGACGCCGAGAAGCCCGGGGGCCTCGACTCGGGGGCCGCGAGGAACCGTCGCACCTCCTCAGGGTCGGGAAGTTCGACCGGCTCCCTTGTGAACGAGAGAAAGAAGCCGTCGAGGTTCACAAGGACCGGGACCGAGACGCGATCGTCCTCCGCAATCCGATAGGCCATCAGGATCGAGTCGAGCACCTCCTGGCAGGTCTCCGCGTGGAGTTGGATGAATCCCGAATCGCGGGCGGCCAACACGTCATTGTGATCCGGACCGAGGGTAATCGGCGCTGAGAGTCCCCGAGAGACATTCACGAGAACAAAGGGCACGCGCCAGCCCGCGACTGTGTAGAGCACCTCCATTGCGTAGAGCAACCCTTGGCTGGAGGTGGCGGCGAAGGTTCGGACCCCGGCCGCCGCGGCGGCGCCGGCGGCGGTCATCATCGAATGCTCGCTGTCCAGCGTGACGAACCGGCCTCGCATCGACCCATCGGCAAACCAACCCGCGAGGGTCTCGATGATCTCGGTCTGAGGGGTGATCGGAAACGCGGGCACATAGCAGGCTTCGGCGAGCCGAGCTCCCCAGGCTGCCGCGGCGTTCCCGGTGAGCATGGTTCTAGTCATGGCCTCGCCTCCTCTTCGAGACCGATCCCGTGGATCGGGCAGATCTGGCGGCAGATGAGGCACCCCTTGCAGTGCTGCTCGTCGATGACCGGCAGACCCTCCTCATCCCAGGAGATCGCCCCGTCGGGACATCGGATCAGACAGAGTCCGCATCGGGTACAGCGGTCGCGATCAATGACGGGCCGCTCCAGGCGCCATGCTCCAGTGTCCCGAAGTGTTGCGTTGCCGGGGCTGATCACGTTTGGACCCCCGGCCAGAGGGTCGGCCGGGATCATCGGAACTACCGAATCGCCCAGCCCTTCCTCGGTCTCGGCGACGTCTCGAAATGAGACGGTCGGCAAGGCGCGAAAGACGTCGAGGCCGAAGGCGACATTCGCGTCAACCTCCCCCGTTGACAGTCCAAGATGGGTAAACTCCGATCGGATCGCCTCAACAAGCTGCTCCTCAGCCACGATCCCAACAAACCGAGCGGCCGCCGCACCGAGGCCAGCACTCAGCGCACCAGCCCGACCGAGCCTTCCGATCGCCGCGCCGGTCAGATCCCATCGGATCAGGTGGAGACGGTTCCCAAGGTCGGGGAGTGGAGCATCGGGGTTGCCGTTGAGGAAAAGTGCCGAGGCAGCCTCGTTCCCGGCAAGCACCCCAGCGGCAGGGTCATCCAGCAAGGTCGCATCGGCGACGAGGATCAGGTCCGGTTCCGAGATCACACCCCGCTCATCGATCGGCCGGTTGCCGATCCGGGCGAAGGACGCCACCGGAGCACCCCGTCGCTCGGCTCCGTAGACCGGGAAATCCTGGCAATGATATCCGGAGAGGAATGCCCCGGTACCCAGAATCCGGCCGGCGGTCTTGACCCCCTGGCCGCCTCGACCATGAAACCGGACCCGAATGCGGAGCGAAGGCCCCGACGGCCCGAAGCCGTCCCGATTGACGGATCGTTGTTCAAGTCCGGCACCCCGGACTGTCTGTGTCGACATGGTCCGGCCTCCGTGAGGCTCACCCAACGTTCCCGGGCGTCCCTCGGGCGAGGGGAAACGAAAAAAGCCCCGAACTTGCATGCGCAATCGCGGTGCAAGTCGGGGCCGTCAGGACCAGGCGATTTACCTGTCGCAAGCAAATCGCTCCGATTCAAGTATAGGCCGATCGCAGGTCGTTCTCAAGCAAACCCCATGATCCTCGGTGATCGTTTTCCCCGAGCGAGGGTCCGGTGGGCCTTCGAAAAGGTGCCGGTGGCCATGGCCGCGGTGATCGAGAGCTCGCCGGCCAGGCAGAGCCCCGCGGCGACCTCGGCCAGTGCGTGAGCATGGCCCTCCCCCGAGAGCCCGAGGAGCTCCAGGCAGGCCCGCTGACTCGGGAGGTTGGTCCCGCCTCCAATCGTGCCCACCATCAGGTTCGGGAGTGTTACACAACCGTAAAGCGCACCCTCCGGAGTCACCTCAAATCGAGAAACACCCACCGCGGACTCGGCTACACAGGCGACATCCTGGCCACAAGCTAGGTAGAGCGCAGCCAGTCCGTTGGCAAAGTGACCCTGGACCCCGATCGTCCCGGTGAGCACCCCCCCAATCGCTCCCATGCCCCAGCACTCGACAATCGCTCGGGGATCAGTGCGGAGTTGCGATTCGACCAGAGACGAAGGAAGGATCACTTCCGCCGTCACCTTCTTGCCTCGGACGAAAAGGTACGACTGAGCCGACGCCTTCTTGTCTCCTGAAAGGTTCGCCTCGACGTAGGATCGGTGTGGTCGGATCGGGGAATGCGAAAGAATGTAGTCGTGGATCGCCTGGGTGGCGAATGTCGCGATGTTCTGGCCCGAAGCGTCCCCGGTCAGGTACTCGAAGATCAGATAGACGTGGTTCCCCTCAACGGTGATTCGCATGTCGATGAGTCGGCCGTGCCTCGTCGTGCCCTCGACGCATTGGCGGAAGGCTTGCATCTGGCCTGTCACCCAGACGAGGAAGCGGCCGCACTCCTGGAGGTTTCGGAAAATGAATCCCGGTGCGCGGGTGAGCCCCTCGTTGAGCAGCATTGCCGAACAGCCGCCGGCCGCGCTGATCACCTGAGCCCCCCGGCTGTACGACGCAACGAGCGCGGCCTCCGAGGTCGCCAGCGGAATGTAATAGTCCCCCTGAGCGAAGAGGCCATTGACGCGAAGGGGACCTGCGAGGCCGACCGGAACCTTGACCGTACCGACGAAATTCTCGATGTTCCTTCGGTAGCGCTCTCGTTGCTCGTTCGAGCGAGCGTCGAGCAGTTCGGATCTGACCTCTTCGCCCGATCCGAGGATTTCCCAACGGCGATTGATCGCGCGATCCGTCATCCGGGCGCTGTTCCGGATCTTCGGCGCCGCAGATCCCATCTTCGGCTCAAGCCGCTGATGCCACTCACCCTCGGTGTGCAAGCCGAGAAGCCGCTCCGCATACCGTCTGGCACGCTCCTGTTCGATGGTCATCACGGCCTCGGTGCCCACTGGGCGGTGAATTCGAACTCAACTCGATCTGGCCAAAGCGGTCGTATCGCGTCGCGTCGGATCGGATCGCGTTCGTCACGGTCAATCCATGAGGGCGACATGTGCATCTCTGTCGGCTCGCCATCACAATCATTCCCAATCGCCCTCCGAAGCGAATGGTCCCGAGGCCTTTGGGTGCGGCATCCAATCATGATGAGGCGCCGTCCGGCTCGTCCGGATCGGTGCCGATCGGTTCGGAGAGCACGCGATCGCTCGTGATCATTTCGGCCGCCGCTCGGGTGCGTCGGATTCGCTCGGTCGCTTGCCGTTCGACTTGCTCTGCGGCAATGGGGTTTCGCGCCAGTCCTTGCTCAACGGCGACCGCGGCAACCGCGGCAGCGATTTTGGGGGCAAGCTCCGGATCGTCCATCCGGGGGACAATCGCCCCAGGAGAAAGACCCCTCGACTGGCCGCATCGGGCCAAGGTCTCCGCCGCGGCGATCGCCATCTCGTTGCTGATGCACCGGGCCCGGACGTCAAGAACCCCTCGAAAGAGACCGGGGAAGACGAGGGAGTTGTTGACCTGATTGGGGAAGTCGCTCCTCCCGGTTGCGACAACGCGTGCTCCCGCCCGTTTCGCCTCGTCGGGCCAGATCTCCGGGACCGGATTGGCACAGGCGAAGACAACTGCGTCATGAGCCATCGACTGCACCCACTCGGGCCGAATCACCTCGGGCCCCGGTGCTGCAAAGGCGATGCAAACGTCCGCCCCTCGCATCGCCTCGGCAATGCCTCCAACGACCCCCTCGGCGTTCGACTCCCGGCAGATACGCCACTTGTCAACGAACTCGGAACAGCGGGCCTCGATGTCGGATCGACCTGGGTGGAGGATCCCGGTCGAGTCGCAGGCGATCACTCCCGAAGGGTCGAGCCCCCAGGCCGTCAGAAGCCGATAGGTCGCGACGTTGGCCGCTCCCATGCCGATCATCGCGACCTTGAGGCCCGCAACCGGCTTGCCGACGACCTCCAGGGCGTTCGTCAGCCCGGCGAGGAGCGCCGTTGCCGTCCCCTGCTGATCGTCGTGCCAGACCGGAATGTCCATCGCGTCGCGGAGTGTGTCCAGGATTCGGAAGCACTTCGGCTGGGCAATGTCCTCGAGGTTGATTCCACCGAACGACGGCTCCAAGGCGCGAACCACTTCGATCAGGGTATCGGCATCAGCCACCGAGAGACAGAGGGGCACCGCGTCGACCCCTCCAAGGTACTTGAACAGCAAGGCCTTGCCTTCCATGACCGGCAACCCCGCGGCCGGGCCGATGTTGCCGAGTCCGAGGACTCGCGATCCGTCTGAGACGATCGCCACGGTGTTTCCGCGATTCGTCTGCTCGAACACGCGATCGGGATCGGAGGCAATCGCGAGGCACGAAGCAGCCACGCCAGGTGTGTACCAGATCGCAAAGTCGCCGAACCCCCGGATCGGGCACTTCGGCATCATCTGGACCGTTCCTCGGTGGCGGGCGTGGAGCCGCACCGCCTCACTCCTGGGATCGTCTGTCCGACGCTTCACCTCGGCCATTGGTGGACCTCCTTTCCGATCAACTCAGGTCAACAGCGACGGGCCGAAGTGGAGGGCCGAGGCAAACGCGGGCTCGCTTGCCATTTCAGGTGCCTCAGGCCGGGATCGATCGTCTGCGACCAAATCTCCGCTGGCACGCGTCGCGTTACTTCGGCATTTCCTTTTCGATCAGCGTGCCGATGTTCCGAAACTCCTCGGCCAGCAAACTGAGAATGTCATCCAGGCTGACCAGTCCGATCAGAACGCCATCGCCCCCCACCACCGGAAGGCGTCGGATGGCGTGGCTTCGCATCAGTTCGAGGGCTCGCTCGATCGGAGTCTCCTCGTCAACCGTGGACGGGGCCCTGGTCATGACCTCGAGCACGGTCGTCTCGTCCCCCGACTTCCCCTCGGCCAGCACTCGGGCGACAAGATCACGATCCGTAACCAGGCCGATCGGATGCCTGGCCGCATTGGTGACGACGAGCGTGCCGACCCCGCGCCCAACCATTCTCGTGGCGACGGAACGAACAGACTCGTCAGGGTCGGCCAGCTCGACAACCCGTGTGCAGATCCTTCCTACCGACATGGTGCTCACCCTCCGTCTCAAGCCAGCATTGCAGGAAACGATCACTCCGAAGGCCGCAGAACCCAGCGCGCGACTGTCCCGATCAGGACGCTTTTGGATAGGTGACGAAATCGGGATCGTCACGCTGCCCTTGCACAGGCAACGGTCCGCGACGGCCGGACCATCACCTGGCTATGGGAGATCATTCACCCTGTCGCCCAGCTTGCTGGCCACCGCGTCCGATGTCGACCATCCGTTCACGCTGAGACGGCACCGAACCGCGCGCTTGCTCGTTCTCGGCGATCTCGCGGGTTTGCTCAGCCACAGTCCGATCGGAGGCCTGGGGCTTACCTTGCCTCCCTCCAATCCGGAACGGCTTGGGAAGTAGATTTGTGAACGTGAATTTGCCTTTCCTGGTCATGGGAGCCTCCTCCGGTTTTCACCGGACCACGGGTGCCCTTCTCGTTCAAACTCAGCATGTGTCCCGGTCTTGGGAGAGGTAATGACGCATTGGCCCTGTCGATTGATCCTGTCAAAGGGGTGGCCATCACCTTCCACACATCGAGGATCGCCTGGCTTCGTTCACAAGTGTGTCGAGGCTCGATGAGAAGTCTGTCGGGCCGAACGTGGCACGGTGACGGGGGGCCAACAAAAAAAACCCGCATCCGCGATCAATCGCGGAGCGGGGCTCCCCTTGCCGTGACGACTCGCCCCTCACGAGCGATCGACACTTCCAGACTTAACGAATCTCCCTGGACGTCGTCAATGGAATTCAATCGAAATTCACCGCAATCAGATTCCGGAAGGGCAATCCCGGCCGGATCTCGCCGAACGTTGGCGAAGCATCACCCTGATTCCCCTCGCGTTGGAGATCATAAAAGATCAAGAAGTGCTTGCCGACCTGATTCGGCCCCGCTAGGATTGAGAGAGGTCGCTCACGATGGGTGGCCCTCGGCTATGGCGGCCCCGCCGGGCGACGAATTTCGCCCTCGCGGGGTTGTTTTGTTTCGAGGTTGCACGAAGGAGCCTGCTGCACGCGGTGGAAACGGTCTCGGGAGGATCAGGAATCCCAGAGCGGGGTCCTTACCCCGATCGGAAGGAGGCGAGCGATGAGGTACTACATCTACCGCCACGGCTACAATGACGAAAATCAGCCGGAGAAACAGGGAATTCCCTATTCCATGCGGGTCGCCGAGTTTGATGTCGACGACGCCGAGGAGGCCCTTGAGTTGGCCCATGAGCGTGTGACCATTTATCCCAACCAAACCCTCACCGCTGAACCCGCTGACGAGGTCGATCGTCGGGGCGGCGAGGTTGCCCGTCATGGGGACTTGCCCTGATCGGAAGGGTGGACCCCGTCCTTGATGTCTGCTCGCCTCGGCTGCAGGTCTCGCTCGCCTGCAAGCCGTTAGATCGACTCATGCGCTCCTCAAACGCTCGCTGGGTCGATGGCCCCGCGATGGCCGAGGCTTCGGTCAAGGCACACGAGGCCGCCGCCCCAGCCTTTCCCCAGATCGGCACGGATTCGTTGCAGGAGGTTCCCGATGGCTCACGACACGGATCGGCATCCTCAGATTCGCTGGTTCGGGGAGTTGGGGATCGACGACGTCCCCCTTGTCGGTGGCAAGAATGCGTCGCTCGGCGAGATGTACCGGGCGCTGGTTCCCCTGGGAGTGCGGATTCCCGACGGGTTCGCGGTGACTGCCGAGGCCTATCGCACCTTCCTGACACACGGCCGGCTCAAGGACCGAATCTCCGAGTTTCTTCACGGCCTGGACACCGGCAACCTGGAGGACCTTAGACGCCGAGGCCATGCCATCCGCCACGCCATCCTCGCGGCCGACCTTCCCGAAGACCTGGAGCAGGCGTTGATCGCCTCCTACGACCGGTTGGCCGACCCTCCCGGAAGCCTACCGGACGTGGCCGTCCGCAGCAGTGCCACGGCCGAGGACCTGCCAGACGCCAGCTTTGCCGGCCAGCAGGAAACCTTCCTCAACGTCCAGGGCCACCGTGCCCTGCTTGATGCCTGCAAGCGCTGCTTCGCCTCGCTCTACACCGACCGGGCCATCTCCTATCGGGTCGACAAGGGCTACGCCGACAAGGACGTGGCGCTCTCGGTGGGCGTGCAACGCATGGTCCGGGCCGATCTGGCCGCCTCCGGTGTGATGTTCTCCATCGATACCGAGACCGGCTTCCCCGACGCCGTCCTCATCAACGCCGCCTACGGCCTGGGCGAAAACGTAGTTCAGGGCTCGATTAATCCCGACGAGTTCTATGTCTTCAAGCCCACGCTCAAGCAGGGATGCCGGCCGATCCTGCAAAAGACGCTCGGCTCAAAGGAGTTCAAGCTCATCTACGACGTTGGCGGCACTCGGATGACTCGAAACGTTCCCGTGCCTCCCGACGACCGAGGCCGGTTCTCCATCGACGACGACGACATCCTCACCCTGGCGCGCTGGGCCTGCATCATCGAGGACCACTACTCGGCCAAACGAGGCCGGCCGACGCCGATGGACATGGAGTGGGCCAAGGATGGCCGCACCGGCGAGTTGTTCATCGTTCAGGCCCGTCCCGAAACGGTCCAGTCGCAGAAACAAACCGATGCGCTTGAGGTCTATCACCTGAAACTACAGGGGCACATTCTCGCCACCGGCCGCAGTGTTGGCGAGAAGATCGGCCAGGGGCCGGCCCGAGTGGTCAAGGATGCTCACCAGCTCCACGAATTCCGAGACGGAGAAGTCCTGGTCACCGACAAGACCGACCCGGACTGGGAACCGACCATGAAAAAGGCCGCCGCCATTGTGACCAATCGGGGCGGCCGGACCTGCCACGCGGCGATCGTCAGCCGCGAGCTGGGCCTGCCTGCGATCGTCGGCACGAGCAATGGTACGAAAATGGTCCGCGACGGCCAGGAGGTGACGGTCTCCTGCGCCGAGGGTGAGGTCGGGCGCGTCTTCGAGGGGCTCCTGCCTTTCGAGGTCCGTCACATTGATCTGGAGGAACTCAAACGACCCCGCACCAAGGTCATGATGAACGTGGGAAACCCCGAAGAAGCCTTCCGGCTCTCGATGATCCCCAATGACGGTGTGGGACTGGCCCGGCTGGAGTTCATCATCGCCAATGCCATCAAGGTTCACCCCGTCGCCCTGCTGGAATACGACTGGCAAGAGCCGGACGTGAAGACTCAGATCGACCGCCTGACCGCCGGGTACGACGAGAAGCCCAGGTTCTTCGTCGATCGGCTGGCGCAGGGGGTGGCGATGATCGCCTCCGCGTTCTACCCAAAGGATGTGATCGTTCGACTCAGTGACTTCAAGACCAATGAGTATGCCGACCTGATTGGGGGCAGGGCGTACGAGCCTCACGAGGAGAACCCGATGCTCGGGTTCCGGGGCGCGTCGCGATACTATGATCCTCGCTATCGGGACGGGTTTGCTCTGGAATGTCGGGCCATGAGGAAGGTCCGGGACGAGATGGGCCTGACGAATCTGAAGCTCATGATCCCCTTCTGCCGGACGGTGGAAGAGGGACGCAAGGTCATCGCCGAGCTCGCCCGGCATGGGCTGGTTCAGGGCGAGCAAGGGCTGGAGGTCTATGTCATGTGCGAGATCCCCAGCAACGTCATCCTGGCCGAACAATTCGCCGAGATCTTCGACGGCTTCTCTATCGGCTCGAACGATTTGACTCAGCTCACCCTCGGCGTTGACCGCGACTCCGAAATCGTCGCCCACCTCTTTGACGAGCGTGACGAGGCGGTCATGACGATGATCGCCCGGGTGATTCGGGCGGCTCGCGATCGAGGGCGGAAGATCGGGATTTGCGGCCAGGCCCCGAGCGACTACCCGGAATTCGCCCGCTTTCTCGTCGATCAAGGAATCGACAGTATCTCACTCAATCCTGATGCGGTCCTGAAAACCACTGTCACCATCCTGGAGGCCGAGGCATCCCAGGCCGATCGGGCCGCCTCGTCTCCGATCCCGGCGATCAGCGCGACCTGAGGCGGCACAATCGTCCTGGTCGCTGATCCCTCCGCGCGACCGCTGGAGACGCGCCCTTGATCGAGACCAAGGAACGAGGATGGCCCCGCTCGCACCGGTCAGGCGAAGGAGCCATCCATCCTGAGGGAGCTTCCTGACGATGGATGACATCCGTGTTGAGCAGTCATTCGATCCTCCCACACCCCGGCGCTCGGCCGAGTTCGTCGAGCGCAAGGGGCTTGGCCATCCCGACTCGATCTGCGACCACGTGATGGAGTCCGTCTCCGTCGCGCTTTGCCGGTTGTACCGCGAGGCATCGGGACGGGTCCTGCACCACAATGTCGATAAGGGCTTGCTGATCGCTGGGCAAACGACGCCGAGGCCTGGTGGAGGAACCGTTGAGGAGCCGATGCGGATCGTCCTTGGTGACCGTGCCGTCAAGACCTGGAACGGCCAACCGCTCCCGGTCAACGACCTGGCCGTTGCAACAGCCCAGGATTGGATCGGCAAGCACCTCCGCTTCGTCGATCCCAGCCGCCACGTCTCGTATCAGGTCGAGCTCCAGCCGGGCTCCGCCGAGCTTCGGGGGCTGTTCCAGGACGCACGCCCCTCGGCCAATGACACCTCGGTCGGCGTCGGATTCGCCCCACTCTCCGAGACCGAGCGGCTCGTGCTGGAAACCGAACAGTGGCTGAACGACCCCGTCACCAAGCATCGTTGGCCTGAGGCCGGTGAGGATGTGAAGGTCATGGGTGTCCGCCGCGACCGGACGCTGGAGCTGACCGTCGCCGTCGCGTTCGTTGATCGATTTGTTGCTGACGAGACTGCCTACTTCAGGCGCAAGGCAGCCCTTGAGGCAGACTTGCACGCGTACCTGACTGGTCAGCTCAAGGAGATCGATGGAGTCGAGGTCCGAATCAACGCGCTCGATGTCCCCGGCCGAGGTGTCGAGGGGATGTATCTTACGGTGCTCGGTACGTCGGCCGAGTGTGGTGATGGCGGCGAGGTCGGCCGCGGCAACCGCGTCAACGGCCTGATCAGTCTCAGCCGCCCCATGACCCTGGAAGCGGCCGCCGGCAAAAATCCGACCTGCCACGTCGGAAAGATCTATCACCTGCTGGCCCACCGGATCGCGGCCATGGTCCACGCCAGGATCGAGCCGGTCGAGGAGGTCACCGTTTGGCTCTGCAGTCGGATCGGCCGTCCGCTCGATGATCCCTGGTGTAGTTCGGTTCGTGTGGCCCTGACATCCGATGCCAGCGTCGGGGACGTCGTCGGCCCGATCGGCGACCTTGTCAGAGAGGAACTCGCGGGAATCGGCCTCTTCGTCGATCGTCTGGTCCTGGGCGAATTGCCCATCGCGTGAGCCTTGGGAACGACCTGACAATTCCGACGAGGCGGAATCAGCCATCACCTTGAGTGAAACGAAACTCGGCTCCCGAACGACTCTCCCTCTCACTTCCAGGCGACCCGATGAATTCGGCCGTCTTGACCTCCGACCAGCAGATCCGCGTCGGTTGGATCCACGGCAATCGCGTAGGCCCAGCCGTCGATCGCGGGCAGATCCGCGGTGACTTCGACGGTTGTTGGGTCGATGAACCGGACACGACCGTCGGCACAGCTCACCACGGCCCGTGAGCCGTCGGGTAGCCAGGCCAAGGCGAGCGGTACCGAGTCCAGACGGACGAAGCGAACCATTCGGCCGATCGCGGGTTGCCAGAACCGGACGGTTCGGTCATCACCGGCCGTCGCCACCACGGCCAGGCCCGCACCGCCGGGACGTGGCGCGGCAGCATTGACCGGCAGGGTGTGGTGATCGAGGCTGTGGACCAAATCCCCCGACGCGATCTCCCAGACCCGAAGGCTCTGGTCTCGACCCGCGCTGACGAGCAAGCCCTCTCCTGGCATCGACGCCAGCGCCGACACGCCTCGGGAATGCCCTTCAAGGCGGCGAATCACCTTGCCCGAGGCGACCTCCAGCAAGACGATGCTGTGGTCGAGGCTTGCCGCTGCGATCGTATCCTCGTCGATCCAGACCAGGTCAACGACCGAGTCGGTCTGCTCCGAGAAGGTCACTCGCAATGCTCCTCCGGGCCAGTCTCGGATCTCGACGGTCCCCTCCACCGTGGGCTGGCCACCTCCCACCGCGAGCCGATCCCCCGATGGAGAGAACGCCAGCGCATGCAGGTTCGTGCTCTCCGATTCCAGGGTTGCCCGCAACCTGAGCTCAGCCCGGTCAAGGATCAGGATTCCACGTTGCGAGGTCGCCACCAACGATGCGCCGTCCGGAGCGAACGCCAGATCGGTGATTGGCGGTTCTCCGACCGAATACGGGCGAGCATGGAGGGAGACACCCCACCCGAGCATCAGCGAAAGCGCAATCAAGATCGAAACAGATTGCTTCATTCGAACGTCTCGATCAGAGCCAAATCGGCACAGAGGCCGAAGACGGTTGCGGTCAGGCAATCAGATCCCGCACGATCCGTGCTCCCTCCGGAGCGACACGGACGGGTCGCCCGTCCGAGGTCTGGAGCTCCAGCTTTGGATCAATTCCCAGCAAGGTGTATATCGTGGCCGCAAGATCGGCCGGGGTGACCGGGGAGTGATCGGGGTATTCGGCCAGCGAGTCGCTGCCGCCGATCACCTGACCACCCCTCACGCCACCTCCGGCGAGGACCACGCTGAAGACGTTCGGCCAATGGTCTCGACCGCCGTTGGAGTTCATCTTCGGAGTCCGGCCGAACTCTCCCATCACCACGACCAGCGTTTCATCGAGCATCCCCCGGTCGGTCAGATCCTCGATCAGGGCCGACAGCGCCCGGTCCAGCGAGGGTAAATGGGCGCTCTGATCCCCTCGATAGCGTTCCTTGAGCTGAACGATGTTGGCATGCGAGTCCCAGCCGGAGCTGGTCACTGTGACGAAGGGGACACCTCGTTCGATCAGGCGACGGGCCAGCAGGCAGGACTGGCCGATGCTGTTCCCGCCGTCCCTGCCATATCGGGCCCGAAGCCGGTCGTCCTCCTCGTGCAGGTTGAAGGCCCCCTTTGCTTCGGGTGAAGTGATCAGGTCGAAGGCGCGTTCCAGATCCGGGTCTGTCTGGGCCGATGGCGCGGCGTCTCGGGCTCGGCTCAACGCGTCAACCGCGGCGGCGAACTCATGCCGACGAGCCAATCGGGAGACATCGAGCCCCTCGGCCAGGTCAAGGTCGCGGACCTTGAAGTCCGGCCGCGCCGGGTCCCCCCCGACGGCGAAGGGCCGGGTTGCTCCGGGCAGATAGCCGTGTCCGCTCAGGTTGCCGGTGAACTGGGGGATGGCGATGTTCGGCGGCAGCACTCCCGGGTTCTCCCGGACGTGGGCGACGGTGGCGCCGAACGACGGATACTCAAGTGCAGGTGTCGGCGCGTATCCTGTCAACACATAATGCGTCCCCAAATTGTGCTCTCCCAGCGGCGATGTCATCGACCGGACAATCGCCAGCTGATCGAGGACTGTTGCCGTCCGCTCCAGGCACTCGCCCAGCCTGACGCCGGGGATCGACGTGGCGATCGTCCCAAACGGCCCTCGGACCTCCTCCGGAGCGTCCGGCTTCGGGTCGAATGTCTCCAGGTGGGATGGCCCGCCGTCGAGCCAGATCAAGATGCATGATGTTGCGTTCGGCGCAAGCCGGGGATCGGCAACTCGGGCTCGAGCGGCCTGAAAGAACTGCCCAAGCCCGAAGCCCAGGGCCGTTAGCCCCCCGACCCGCACAACATCCCGCCGGCTGACACTGTCGCACCGTCTGGAGCCACTCATCCGCATCTCCTCGGAATTTGATGTGATCGGTCGTTTCGAGCGTCAGGCCTGCGGCAATGGCCTCGCCATCCTGATCAGTGGTTCGTGCGGAACTCGTCCGAGGCCAGCAGGCCCCAGACCATGTCTTCAAGCAAGGCGCGCTGCTCGTCCGCAGGGCGATCGTCATCGACATGGTCCTCCCAGAACCGGCGTTCCTTGTCCGAGAGATGCCGGCCAAGCGCGGCCACGAAGAACGCATCGATGATCTGCAACGGCGTCATCCCAGCATGGATCAAACGGTCGAGACGCCCGCCCGATGCCCCGATTCGGGCGTTGAGCAACGGGCCGTTGATCAGGTGGAGCGCCTGGGGCAGCCCGCCGGCAGTTGATCCCTCATCCTCGCACGATTCAACCCGGTCGCAGCGTTCCAGCACTTCGAGCGACCGAGAGGGGACGGCAGAGTCAATCAAGGCGACCGCCCTCGTCCCCAGGGGTTCATCGCCATAAGGCTCGGGAATGCCCAGAACGTCCGAGAAGGCATCGGCCAGGACCTCCGGCTCCAGCGGTCGGCGGAGGGCATGCGAGGAGAATCGGTCGTCGAAGGCATTCGCATCCAGGGCCGTCGCCTCCCGAGCGTAGGAGACGCTGGTCGCAATCAGGCGGATCGTGTGCCGCAGTCGGTACCCATTTTCCTCGAAATCCTCGGCCAACAGGTTGAGGAGTTCAGGGTGGGTCGCCGGATTGGTGGACCGGAAGTCGTCGACCGGAGACACCAGGCCGCGACCCATCATCCGGGCCCAGAGCCGGTTGACGATCGCTCGGGAGAAGACAGGGTTGTCGCGGTCGGTCAGCCAATCGGCCAGCGCGGCCCGCTCGCCTCCCGCGTCTTGTAGAAACGCCTCACCGGGAATCCGAGGGCGAGCGGGCTCCAGGGTGGCCGGATGGATCACATCGCCGTCGGGGTCGGGCTCGATGACGCGGCCCCCCTTCACCTTCGCGAAAATGGCGGCCAGGCCGTGATAGTCGTCCTGGGTCCAGCGGTCGAGCGGGTGATCGTGGCAATTGGCGCATCGAAGTCGACTGCCCAGGAACAGCTCGCTCACGAACTCAGCCTGCTCCCTCGGTCCGTTGCCAGTCCGAGAAAAATTGGCAGGCCCGTTGTGGTGGGTGTCTCCCTCGGCCAGAAGCACCGACCGGGCGATCGTGTCGTAGCCTGCGTCGTCGCGGACCTGCTCGGCAAGCCACCGATGGTAAGCTGTCGCCCCCTCCAGCTCCCGGTTCGGACCCCGGCCCGAGGGGCGAACCCGGAACAGCTTCGCCAGTTGCAGCGTCCAGTATGAGCTGAATTCGTCCGAACGAAGCAGGCGCTCAACCCTCTCCTCCCGCTTCGACAGCCCTGGGTCGGCCAGGAACGCATCGACCTCCTCCGGTGTCGGGAGCCGACCGGTCAGGTCGAGCGTTACCCGCCTCAGGAAGGTCGCGTCGTCGGCGAGGGGAGAGGGTGGGATTCGAAGCATCTCAAGCATTTCAAGAAGATGCTCATCAATGAAATTGCGCCGAGGTTCGCTCGACAGATCGATCGGAGCCTTTCCGGGAGGCACGATGAACTCGATCGGTTCGACGTGGCCGAGATATCGGGCGATCACAATGTGCCGGCCGGCCCGGGAGACCCGTGCAATCGCCTCATCCTGGTCAATGGCGACGGCCGAGGGATCTTCCACCGAGAACACGGCCCATCTTGTCACATCGGCCAGGCTGCCGTCGGAATAGTGCGCCGTTACCCGGAGCGGAATCGGCTCATCCAGGAATTCGCCGAGATGTCGATCAGGCTTCACGACCACCCGCACCTGCCTTCGCGACGACTCGGTTTCGGCTCCCTGGGCGATCCAATCCCGGAGCAACACGGCGGCCTCCGAATCCTCCTCGAAGAGGAAGCCTCCTCCGTGGTCAAGAGCAAGGGTCGGCTTGGCCAGCAGAAGACTCTCCTCAGGATGGGCCAGATTGATCCTCCTCCCTTCGAGCTGCCGGACGATCGCCTGAGCGTCAGCGTCGGGATTGCCCCCATACAAGGAGAGCCCAAAGCCCCCCCTTCCCACCGCTGCGCCGTGGCAGACCCCCGCGTTGCAGCCGAACCGCGTGAACAGCGGCATCACGTCGTTCTCGAAGTCGACGCGGTCGGCCCGAGCAGAACCGGCGGCACTCCCATACTCGGCCATCGCCAAGCTCAGGACCAGGAAGGCGGTCGCCCCCCTCCAGGCAATCCATGGCATGCTGCTGCGCTCCTCTCGATCGGAGTCGGATTCGAGAACGCAAGGGGCTGGTCTATCTCAGCGGCGGTTCCGCACCCGCCTCTGCTCCTCTTGTGCCTGGGCCTTGGCGATCCAGGTGCCGAAGGTGTCGCGGTCGACCTCCAGCAACTCAGCGATCGCGCCCAGCACGTGAGGGTCCGCATAGATCCCACCCTGCGGGAAGGCAAAGCTTCGCGTGACCATCCCCCCTTTGGCGAAGAGGATCGTCTGCGCCACGTTTCGGTTCAAGCCGTACACGCCGGGGCCGTCTCGACCGTCGGTGGTGTAACCCAGCACGACCGTTTCCCCCAGGTACGGCGCGATCCGGCCGGCCATCTCCTCCGAGGCGTTGCGGTCGTCGTCCATCAACACGACCGTCACGACCAGCGTGCTGCCCGATTCCTCGGCAATCGTTGGCAGAAACCTCGTCAAGGCCAGCACACTCCGAAGACCCTCGATTCCCCCCTGAAAGATGAGCAATTGAGGAGATTCCCCCGCAATCGCCACCGGGTTGACCGTCTTGCCGTCCCGCTCTCCTGCGACCCCAATCATCTCGAAGTCGGGCAACGCCTCGCCAGGTTGTGGGCCGGAAAAGAGGGGACGATCCTGCGCGGCGACGAAGGTGGCCGGGTCTTTCACCTCGACCCGACGGCCTTCGTACGCTCGGTCCTGGGCCGGTGATGCCGTCCCGAAGACTCCAAGCAACATCAACGCAAGGGCGATTCGTGCCATGGTTTGATTCCTCATCGAGAACGTTACGACCATTCGACCCCTGGGTCTCCTCGTGGAAACGCCCAACTTCCGACATCCCATCACCAAACGCTCCTGAAGCATGTCGCGTGCGTCGGCTCGATTAGGGACACGAGGCACCCATGTCAGAACAGCGTCGTCTCCTGCACGATCCGGATCAAGCCCCATGCAACCATCACCAATCATATCCGGATCAGAGAACCTCAGACCAGATCAAGTCCGGCCCCGTGGTCTTGGCCCGCGAACTCTCCCCCGTCAACGCGTGTCGAGGTCCCCGAGGCTTGCAACATTCGCCAACCGCTCACCCTTGCCTGCGTCAGTCATGTTGGGGCTTCGACCCTCTCGCGGACGTCCGGTCGCATCCCCCGGCTCGCTTCCGCTCTCAGACTCAAGACCTCGTGATCCTCCCGGTTCCAATCAGCGTTGAGAAACGCGTCGATCGGGTCCGGCCAGGTCCCTCGCAATCGCCTAAAATATCTCTTGTGTACTAAAGTTCACTATGGTAGAGTTCCCAACATGGTGTCCGATTGCGATCCCCACCCTGCCGAGGAGATCGTTATGTTCTCGTGCTTCTGTCGATCGGGCTTCCCCACTCCCTTTTCGGCCGATGACCCCGCCGAAGAGCTTCAAAACCCGACGGCAACTGCTCTGAATCCTTCCCCCGGCCGAAGCACGATTCTCGGAAAAGTCGTGTTTCAAACCCACCGGGGAGAGCCGGCTGAGGCGATTCTCGACCACCAGGGGCGATGGTGCTGTCCCCAACTGCCGGTCCTCGATCGGGTTTTGAACATCCTCTATGAGCCGGGACGGGTGCCCGGCGGCAATCTGCCTTTCGGATATGCCGAGCTCATCCGCGTGGCCGCCTGGCTCAAGGGGCACGTCTCTCTGCCTCGCTCCTGAACCGCGGAAGCCGAACCGCAGGGGCACCACAATGCGTCTGCAGCACCTTACATCGCTCTCCAGAATTGCGCGGCAACGTCAGGAACGGGGCTTCGGCTCAAGGTCCCTGAAGGGGCTGTTCCTCATTCCTGCGGGGCGATCCCGACCCTGAAGCACCGCTCGAAACGCCACAAGGCGAGTCGGGTCGATGGGAATCAGCGTTCCCGTCGCCCCGAACTCGCCTCGCGACTCAATCGCCAGGAGGATCATTTGACCCGGTCTTGCCATCACATGCGACGGCGGCCGGAGGTCAATGCGCCGGAACCTCACTCGGGATCGAGCTCATACGCCGAGCCCGTCGGGCTCTGCGGGCTATCCACCCCACCCCGGCAAGACCCATCGCCAACGAGAGCATACTCGCAGGCTCGGGGATGGGCGCCACACTCCCCGAAACGCCGAACAGGGCCGGAACCTTGTCACTGCCGGCGCCCGTCGGGATGGCCTGGAACCGCACCACAAAGGACCTCAGTCCCCCACCATCACCGGGGGGAACGCTGAGCGTTTCGAGAAACGACACGGCCGAGAGGCTGTCGAATCCCGATCCCTTCAGCGCAAACTCGAAGCGGCCAGACTCACCCGCCGCCAGGCCGCGCTGGGGCCGGCCGTTCCCGATGCCCACCTCGATGTCGAACTGCCCGAAGGGTTCCAGCCCGAAGGCGTTCTTCCCGAGTGCCGCTTGAAAATCGTCGGGAGCAGATGTCAGCGAAAGCCCGCTGATCGCGTCTCCGGGGTTATTGAAGACAAACCGCGTCAGATAGCCCCCCACCGCCGGATCCATGGTGTTGGTCAATTCAAGAATCAACGAGGCGTTCTGGTCGTCAACCGCCGAGAAATGGAACACGCCCGAGAACGAACCGAGCCCCTCAGTCCGGGAATTCAGGTCCGTCGAGAGCACGATCGAATCGCCCCGGGCCAACGGGCTGGCGACCAGTGCCAGCACCGAGACCCCGACAATCCCTAAGGTCTTCACGATCTTCATGGTGACAATCGACCGATCCATTCAGAAATGCTCCCTTGAAACGCTCGTCAACGCATCGTCGGGGCGGACCTTCCACGCCGCCCGTTGTTCGACAACGGACCTCTCGGCGCAGCCGACGAATCAGAGATCGCGCAGAACATGCGTCTGTGTCTTCTACGCCGTCCCCACGCCGGGGTGACGCTCATGATTGGATGTTCGGCCGCGCCGATCGAGGATCGTGCCGACGTCGGAGTCCCGTGTTGATCCCAATCAACACCGAGGGGCAGCCCCTTGGGGAAGGGCCGCCCCTCGTTCCGACTCTCAGAGGTTCAGAAGGCGGTTTCAGGACGCGAAGGGATGTTGCACCGCGCTCCGATCAATTCTCCTGGTCTTCCTCGCGCTTGGAGAAGACCTTGAAGACATCGCCGATGACCCGGTTGGCCAGCTCGTCGAGCGTCTCGTAAATCACCGCCTCGGCGTCTGCCGTCAAGGGCGACATCTCCGGCTCGTAACCTCCCACCGGATAGGCGTTCGCCGGGGCGATGTAGCCAATACCGCCGTTAGCATACCCAATGACCAGCGGCACCGCGCGGTCGGCGATCAGACCTTCAATGTGGAACCCGAGCTCGACCATCGGCTCGCCTGGCATGGTCAGGATCAGGTAGGGGCCGATCTTCAGGGCCATCATCTCCGAGGGGACCGGCTCCTCCTTGCCTGGCAAATTCACAACCTCGCTTGCAGACCGAATCCGGTAGTACGACGGCCGCTCCTTGAGCTGCTCGCGGACGACACTCCGCGACAGGGCCCGAACCACCGCTCCTCCCAGATCACGGCCGGCCCACTGAATGTCGGCCTCGTCGGCGCATCGGTAGGGAAGGCCGGGGAGGTTCGGCCGGATGTCCCCCGAACACCCCTGAAGGAACATCGCGGTCGTCTCTCCTCCGTAAATGGCTTCGATATAGCGTCGAGCCTCTCCCGGAAAGTCGGCGCTCATCTTCGGGTAGCCCCCAGGGTAGGGGGGGGTGCCATCGTCTCCCCAGGTGAAGAAACACGGGTGGCAAACCCCCAGCATGACCACCGCCATCGGCGTGAGCGACTTGCCGTCGTCGAATCGAAGCACCTTCACGCGACGATCATTCGGCCCGTCCGGGTTCAGCCGCACGACCGCCTGGCCGTTGATCACCTTGCGCCGGTTGATGCTGAAGGTGATCTCATCCTCGCCATAGCCGATCGTCACCGGCCGCATCCCCTTGGCGGCCTCGGTCGCGGCCTCCTTGATCTTGGCCGTCACCTCCTCGGCCCACGCAGAACCAGGGGTGTAGCCCGGTCCCGAATGGTTGTGCGAGGCCGCCACGAGGATCTGATTGCTCGGCACCCCGGCGGCTTCCGAGACGGCGGATCGGGTCGCCTCGACCAGGCTCGACCAGGCCTCAAGTAGGTCATAGGTCACGATCGCCGCGCGGGTCTCGCCGTCGTCGAGCACCAGGACCTCGGCCCGAATCGGGTCGCGGACTCCTTCGACGTGCCGGGGGTGGCCGACTACGTCCATCCCCCCTTCCGGCATTTCCGGAGTGATGTCGACCCGGGCCACCCCGGCCTTCAGGTTCGAATCGACCGGGAAAGCCCCATCCTCGCCCCGAGCGTTCGGAACGAGGGACAGTGCGGCGAGCCATCCCGCCAGGACTGGTGTGCGCATCATGGTTGCAAGGACTCCAAAGAACGTCGGCCGCGAGGCCAGTCAAGGTGCCGGGCGAGGAAGTCGAATGTGGCCTCCCCTTTGATCAGGTGCCCGCCATTGAAAAAGGTGATCTCCGAGCGATCGCCGATCCCCAGCGTATCATACAGCCGCCGGACTTTCGCATATTCATACGCGACCCACTCGTCCGGCGCGACACCGTCAGAGTGCCCACGCTCGACCATGAACGGCCGAGGGGCGATCAGGGCGGCCATCTCTGCATAATTGAATCCGGACGCAAGGTCCCATTCGTACATGTCGTACTCTACCGTGTACAGGTAGCTCAGCGTTCGATAGAGATTGGTACATTTGACGACCCACTCATTGAAGTCGGCCGAGCAAATCGACAGGCAATAGCCGTCGATCAGGGCCGGCACCCGCATGGCCGTCTTGCCGCCGTAAGAAAGCCCGTAGAAAGCAATCCGCTCGGGATCGACGCTCGGTAACGTCTTCAACCATTCGATCGTCCGCTCGTGCTGACGCACGATGACCGAAAACAGCGACGCCTTCAAGGGGTGCAACTTGCGCTGCAGCGTCCGAAACCGATCCTGTCCGATGTACGGATTCTGAGGTGCATAGACGATGTAACCCAGGTCGGCCAGCGCCGCTCCGTAGGAGTTGTACGGCGATTCGACCCCCGGGATCACGATCGGGTCCGGCGTCCCTTCCAGACCGTGCTGGCAAACGATCACCGGCCGTTGCTCCCCTTCGGCCAGGTCTTTCGGTAAGAGCAGAATGCCCGAGGCGACCACGTCGGGCAGGACCGGGATCTCGACGGCGTACCCTTCAAAGTTTGCCTCATCGAGGACCTTGATCGATCGAGGTTCGAGCGGCTCCGTCGCGCTCGGAATCTGACCAATCAGCTCCTCGCGGAACCTCTCGCGGAAGACTTGGGTCGAGGCGTGCCAGGTGTCGGGCGAGGACCGATCCGCCTTCGACCACATCGCCTCTCGACGATATTCGGAGGTCCGAAGCACCTCCTGCGTGTGGCGCTGAAGGGCCCGGACCCAGCGGCCCATCCGAGCGACGGGATCAGGCAAGGCGGCCTTCTCGGCCCATCGCGGTTCAGGAATCGATTGCTCATCATCGGCCTGTTCGTCTCGACCGAGCAGCATTTCCAGGAAATTCCGACGCGCGAGATCACCCGCGTTCAGCGATTGCGCTCGCGAGACTGGGCCGATGCGGAAGCGTTTGCGATCGAGATCCTCGGTCAGTCGGATCAGGCGAGCGAATTCGTTGACAGTTCCTTCTATGTCGATTGCCTTGAGCGCTCCCGAAGCGGCCACAGCTCGCCCGTTGACGGCCGGCGGAGGACCATCAACCACAGGTCCGAGGCACGGCTCGATCAGCAAGGCCCGGGGGGCGATCAGGCTGGCGATCTCGGCATCGCCAAACTCATTGAGCAAGCCCCAGATGTCTCGTTCGATCGGTTCCCGCCAGACTTCCTGACGATTGCCGAAGAAACCGGCCACCCAGGCGGCATCGACCCGCTCGTCGAGGGCGGCTGCGTACAGGGCGATCAGCCCCCCTTCGCCGTGCCCGGCCACACCAATCGGCAACTCGGCCTGTCCGTCTCGGGTGAACCAGTCAAGGGCGGCCCGGACGGCGTTGACCTCATATCCGATCGGGTGACGGCCCGTCTCGAACCCCTGCCGCCAGAGCCATTCACGGTGCGTCAGGTTCGTCATCGCCACGTCAGGGTTGCCCGAGAAGGTGGTGGACCGATCGAGCAAGACGGGCACGACGACCCGACATCCCGCCTCGGCCAGCAGTCGAGCCACCTGAGACTCAGGCGGCAGGCCGTCGGTCAGTCCAACGATCGCCTCCGGGAGCACGTCGCAGTCGGCCATGACCACGACGTTGGCGATGACCTCCCCCTCGGGTTCCAGCATAAGGCCCTCGGCCTGCACCTGGGAGAAGACGTCCCATCGAACGGCGAACACGCGAAATCCGTCGGCTCGGGCGATCTCGGCCGGGTGCTCCGTGGTACCAACAAGGTGCATGGCCACCGGCTCGACCCGAGGGTCGACCGCCCCGATGATCCGCTCCAGCCGCTTCCGGTTCGGATCGACCGACCGGGCATACGCCTTCGCGCTTGAGCCATCACGGTTCCAGTGCCTCGATCGGCCTGCGATGCTGGCCGCCGTTTCCCGATCGAGGAACCGATGCAAGCCCTCGACCATGGCCTGCGCCGCCTCATCCGTGCTTCCTCGATCGTCCCAGGCAGACGTCCCGGGGAGCGATTGCGCGGAGGCGGGAAGGGCCGAGACCATCAAGGCCAGGCCCGCAAGGATGATCCGAACCATCGGCGATTCTCCTTCGGAGCAAACCGGATCACGTCGTCGAGTCGCATCGATACCCCGCCGCGAGGTCGGACACAAGAGGCCACGGGCCGATCCGCCCTGATCGCCTCTCCCCACCGGCTGGCGAAACGATCGGAAAAATCTGCCCGATCGAACCATCGGCACACGATCGTCGTTAGGGTGTTGCTATCGCGGAATTTCGGTCGAATGAGCCGCATCCCCGCATCGCCTCGCACGGTCTAGCTGCTTGCGTTTCCCTCAGAAATGTCGTAAATAGTAAAATTGTACCGCCTGGAGAATTTGCTACATCTGGGACGGATGGGCGGCCAGCGGTCTCCCCCCGACATGGATGGCCAGGTCATCCATTTTCTTGGAGCAGAGACGATGCATCGGATGTTGAGTCGAGCCCTCGTGCTCTCGGCCGCAGTCTTTGGAGTGACAGCGGTGCAGACGGCGCAGGCCTGTCATGGTTGCGGTCAACCCGCCGCTCCGTGCGTGCAAATGGTTCCGCAAACGGTGACAACCTACTGCAACGTGACCGAGACGGTCTTCGACTGTGTTCCGGTTACGGTCATGCAAACGAAATATCGCGTGGAGCACGTGCCGGTTGAAGTTCCGGTCAAGCGATTCGTGATCGAGGAAGTTCCTGTCACGAAGATGGTGACCCGAACACACAAGGTCACGGAATATGTTCCTGCGAAGGTCAAACACCGCAAGCACGGGCACTGCGCCCCGGATTGCTCGGTGCAAATGGTGCCGGTGACCCGCTGCATTCCCGAGCAGGTGCCGGTGACGACGACCGTCAAGCGGAAGGTTCCGATCACCGAGATGCAGACCCGGATGAAGCCGGTTCGGGTTGCGGAACAGGTTCCCGTGACGATCACCAAGAAAGTTCCCCGACAAATTGTCAAGCAGGTTCCGGTGACCAAGACCGTGATGGTGCCTGTGACCTACGCTCCGGTGACCTACGCCGCGCCGACCCCGCAGGTTGCTCCCACGGCCCAAACGGCCTCGCCGCAGGGCTGATTCCGGTTTGGGCCTCTCCCCCCTCAGGGGGGGCGTGCCTTGACCGATTGAGACAATCCAGACCCTCGGCCGATCCTTCGGGGTTGCCGGGGGTCTTTCTTTTCTGTGCCAGCCTCCCCGTTTCTGGGCGTCCTGGCCGCCTCGCAGGGTGAGGGTGGGCTTGCGGAGTCGTCTCACAGGCGGGAGAATGCGGGAGTGAGGCCGCATCGGCCGACGCTTGAATCTGCTTCGAATACCGATTGAACGCAACGAAAGTGCGAGGAAGCTCGTCATGGCTCAGTGCCAGACCAATCCGGACGGCCGCTGCACGATGGAGCCGCCCTGCCCGCCCGGCGAATGTTATCTGGGGTCGGTCCTGCTGAAGGAACATGCGGCCGTGGCCGCCTCGGTCGTGGAACAGCCCAGTATCGCCCGGTATCTGGCCGGCGTGACGCTGCCTTACGCGCGAACTCCGGTCATCGAAGGAGAGGAGTGGGAACGCACCAAGCTGGCCCTGATCAACGCCGTGCTCGATACCCTCGTGCCCGGCGGCCGCCTGGTCGTCGAGTCGGAGGAGGAAACTGGTGAGCCGACCCGGGTCTACCTAGGCCGCGGCCAGGCCTTCTCGCGTCCTCGATCGCTTCCCGACGTGCTTCGCGAACTGGCCGATTGCCTCGACGGCGGGAAGTAAGCTCGTTGAGCCATGTCCCTCTCCTCACGTCGGTGCTCGACAGACCCCTGGGAGAGGGACCCAATCGACCGTTGAGTCACCTCGCAACGACGGCTCCGGACTTGCATCGAGATCGGCGACCGTAGGCTCGTCGCAAACCGTTCCCCAAGGGAGACGACGAGGAGCGGTCTCGGGAGTTCCGTCCCGCGTTCGTCTGGCGGTTGATGGTGGCCCTTCGGTGAAACCTGCCGGGGTAGAACCGGAAGGGAGATCGACGCATCGGTCCTCGAAGGGTGCAACCAAGGGATGATTCTCACCGAGGGTTTGACGAAGCATTACGGAGCCTTTCCGGCGCTGTCGAAGGTGTCGATGGAGGTCCGAAGGGGTGAGGTCTACGGTTTACTTGGGCCCAACGGCTCGGGGAAAACCACGACCATTCGCCTCTTGCTCGGCCTGCTGCGGCCTACGTCGGGATCGGCGAGTGTGGATGGGTTCGACTGCTGGCGGCACAGCCTGGAAGTCCGCCGACGGATCTCCTATATCCCCGGAGAAGTGCGCCTGCCGGGCTCGGTCCGGGGGTATCAATTGCTCCAGTACCTGAACAACCTCCGGGGCGGGGCCGGCATGGACCGTGCCGTCGCCCTGGCCGAGCGGGTGATGGGCCTCGACCTGCGTCGCAAGGTCCGCACCTTCTCCACCGGAATGAAGCAAAAGCTCGCACTTGCGCAAGCGTTTGCCGATCCAGTCGACATCCTGATCCTCGACGAACCGACCTCGGCCCTTGACCCATCCGCCCGTAACGATGTGCTTCGGCTGGTGACCGATGCTCGAACCCAGGGGCAGACCGTCATCTTCTCCGGTCACGTGCTGACCGAAGTCGAGCAGGTGGCTGATCGGGTGGCGATCATGAGACGAGGCCGGCTGATGCATGTCGAAGATATGCACGAACGCCGACGAAACCTTCGCCTCTTACTCGTCCGGTTCCAGGGGGCTCCTCCAGCCGCCTTGCCCGAGGAACTGGAACTCTCGGTCCGAGATCGCAACGGGGAGGTCCTCTTGCTCGAACACCGAGGTGCAGCAGGGCCGTTGCTCGGCTGGCTGGCGTCGCAGCCGGTGGCCGATCTGGCCATCGGCACTGAGGACCTCCGCGCCCTGTACGACCGATACCACGGCCCGAACCCCGAGCCCGATCCCGAGGACCGATGATGGCCCTGCTGACGATCGTCCGCAAACTCCTCGGCGAAACCCGAGGGTCGCTGCTCATCTCGACGCTCGGCTTCTTCGGGCTGGCCTTGCTCTGGAACTGGGGGATGTCAGAGTTCCAGTTCCCAAGCGCGTCGGAGGTCGAGGCCGACACATCGGTGGCCGCCGACGTGGAGGGAACCGAGGACACCGAGCGGGAGGAGCCTCGTCGCGAGCGACGCCGGGGCCGAGCGGGTCCTCAAATCTACGTCTTCTTCGGTGTGCCGGCTGAGCAAATGCTTGGGATTGCCCCGAGCGAAACGCCGACCCTGGCCATGCAGGTGGCAATCGCCAACCACCCTTTGGTGTTCCTCGCCCTGCTCGGCTGGGCGATCTCGAGGGCCTCGGCCGCCGTGGCCGGGGAAGTCGAGCGAGGAACGCTCGACCTGACCCTTTCGCGACCGATCCGCCGATCGACATTTCTGACCGCGCAGATCCTGGCCACGGTCCTCGTCTTTGCCCTGCTGGGCCTGGCGATCACTGCCGGGCATCTGGTCTCGTCTCGCCTGATCTTCCGGCTCAACGGAACCCCGGCACCGGTCGAGTACCTGCCGATGATCGGCTCGCTCATTGCGCTTGGGATGGCGGTCTTCGGCTACACACTGACCGTTTCCTCGGGAAGCCTGTCGCGGGCTCGGGCCGGCATCATCGGTCTGGCCATCACCCTGACCGGAATCGCCGGAATCATCTTCGCCCGGCAGTACGAGGAATACGACTGGGTGGCAAACCTCTCGGTCTTCGAGTTCTACGCCCCGGTCGCCAATACGCTCGACCCGACTCGCGAGCAATGGATGGACCTGGCCACCCTCGGCGGAGTCTTCGCCGTGGGCGCGATCGTCTCGTTCATCATCTTCTTGAGGAGAGATCTGCCGAGCAACAGCGGCTAAGATGGTCCGCGGCAACCCACCTCCCCATGACTGCCGAGGACCACGATGAGAAATCCACATTTGATTCTCTTTTCGGTTGTTTGTGTGCTCGGGCTGGTGCAATCGATTGGGGCTGAAGATCAACCGCATGCCGAGTTCTTCGCGGCCGAGGTGGACCGGATCACCGCCGAACCGTTGCTCGGGATCGACGACACCGAGACCTGGAAGGCCCGCCGTCCGCAGTTGCAGGCTCGCCTGCTGTCGATGCTCGGCCTCGACCCGATGCCCGAGCGAACCGACCTGAAGGTCGAGGTCCGCGGGATCGTCGAGCGCCCGGATTTCGTCGTCGAGCGGATTCTCTACCAGTCGTCCCCCGGCCTTTATGTGACGGCGAACCTGTATCGACCCAAGGTGGTCGAGCAACCGTTGCCGGCGATCCTTTATGTGTGTGGTCATGCGAACGTGGTCCGGGACGGGGTGATCTACGGCTGCAAGGCCCATTACCAGCACCATGCAGCCTGGTACGCCGCGAATGGGTATGTGTGCCTGCTTGTCGATACGCTGCAACTGGGCGAAATACCGGGCCTTCATCATGGAACTTATCGCGAGGGGAAGTGGTGGTGGCAATCTCGCGGGTACACGCCCGCCGGAGTTGAGGTCTGGAACGGGATCCGAGGGCTCGATTACCTCCAGTCGCGGCCCGAGGTCGACCCGGATCGCCTGGGCGTGACCGGCCGATCGGGGGGCGGGGCGATCTCCTGGTACCTGGGGGCGGTGGACGATCGCCTCTCGGCCGTGATCCCCGTGGCCGGCATCACCGACCTGAAGGACCACCTGATCAAAGGAGGGCCGACCGGCGCCCATCCGAACGGGGTGATCGAGGGTCATTGCGACTGCATGTACATGGTCAACACCGACGCCTGGGACTTCGATACCCTCGCCGCGCTGGTCGCCCCCAAGGCGTTGCTCGTCGAGAACACCGACGCCGACCCCATCTTCCCCGTACCCGGCATCCGCCGCATCTATGACACGCTTGAAACCGTTTTTGAGTGGTACGGCGCCTCCGACCGCCTCGGCCTGGTGATCGGCGAGGGAGGGCACCAGGATACCGAGGAGATCCGCCACCCGTCGTTCGCCTTCATGAACACATGGCTCAAGGGAGAGCCGACCAATCCCAGCGAGATCGAGGAGCCGGATCGGCGGGTCCCGATCGAGGAGCTGAAGGTGCTCGACGTGGATGAGCCGATCCCCGCCGACGCCCTCAACGCCCGGATCGACGAGACGTTCGTGCCGAAGGCCGAGGCTCCCCAGGTGCCGGGTTCGACCGAGGAGTGGGAATTGCTCAAGTCGGCATGGCTTGACCAACTCCGATCGGAGGTCTTCGGCGGCTGGCCTTCCGAGGAGGAAGTCACACCACTGGAGGAGGAGCTGGTGTCCGCGAGCGAACGCGACGGTGTGGTGATCCATCGGGTTGCCTTCACCTCGCAGCCTGGCGTTCGGCTTGACCTCTGGATGCTGAGCGAGTCGAACCGCCGTGATCAGCCAGGCCGGGTCAATCTCGTTGTGCTCCCCGAGGAACTGGCCCAGCCGATGGTGGCCGCTCTCGGGCCTGTCACGGAGGGAGAGGAGGTGCCCGAAGGGGCGATGGAACCGGCCGAGTGGCTTTTCCATTACCGGATCATTGCCGGCGAGCAGGACCCCTCGGCCCCGATCGTCTTCGTCTGCCCGAGGGGAACCGGGACAACTGCCTGGCCTGAGGTGAAGGAGACTCACCTCCGCCGTCGCTTCGCCCTGATCGGCCAGTCCCTCGACGGTATGCGCGTCTGGGACCTCTGCCGGGCGATCGCCGCCGTCGGTGAACTCCCTGGGCTGGCCGGGGTGCCGGTCCACCTGACCGCCGCACAGTCCGAGGCCCCGATCGCGCTGTGGGCAGCGGTTTTCGAGCCGGAGGTTGCACACGTCCGCCTCCGAGCCTTGCCCTCGTCGTACCGCGAAGGGCCGATCTTCCTGAACCTCGATCGGATCCTGGAACCGTCGCAGGCCCTCGGCCTGCTCTACCCGAGGCCGGTGACGGTTGACGACGCGACGGATCCGGCGGCATACGAGTGGGCCTCGGAACTGGCCAGGGAGCTCGGGCATGACGGACCGTGGCCAAAGGTGGTGGATTGATTCCGGTCTGTGGTCCCTGGTCGTGGTCTTGCCTTCGGTCTCCCCTCACCCGGCCTTCGGCCACCCTCTCCCCCGAGGACGGGGGCGAGGGTTGAGATCGGGCTCCCTCGCCCCGCAGGGGAGGGAGGGGTGAGTTGACGCGGAATCGATCCATGAATCGGGAGCGGGACGAGGAGAGAGGGGCGAGCGAGTTTAGTCAAGGCGAGGCGAGGAGGACCCGGAGGAATCGGGTCTTGTGCTGGTCTTGCGGAGCAGGATGTCAAAGAGCAAGCCACGCGAGGGGTGGACCGGCCCGGTCCGAGAAAACGGCTCAGCAGGGAACGGGTCGAAGGACAGCCGGCCGATCGGACGGTGGACGGTTCCCGAAGGCTCGGGCGGGGGTGAGGACGGGAGGGAGGGACGAGCGGCTGAGGGTCATTGGTCGACCGCACGATCGTCGGGGCGATGCGACGGGGGAAGGTGTTGGCCGAGCGAGGCGGAGGGGGGGGCGGGGGCGGAGCGGTCGGGCGCGGTGCGCTCGTCGGTGCGCGGTGC